>JBKJZI010000374.1:0-2622 GCA_046715155.1 Chthonomonadales bacterium | reverse complement strand
AAACGTCATGAACAGTACCTACCAGACAATCCAAGACTGGAAACGGTTCGGCCTCTTTGCGGGGAGCGCCGCAGAGATGCGCGCGTCCGTGGCCCTGAGCCTGCCCGTCGCCGGCGATCATCGCCAGCCGGAATCGCGGCTCAATCGCCCGCCGACAGATCGGAGTTCATGCGTCTGACCTGATTCACCCCAGGATTTGACCGACGGCCCGATCTGACAACAAACAGATCGGGCCGTTTTGCGTTTCACCCCCTAACCCCCTCAAGGGGGAAGCGCAAGTCGGAAGCTGATTCGAATTGATCGAGCGTTTGGGTGAGTTTGGCAGCGTTACGACCAGCAGTTCCCCCTGTGAGGGGGCTAGGGGGTAATGGGGAGATCGTCCAACCGGGCAGGATGGCCGCCTTGCAAGCAGCCGATCAGGGTTCGAGCCCCTGTCTCTCCAAAAGCAAGTGATCAGTTATCAGTAATCAGTGATCAGTTATCAGTAATCAGTGATCAGTCAACTGTCCTTACTCGATCACTGATTACTGATAATTGGATTACTGGGCAATATGGCGGCCGTAGCACAACGGTCAGTGTATTCGGCTGTGACCCGAAAGACAGGGGTTCAACTCCCCTCGGCCGCCCGGGGACGGACAGAGTGGAAGAGGGAAAGAGTGGAAGAGCGGAAGAGCCCGTTCGTTTCTTCCACTCTTCCACTCCTCCCCTCTTCCATTCTCGAAATCAGCGGGGTGTAGCGCAGGGGAAGCGCGCCTGCCTTGGGAGCAGGAGGCCGGTGGTTCGATCCCACCCGCCCCGACGGAGCAGAGTGAGTGAGTAAGTGAGTGAGTGGTGAGTGGTGTGACTGTACACCCTACACCCGATCCCCTACACCCTAACACGGCCCTATCGTCTACGGGTTAGGATGGGACGCTTTCAACGTCCTGAAGCGGGTTCGAGTCCTGCTGGGGCCATTACCGCGGAGGGGCGGCCAGAACGAGAGGAAGGAGGAACGACGATGGTTTTTATCAATCAGACGCGGCCCAAGCGGGAGACGGAATCAGGCGCGCACCTTAACTGGATGGGTGGGCCCAGCTACTTCCTGTCTGATCCGATCATGGCCCTGCGGCTGGCGGCGTCGTCCTGCTTCTTCGGGGAGCCCATGTATTACTTTTCGGATTCCGGCGACAAGCGGCCGCGACGCCGAAGTTCAACTGCAAGCCGGGCTCAACTCTCGGATCGAGATCTGGACCGGCTGCGCGAGACGCTGAACGCGGTGGACCCGCGTGAGTGGCGGTCGCTGACCCCGAAGCAGCTTATGGAGCAGGCGATCAATCAGGCGCTGGACCATGATGCGGAGGCGACCCTGCACGAGGCCGTGAGGCTTCGCCGGGAAGAGCATATCCGGACGACTCCGCAGGTGATCCTTGTGCGGGCGGCTCACCACGAGAAGGTGCGCGGGCCGCAGCGGACTCCGCGGGGAACGGTGGCATCGATGTCGCTGATCGACAAGTATGCTCCCGGAATCATCGCCCGGGCGGACGAACCGTCGGTAGGAATGGCCTACCAGCTCTCGGAGTATGGACGGACGATTCCGAACAGCTTGAAGCGTGCGTGGGCGAAGGCTCTTGAAGGCTTCGATGCCTACGCGCTGGCCAAGTACCGGATGGAGAGCCGCGGAATCCGAACGGCGGATGTCGCAAGTCTGTCCCATCCGAAGGGCGAGCTGATCGGCCGGCTCATGGGGCCATCGCGGGCCGCCGGCGGGGACCTTCGGGCGACCGGAGAGACGTGGGAAGCCATCGTCTCGGCGGGTGGATCGAATCGGGAGACGTGGGAGACCGCGCTGGAGCAAATGGGTCATATGGCCCTGCTCCGGAATCTGCGGAATCTGCTCGAGAAGGGCGTTTCGCCGGAGCTCTGGATCGAACGGCTGGAGTCGGGCGCGAATGGCGGGAAGCAGCTTCCCTTCCGCTACTACTCGGTCTTCAAGGCGGTCGAGAAGACCGCCCCGGAGCGCGTACTGAGCGGAATCGAGCGGTGCCTGGAGCTCTCGATGGGCAACCTGCCGTGGTTCGAAGGGCGGCTGATGAGCCTCTGCGATAACAGCGGCTCGGCCTGGGGAACCACGACTTCGACCATGGGGACGATGCACATCGCGCAGATCGCCAACCTGACCGCGGCGATCACGGGAAAGCGGGCGGACGAAGGCTATGTCGGAATCTTCGGAGACCGGCTGAAGACCTTCCCGGTCCGCAAGCAGGATTCCGTGTTCACCACGGCCCGGCGGGCCGACGAGGCCGGCAAGCATATCGGGGGCGGGACCGAGAACGGAATCTGGCTCTTCTGGGAACAAGCGATCCGGAATCGGGAACGGTGGGACCATGTGTTCATCTACTCGGACATGCAGGCCGGGCACGGGGGTCTCTTCGGGATCGACGGGAAGGCGTACAGCGACTTCCTGTGGAGCCCGCATGGGTCGTACATCGACGTGGCGAAGCTGATCGCCGCGTACCTGAAGCGTGTGAATCCGGACGTAATGGTCTACCTGGTGCAGGTCGCCGGGTATGCCGGCACGATCGTTCCGGAGTTCTACGACCGGACGTTCATCCTCGGCGGGTGGGGAGACGGAATCCTCTGCTC
>JBKJZI010000373.1:0-6540 GCA_046715155.1 Chthonomonadales bacterium | reverse complement strand
CGCCGCGTCACTAGCTTCTCCGTCGCCATGGATGCCCCTCGCCTTTCTTTCATGAAAGGATACTACCCCACGATTCAACGGTCACGCTTTCATCACCTCCAGTTTGCCCGCCCGCTCACGGCTATGCTAAAATGCCGGTAGAATTGCCCATGTCCGACGTCTCAAACATTCTTCAAGAGCTGATCGTTCTATCTCGCAGTCTCGGCGATCCTTCGCGAGACCTGGCCATCCTCGGCGAAGGTAATACGTCGGCGCGTGTAGGTGACGCCAATTTCCTGGTAAAGGCCAGCGGCAAGGAGCTTCGCACGGCAGATGAATCCAGCTTCGTACTTGTCTCGATGAATCGCGCCCTGCAAGTGCTAAATGGAGCCGATCTCGCAGATTCCGAGGTCAGACAAGCGCTAGTTCACTGCTCAATCCAAAATCCAAAGTCCAAAATCCAGAATCCCCTTCCGTCCGTCGAGACATTCCTCCACGCCTATCTTCTTTCACTTCCAGGTATCAGGTTCGTCGGCCATACCCACCCGATAGCGGTGAATGCCATCCTCTGTTCGCAGAACCCTCGCGAAGCCGTGAGTGGGCGGATGTTCCCGGATGAGATCGTATGCTGCGGACCTGCGGTCTGCTACGTGGAGTACACCGATCCCGGAATTCCGCTGGCACGGTTTCTTCGATCTCAGGTCGAGGAATTCATCCTCGAGCACAACATGGCGCCAAAGGTGATCCTTATGGAGAACCACGGCTTCATCGCCCTAGGCGCCACCCCACGCGACGTGGAGACCATCACCTCGATGTACGTCAAAGCCGCCCGGATTCTGCTGGGCACGTACGCCCTCGGCGGCCCGCGCTTCCTCACCCCAGAAAACGTCGCCCGAATCCACACCCGCCCCGACGAACACTACCGCCAGCGCCTGATCGGAGGATCGAAGTGACCGAATCGCGGATTCCGGCGCGGATGCTGCGGTGGCATCTTTATGGGGAGGGGCTGGACAACCTTCGGGTGGAGGAGGTGGATGTTCCCTCCTTCGGTTCCGATGAGCTGCTCGTTCGGCAGGATGCTTGCGGCCTTTGTTTCTCCGACACCAAGGTCATCGCGCTCGGTGCGAATCATCCACGAATGCTTGGTCGGAATCTGCAGTCGGACCCGGTCACGCTAGGGCATGAGGTCTCTTGCACGGTAGTTGGCGTAGGCCGGGAGCTGCACGGGCGATTTCGCGAAGGCGACCGGTTCATCATCCAAGCGGACGTCTTCTACCACGGCGCGTCGGTTGCCTATGGCTATGCGATTCGCGGCGGGCTGGCCGAATACAGCGTGATCCCAAAATCAATGATTGAAGGGGACGAGGGCTGCTATCTGCTGCCGATTCGCCCGTTAGATGGCTACGCGGAGACAGCGCTGGTGGAACCGTGGGCCTGTGTCGTCGCCGCCTACGTCATCCAGCGCCGCGCGGGAATCAAACCGGGGGGCAACCTCCTGATGCTTTTTGGGCAGGCAAACGAGATAGCGGACCTCACGGGGGTGATCGACGCGGCAAATCCTCCCGCGGGGATGGTCGCGGTCGGCGACTTCGGTCCGCTCCTGCATATGGCGGATCGGTTCGCCAAGCGGGGCATTATCCTCGTCGACCGGGTAGGAGATTGGGAGGCGCTGAAGGAGGAGCACACAGGATGCGCCGGATTCGACGATGTCCTAGTGGGCGGTTCCGTCTCTGCCGAGACCGTTGAGCGAGCCGCCTCGACTCTTGCCGATCACGGCATTATGAACCTTGCTGCCACGCGCACGTTTCCGCGCAAGGTTTCGCTGGATATCGGGCGGATTCACTATAATTGGCACCATGTCGTGGGGACGCCGACGGATCGGGTGGACGATGCCTACCGAGAGGACCGGACGGCGGAGCTGGTTGGCGGCGGAATCACCTGGTTCATTGGGGCGGGCGGGCCGATGGGGCAGATGCACGTGCAGCGGGCGGTTCAGCTTCCGAATCCGCCGAAGCGCATCGTGGCAACAGACATCGATGCCGAACGACTTGCGAGCGTGGCCGGGAGGTTCGGCGCTTCCGCGAAGGAACGCGGCGTCGAACTGGTGACGCTGAATCCGAAGGAGCTGACGCCCGAGCAGTTCGATTCCGAGCTGCGCCGCCTCTCTGACGACCGCGGATTTGACGATATTGTCTCCCTGGTGCCGGTCGCGGCACTCATCGAGCACGCGGCCGGATTCCTTGCGGATGGCGGCTGGTTTAATATCTTCGCAGGGGTGGCGCGGGGAACGATGGCGAAATTGGACGTGAACGACATTATCCACCGAGGAGTGCGGTTCATCGGCAGCTCCGGCTCCAGCATCGCGGACATGCGCCAAACCCTGGAGAAGGTGGAATCCGGCGAATTGTCCACCAACATGTCCCTCGCCGCCATCGGGGGGATGAAAGCCGCCCGAGACGGAATTGCCGCCGTGAAGGAAGGTCGCTTCCCCGGCAAGACTCTCATCTTCCCGCAGATTCCGGACATGCCGCTGATTCCGCTGCCGGAGCTGAAAGCCCACTATCCAACTGTATTCGAAAAGCTCCAGGATGGACAGTTCTGGACGAAAGAGGCGGAGGCGGAGCTGCTGAAGATCGCGGGAGGAGTCTGAACACGAAGTGTACGAAGAACCACGAAGAAGACCTTAAGACTATTCAACGGGTACTTTGTGTCCTTCGTGTTCTTCGTGTTTCAATTCATGGTTTCGAATGAGCGGACGACTCGAAAAGAAGGTCGCGCTGGTCACCGGCGCCGGGCAGGGGCTTGGAGAGGCGCTGGCACATCGGCTTGCCACTGAAGGGTGCGCGGCGGTGTCGGTGGGCGACATCGACGGAGAGAAAGCGGAATCGGTCGCGGAAGCCATTGCGAGGCAGCACCAGTGCCGCACGATGGCTTTCCAGGCGGACGTCACCAGCCCCGACGATGTGGAGGTGATGGTCACCCGGACGCGGGTCGCCTTCGGATCGCTCGACATCCTGGTGTCGAATGCCGGAATCCTCAGGGCGGGCGATATCACGGAGATTCCCATCGAGGACTGGCGGCGGGTGATGGAAGTCAACCTATTCGGCTACTTCCTATGCGCCCGCGCTGCCGCCCGCGTGATGGTGCAGCAGAAAAGCGGCGTAATCATCCAGATCAATTCCAAGTCCGGTAAGAAGGGGAGCTTCCGCAACAGCGCCTACGCCGCGAGTAAGTTCGGCGGAATCGGCCTGACTCAATCGATCGCCCTGGACCTGGCGCCACACGGAGTACGAGTCAACGCCGTCTGCCCCGGCAACCTGCTGGACGGCACGCTCTGGCAGGACAGTCTTTATGAGCAGTACGCCCACACGCAGGGAATCACTGTGGAGGAGGTCCGCCAGAAGTACGAATCCCAGGTCCCCCTCGGCCGCGGCTGCACCTATGAAGATGTGGGCAACGCGGTCATCTTCCTCGCCTCAGACGAGGCGGGCTACATGACCGGCCAGGCGATTAACGTCACCGGCGGCCAGGAAATGCGATGAGGCTGGGTGTAGGGTGTAGAGCGTTCGAATTCAACTCGTACTCGTATTCGTAATCGGTCGTTCTGGCCCAGGAGGCAAACGGTGCGCACCGTAAAGCTCGTTAGCGTAGGCACAATGGTATTGGTTGGATTCTTCATTGGACGCATGAGTATGGCCGGGGCTCCGGAATCGAAGCTCGATCAGCTCGGGTTCTTGGCTGGATCCTGGGAGCGGCAGGTTGGGAATACCAGGATGGAGGAGCACTGGACGCTACCTGCCGGCGGCTGCATGATGGGTCTGATGCGCCAGGTGACGGACGGCAAGACCGGTATTCGCGAATTCCTCTTGCTGGAAGAGACCGACGCCGGAATCATAATGACCGTGAAACACGTTGGCCCAAAGATCGAGGATATCCCCGGCCGCACGTTTCATATGAAGCTCGGCAAGTTCGACGGGAAGGAAGCGGTCTTCGAGAATCAGGGCGAAGGTTCCCTCAAGTCGGTGGTCTACCGTAAACAGGACGACGGCGGCCTCTACGCCGCGATCCGGGTTGACCGCAACGGGCAGGTGCGAGACATCGAGCTGCCGTTCAAGCGCATGGCCAAGTAGTAACAACCTCATCTACCCCATTACGACCTCATCGCCGGAGGATTCCGCCTGCTTCCTGGTGAAGTGGACGGATACCCATCGGGGCGATTCTTTTTGTAGGGGATATGGATTTGAGCGATATGATTTCTCGGCGCGAACTGCTATCGCGTGCCGCATTCGTAGCTGTGGGGACGGGACTCGCGGACTCATCTCTGGCGGGGCACGGTCAGCTTTTCAGAATCTCGCTGGCGGAGTGGTCGCTGAACAAGGCGCTGTTCGGGAAGCGGATGGACAACCTGGACTTCCCGCGAGTTGCGAGGCAGGACTTCGGTATCGACGGCGTGGAGTATGTGAACCAGTTCTTCATGGACAAGGCGAAGAACGAGAAGTATCTGGCCGAGCTGAAGAAGCGGTCGCGCGACCACGGCGTGACGAACGTGCTGATCATGTGCGATAACGAGGGCCGCCTTGGAGACCCGGATTCGGCGCGACGAACTACTGCGGTCGAGAACCACTACAAATGGGTGGATGCCGCAAAATACCTTGGCTGCCATTCCATCCGAGTGAATGCCGCGAGCGCCGGGCATTGGGACGAGCAGGTGAAGCTGGCCGCAGACGGACTTCGGCGGCTGACGGAATATGGCGCTAAACAGAGGCTGAACGTCATCGTGGAAAACCACGGCGGGCTTAGCTCCAACGGCAAGTGGCTGGCACAGGTAATGCGAACCGTGAACCATCCACGCTGCGGCACCCTTCCCGACTTCGGTAACTTCCGCGTAGGCCCAAATGAGGAGTACGACCGCTACCTGGGCACGGATGAGCTGATGCCGTTTGCGAAAGGCGTCAGCGCCAAATCCCACGATTTTCGCCCGGACGGCGAGGAAACCGCAACCGATTTCCGCCGAATGATGCAAATTGTCCTCGTCAAGCACGGATTCCGCGGCTGGGTGGGAGTCGAGTATGAAGGCAGCCGCCTCAGCGAGCCGGACGGAATCCGCGCAACGAAACGGCTCTTAGAGCGAATCCGCGAAGAGCTCACCGTCAAGCAGGCGATCGGTTCGGGCAACTGGGACTAGACGCGGATTGAAATCCACGTCTGGTGGGAACTGTCCTCCGGACAGATTAAGGTCGTTCGCTCGTCCGCAGGAGGACTACTCTAAATGGGCATTTAGATGCCCGGACGGTACTTTGGCAAACAAGTGAGACTAAACCTCTTCGAATCGGAAGACCCGATTCTTTATGACGTGCCGACTTGCGCGCCCGGACCTCCGGGCGCGCTGCCGCTTACGGAGGAGATGCTTCTCGAGCGGCCCAGCGGCGACCTCTTCGGGCTGACCCAGGACGCCGGCATGGGGTGGAATCCGCGCGAGCTCGGCCGGCCGGAGTTCCTCATCTTGAGCACTCAGGGGGGAATCCGCGCGCCGGACGGTACGCCCATCGCGCTCGGTTATCACACCGGCCATTGGGAAGTAGGGCTGCTGATGCAGGCGGCGGCGGAAGAGCTCCGTAAAGCCGGAGGCATCCCGTTCGCCGGATTCTGCACCGACCCGTGCGACGGCCGCTCGCAGGGAACGACCGGCATGATGGATAGCCTCCCGTTCCGCAACGACGCCGCGCTCATTTTCCGCCGCCTCATCCGCTCGCTCCCCACCCGCAAAGGCGTCCTCGGCGTAGCCACCTGCGACAAGGGACTGCCGGCCATGATGATGGCGCTGGCCTCGCTGCGCGATCTGCCGGGGGTCCTGATTCCGGGTGGGGTAACGCTCCCGCCGGAGAAGGGCGAAGACGCCGGGATGGTGCAGACGATTGGCGCCCGCTTTGCCCACGGTCTCATCACACTCAAGGAAGCGTCTGAAATGGGCTGCCGGGCCTGCGCCTCCCCGGGCGGCGGCTGTCAATTCCTCGGCACGGCCGCCACCGCGCAGGTGGTCGGCGAAGCCCTCGGGTTGGCGCTTCCGCATTCCGCACTTGCGCCGTCCGGGCAGCCGATCTGGGTAAACATGGCGCGGCGCTCGGCGCTGGCCCTGTTGAGGCTCGCAGAAGGTGGAATACGGAATGCGGAAATCGTAACGGACTCCGCCATTCGGAATGCGATGGTGGTTCATGCGGCGGTTGGAGGTTCGACCAATTTGCTGCTGCACATTCCGGCCATCGGGCATGCGGCAAAGCTGCGACGGCCGACCGTGGAGGATTGGCACGAGATCAATCTCCGCGTGCCGCGTTTGGTGGATGCGCTGCCGAATGGACCGGTGGGTCATCCGACCGTCCGAGTCTTCCTCGCCGGTGGCGTTCCCGAGGTGATGCTGCGATTGCGCGGTCTCGGGCTGCTGGACCTGGGGTGCTTGACCGTTACCGGCGGACCACTGGGCGACTCGCTCGAGGAGTGGGAACGCTCGGAACGGCGGAAGCTGCTGCGAGAACGACTCTTCGCGCAGGACGGAGTCGACCCTGA
>JBKJZI010000372.1:0-11704 GCA_046715155.1 Chthonomonadales bacterium | reverse complement strand
TCGATGAACAGTACATCATTGTCGAACCCATGGCGAAGAACCATCTGCTCTACCGCGCCGGTTGCGAAATCGATGCGAACCGCATCCAACGCGATACCTTCCCCGGCGATTGCGATTCCGATCTGGCCCGTGGCCAGGAACTTCGAGCGGATCCCACGGGCACGAGCGGCCCGGTCCATCTCGATGGCAGCGGTCATCTTCCCGTTCGCCATGTCCGTTCCGACAAAAAGGACACGTTTGGCGGAAACGTCCCTCGCCCGCCCCAATCCGTTCTCCAGGCCGGGCGGCTCCTGCCGTATATCCCAGATCCACCGTCCAGGCTGAAGCAGTACCGTCAACTCAGAATCGCCGGCCAGAGGGCGGTGAAGTCCGTTCACCAGGTTCAGTCCGGCGGCGACCCCCTGCTTGATATCCTCCCACCATTCCGCGGGTAGCGTCCCGCCGGCCGGAGCCACCGCCGGGACCAGTGTATCCGGCCTATAAGGGAGTGCCTCCGCAACCGTCCCCACAATCGGCGCATCGCACGGAATCCCCGTGAGCTCCTGCAGATTCCGCCCGGCCATGTCGCGGTCTATCACCACCACCGTCGGCGCGACGCCGTAACGCATCAACCCAAACCCCATCTTGCCGTATGAGGACTGCACGGCTCCGTGCATCAGCAGAGCGAGGCGGTTGGATATGGTCAGCCCCACCTTTTATGCAACTCCGTTTGAACTTCCGGGTCTTTGACCTCATTCTGTAAGAATCCGGCTGCCTGGTTGCTTGACGGCGACTCCGAATACCAGCCGTGGCTCAGGTCCTCGAAGTTCGGATTCGCACTCTCGATAAGCTCGATCTTCCTACGAAGCCACGACTTGATCTCCTTTTCCCGCTCGATCGCTGCTTTCGGACCATCGAATTCTTCAAAGTAGACGAGGCTGGTCACATTGTACTTTTGCGTGAATCCAGAATGGCTTCGATCTTTGTGCTGTTTCACCCGGACGACAAGGTTGCCGGTCACGCCCGTGTAGAGGACATGGGACCACGGGTTAGCCATGATATAGACGAAACAGGGCTTTGCCATCGTGTGAGCCGGATTCTTCCAGAATGACGTCAAGAACGGTCCGCATTCACTGATTCGATCTCGTTAATAAGGACGCCCAACCCGGGAGAGGTGGAAGGCAGAACTCGCCCGTCCCTCCATTCCAGTCCGCAGCAAGGGTCGGGGGCGAGGTTGAGGTGGCTGTCGAGGTCGAGGTGGTCGGCGAAGGGGGAGAGGTGGACGCTGGCGGCGATGGCGAGGGAGGATTCGGACATACAGCCCATCATGACCTGCAGTCCGTTGGCGCGGGCGGTGTGGATGACTCGCAGCCCCTCGCGGATTCCGCCGGCTTTCATGAGCTTGAGGTTGATTCCGTGGACGCGGTCGGCAAGCTTGTGAACGTCAGCGGAAGTCCTGCAGCTTTCGTCCGCGAAGATCGGAATCGGAGAATCGCGGAATATCAGCGGGAGATCGGCTTCCTGACCCAGTGGCAGCGGCTGCTCAACATACTCGACGCTACGCTGCGCGAGCCAGGCGATCATCGGCCGAGCGGAGTCGACCGTCCACCCGCCGTTAGCGTCCACCCGTAGTCCGATTCTGGGTGTCGCGACCTGTCGGACCGCCTCGAACATTGCGCGATCAGCCTCCGCCCCATCCGGGCTGCCGAGCTTGATTTTCAGCTTGAGCGCCCCACATTCCAGCAGCTCCCGCGCGCGCTCGCGCGCCACTTCAGGCGGGTTGATGCCGACCGTCAGCGTAGTCGGCTGAATACGCGCTGGGTCGCCGCCCAGAAGCGCATACACCGGCAGTCCCGCTTTTTTGCCCAGCCAGTCATAGAGCGCGAAATCTAAAGCTGCGCGGGCGGCCCGCCCCCCACCGGAATCCTGCAGCGCGGATTCGACCTTCTGCATCTCCCAGGGGGCCAATGATTCGAGCGACGGAATCCACCTCTCAAAGTCCGCGCGAGCCGTTTCCGCGGTCTCCGGGCCATCGCCGATGTTCACCGGCGCCATCTCCCCCAGGCCGGTGATTCCGTCGTGCTCGACTTCGATCAGAAGACCTTCGGTAGACGACGAAGTGCCGCGGCTGATGGTAAGGGGGTGCTTCTTGGTGAGCGTGAGATTCTGAATCCGGATTTGCATACCGGAAGGATACCCGACCGTTAAACCCGCCAGAACGGCCGCGACTATGTCAGTATGAGCGGCCCTCAAACAGGCGCACGGTTTCGGGATTAAACAATACATAGAGGCCGTATGCGCCCAGCAGCGTACCAACCGGAAAATAGAAGAGTTGAAGAATGGAAATGATTATGGCCAGAATACGCGCCCACGGCGCGTAGCTGAGCATTCCGATCCCAGCGAGGAGACCGGGAAGATAGACGATGAGGATAAACATAAATACAAAAGCGCCGACCCCGCCCAGTATCGGAATCGCCGGCAGGGCCCCCGCAATCCCGGCAAACGCGCCGATGCCTAGAAATGCGAGGAACATCAGCAGACCCATCAAGACGTGGAATCCGCTGAATACGATGTAGATCCAGGCCAGTATCTGAACGTGCGTCCGCATCCCTGTCTCCTAGAGGACCTCATCCCCACGCTCGTCGGTGCGAATTCGGACCGCCTCTTCCATTGGAAGGATGAAGATCTTGCCGTCGCCGTGTTCGCCCGTGCGAGCGTGCTCCAGAATGGTCTCTACTATCTCGTCCACGTCCTCATCTCTTACGATCATCTCGATCTTCACCTTTGTGGGCAGATCGATCGTGTATTCCGCGCCCCGGTAGCTTTCACGATGGCCGCCCTGTCGTCCGGTGCCGCGCACGTCCATGATGGTCATGCCGGTAACCCCGATCTCGCCGAGAGCGATCTTGACTTCATCCAGTTTCATTGGACGGATGATGCACTCGATGCGCTTCATTTCTTCAAACTGCCCGCGACCGTGTCCACGTACCAATCCAGGAATGCGTCTTTTCGCGGCTTGACCAAGACGGTGGCGTTCGGCGTTCCGCTTGTTAGCTTGGTTAGCCCGTCTGTTTCGACGTTTACGCCGACGTATTCCGATTCCGCGAAACGATGTCCTAGCGCAAAGGCGACCGCCACCGGATCGAAGAGGACCGGAATCTTGTTGCCCCAGAGGTTCGTGAGCGCCGCCAGGGGGTCCGTGAGCGGCTTCCCGGCGGCGAATAGTCGTTTTTGCCGCTCCTCGTCGAGCTGCATCATGGACGTTGCTTCCAGGCCAGCCATGGTGAGCGGAACTCCGCTGGAGAAGACTACCTTTGCGGCCTGCGGGTCGCACTTGATGTTCCACTCCGGAATCGGCGGACCCTGATTGCTGTAGCCGGCGTAGACCGCGCCGCCCATGATCACGATGCGCTTGATCTTCGCCTTCACCTCAGGGTGCTGCGTCAGAAGGTCCCCCAGGTTTGTCAACGGCCCAACAGCTATCAGAGTCACTTCTCCGGGATTCCGCAGAATCTGACTCCGCATGAAGGCGACGGCCGATTGCTTTTTGATCGCTCCTGCGCGGAATCCGCGCGCCCAATCATACTGCCGTCGGATCTCCGCCGCGCCTCGTCTCCCCGCGTAAACTGGAATATCCTTCCGCCCAATAACGCTCAACAGCTTGGCTGCGACCTCTGCCCGCTCGGCTGTCTGCCCGAAAGCCGTCGTTACCCCCAGAATCCGCGCGTTCGGCAGCGAAGTCAACAGCGCCAGCGCATAAGCATCATCCACATCATCCCCAATGTCCGTATCCAGGATCACCTTATGCTGTGGTTCCGAATCCGCAGCGCAGAGAGCGCCTACGATCAGGCAGCAGGCTGGAAGGAGGATTGTTCGCATCAAGTTCTCCTATTGGGAAAACGAAGGGCGGGGATGAACGGCGCTGCTTCAGGGAGTCATGATTCTGTCCGCAAGATCCGGCGCGACGGATTGAAAGTCCTTTACGTTCCATGTATAGATCGTGGTCGATTCCGCTTTGCGCGCACATCGAAGGTGCAGAGCGTCATAGGTGCGGCCCCCGGCGATGCCCCGATCGGACAGCTCGCGTAATGTATCGATGTATTCAGTCGAGTCCAGGGAAACGATCGCGAGCCGGGCCTGGAGCTCTTCTAGAAACAGCATCGCTTGTTCAGGTCGAACCCGTGGCTTAATGGGCAATCTCGTAGTGACGGCATAGAATTCGGCAATCGAGTGGGCTGAACATGCGGCTAAATATGGTGAATGTACTTTGACAACCTGGGCACTCCGCTCGTGATATTCGTGATCCGCCCAAAACGCAGATACTAGAACGGAGGTATCCAGGTAGGCCGTCATTTGAGAAGCATGTCCATGCGTTCATCTCGCACACGGTCAATCAATTCCAGAAGAGTTTCGGTCGAAACACTCTTCCCAGTCCGGAAGACCCACATACCATTTTCTCGAACGAGCGGCTGCGTTTCGTGCACGGGTTTGAGCCTGATCTCATCGGGCGTCGCTTCGATCTCGAGCGAATCCCCCGGTTCAAGGCGAAGGGAGTCTCGAATCGCCTTTGGAATCACCACGCGGCCGGCTCGATCAATTGTAATGTTTGCCTTCATGGTATTGGATGATACCATTTTGCCATTCCTAAATTCCACATCTGGTTTAGTGCGAGGGTCGAAACGAGCCGGACATGTCGGCAGGGCATTTCTGTCAGTTAAGTGAATAGTTTCGTGGCGTATCGCGAATTGACCCGCAATTTCATTCATAAGCGATTCCAATGTCATCCGAACCTTCCGCTCATCGGCCGCTCTGCAGTATACGACTGTTCGGGGGCATATCCGTCGAGATGCGGGATCGCAGGATCACCCGCTTCAACACGCAAAAGACGGCGCTCCTCCTGGCGCGCCTGGCGTACAAGCCGGGGGTGCGTCATCCGCGCGAGGTCTTGATCGACATGCTCTGGCCGGACGCCACCCCGGAAGCGGGACGATCGCGACTGAGCAACTCTCTTACTTCTCTCCGCCGCCAGCTTGAGCCGCCTGGACTGCCGGCCGGCGCCATAGTTCAGGCCGAACGATTGACGGTTTGCCTGAATCCCGAGACCGTGACGAGCGACGTGGCGGAGTTTCGGGCAGCGATTTCGGAAGCGCGAAGCGCCAGCACTGTCGACAAACGGCTCTCTGCCCTCTGCCGAGCCATCCAATGCTACACCGGCGAGTTCTTGCCGGGACACTATGACGACTGGGTCCTGGAAGAGCAGCGGAATCTTCAGGTCCTTCATGAGCGGGTCGAGTCGGCGTACAGTCGTCTCAAGGTCGTGAACGCTGCTGCTCCGGTAGCGGTTCCAAGCGTCCCAGAACGAGAGGTCGTGGCGTTTTGCCGGGTATCTACGCCCCTTTATTTGAGCAGATTCTTCGGCCGGCGCACCGAATCGAATCTAGTCGCAGAGTGGATTCGCGACGGCCGTCGATTGATCAGCATTACGGGACCGGGCGGAGTCGGCAAGACGCGCCTATCCGTAAGAATTGCCGAAAGCGCGGCCCCCGGCTTCGATTCTCGAGTCTGGTTTGTCTCTCTGGCGACTGTCACGGACCCCACTCACATAGCCCCCGCAATCCTTGATGCATTGGGGGTCGACCCGCTGGCAGGGGGGGACCCTTTCCAGCAGGCTGTCTGGGCTCTGGGCCAGGCTCCAAGCTTTCTCGTATTAGACAACTTCGAGCAACTCGTCGATCAAGGACCGGAGATCGTAAGGCGTCTTTTGGAACAGTGTCCAAGTCTCTCGATCCTGGTAACTTCGCGTCAGTCCCTGAATCTATCGGGTGAACAGCAGATTGCGCTTCAGCCGTTTTCCCTGCCCGCGCAAATGGATGATCTGCAAGAACTGGCGGAATCGGACGCGGTCAGCCTCTTCCTGGATCGGGCGCAGCAGGTTAGACCACATTTTCAACTGACGGATCGCAACGCGAAAGCCATTATCTCCATCTGTGAACGGTTAGATGGCCTTCCGCTCGCGATTGAGCTTGCCGCCGCGCGGGCGCAGATTCTCTCTCCGGAACGAATTGTCGACGAGCTCGACCGCCGTTTCGAGTTCCTCGTCAGTCGAAGGAGGGACGTTGAAGAGCGTCACCGGTCACTGAGGATCGCGCTGGATTGGAGCTATGGCCTCATGCCCGCCGAGCTCCGGCCGTTCTTCTGCTCCCTGTCTGTCTTTCATGGTGGATGCGGTGTAGAGGCGGCTGCAGAGGTATGCGAGGAGCCGCTGGCCTTTGAACTCCTCTACCAACTCCATGAAGCATCCATGGTTCAGGTGGATGAGCTCGAATTCGGGACGCGGTATCGGGTCCTCGAATCCGTCCGCGAATTCGGCTGGAGCTTGCTTCCCGCTTCCGAACAAAAGGAGTTGCGACTGCGCCATCTACGATACTTCCAAGATCTGGCGTCGGAGGCTTCCTCCCATCTCCATGGGGCAGAGGTCGCCCGCTGGGCGCGGAGGCTAGACTCAGAGCGCGCCAACCTGCGCGCCGTACTTACGATGGCCCTGGAAGAGCCAGACGCTGTCGATTTTGGAATCGTCCTCGCCGAAAAGCTGGGCGACTACTGGGGTCTTCGGGGCCAGCTCTCCGAGGGCCGCGATTGGCTTACGAAGCTGCTCGCTCGAGCACAATTGCCAGACTCATCGCGTGCGGCGCTTTTGGTAACGACCGCCGAGCTGGCGAATCGCCAGGGAGACTTTGACGGGGCGCAGGGCTTCGCAATGGAAGCGCGGTCTCTATATTGCGCCGCCGAGCAATGCGGGGGTATTGCGAGAGCACAAAGTGTTCTGGCGTGGACGGCGATGGAGCAGGGGAATTACGAAAACGCTCGATTGTTGTGGGGAGAGAGCCTGACGAGATTTCGAGAAATCGACGATCGGCGCGGAGTGGCCGATGCCCTCAGCGGCCTTGCGCTGAATTGTATTGGCGCCTCCGCATACGATGAAGGCAGCGCGCTATTAGAAGAAAGCCTCTGCCTGTATCAGCAGATACAAGACAAATATGGCATCGCCAAAGCGCTAAGCTATATCGGTAACATCCTGCTCTATCAGGGCGACTTCACAGAGGCGCGCGCCAAGTACGAGAAGAGTCTGGCTATCCGTAAAGAGATTGGAGACCGGCATGGAGTTGCGTCCTCTATCGCAAGCTTAGGATTTGTTGCTTGCGAGTGTGGAGATACTTCAAGGGCCCGCCTGCTCTATGAACAGAGTCTCGCGATCTTCAGAGAGATTGGAGATCGATCTTCGACCGCCAATTCCCTTAACAATCTCGGCGTGCTCGCCTATCGTCAGGCTGACTTAGACTCGGCCCGCTCGTTCCACGGAGAAAGCCTCATGATCAAGCGGGAGATTGGTGAGCGCTGGGGAATCGCCGCATCGCTCAACAACCTCGGCAGCGTCGCCTTCGAGGAGGAAGATTACGAATCCGCGCGCGCTCTTCACGGGGAATCCCTGGAAATCTTCTGGCATCTCGGGGATCGTCGGGCGATCGCCGTATCCCTGGAAGCCGCCGCGGCCGTGCGTGCCGCACAAGGTCTTGGCGAATTCGCGGCGCGCTTATGGGCGGCTGCTTCCGTTCTTAGACAAGAGCTAAACGCGCGCCAGTCCCCGGCTGAAAACGATAAATACGTCCAGCAGATCAACGTCTGTCGCGCCAGTACTGGCGCGAGCGCTTTCGAAGCCGCGTGGGCGGAAGGAACTACGCTCACCGCTGATCAGGCCGTGCATCTCGCTTTACAGCAGTAATCCCCCGTTAAGAGCCGGACGAATCGGATATTTCAGAGATTCTTCAGGGTCGGTAAGCATAATAGCGCGAGGACCGGGAGTGGTCAGCCGCGGCTCACTCGCAGTGCTTTCCCTTGCCCGAAATAGCGAATCGAGCTCAAAAACGCCGTGCAGCGGGCGGAGGCCAGACGAGCTGCGCTTTCCCTCCGGCCTCACACTTCTTAGAATCACTGGAAGGCGATCGATCAATTCCCCAAAGGAGGGATGCTATGAAAAGGACGTCTGCACGTTTTGCCTCTGCGGCTCGAATTCTCTGGCTGCTAATTCCGCTCTTCGCGCTCTCGGCGTCGTCGAGTGCGCAGTCTGCCTACGATCTGGTTCTCTTGAGTCCGCTGCCGGGAGCGACTGCCGCGGGCGCCAGGGACGTCAACCAGCACGGACATGTGCTTTTCATGTCCGGAGATCAGGCCGCTCTATGGATTGACGCGAACAACAACCGGATAGCCGAATCGTCTGAGAAGACCCTGATCGGCGAATTGGAAGCGGGCAAAGGGGTCGACGCGAAAGCTATCAACGGGACCGACGACGTGGTCGGCCACGCGAGCGTCACCCCCATTGACCCGAATTCGACCGATCCGCGCGACAGAATGTCCAGTGTTGCTTTCATCTGGCAGCCAGGAATCGGCCTGCGTAACCTTAACGACCTCGACAACGACGGAGTTCGGGACCGGTCGGATTGGGGATTCGACAGCGCTTACGACATCTCTGACTCGGGCTATATTGTCGGAACAGGCATATACTTCGACGGCGTCTCATGGCGAGGCGTCGCCTACCGCTTGAACCTGATGACCGGCGTCGTAGATCCTATCGTGAACGACTCTGCGATAGTGTGGCGGTACGCCGTAGGGGTCAACTCGATCGGGCAGGTACTGTTCCATGAAGGAAGCAATGACGCTAACGGAACGGGACACTTCTGGGAGAACGGGGCGGCCCGCGCACTCGGAATCGCGTATCCAAACGACATAAACCAGAACAGTCGAATTGCCGGGTCGCACTACAATGGGAGCGTGATGCGGGCGTGCTACCTCGCGAGCCCCACCGCCCCAATACAATCCCTGGGCACTCTGGGCGGGTACTTTAGCGCCGGCTCCGCGATCAATGACGCCGGGACGCTGGTAGGAGACTCGACTACCCGCCAGGGTTTCGACTCGCCCCGCCGCGCCTTTCGTTGGAAACCTGGGGAAACAAGACTCACCGACCTCAACCGGTTCCGCCCGAAAGGCTCCAAGTGGGAGCTTCGCAGCGCGGTTAAGATCAGCGACGCAGGCTGGATCGTCGGCGACGCGAGCGATGGTGTCAGCCTGTATGCCTACGTCTATATTCCCCGGTAAGTAACTATTCTCAAGTAGCCCGCGTTGTGATTGGCGCGGGCATCTGCGCTTCTCCTGATCGCTCGTTCGCAGCGTTTCAGAGATTCTTCAGGGTCACTTGTTAGGATGGATTCCGAACTGCTGCTGACGAGACAACGACTTCAACGAAAAGGAAGAATCCAGCATGCGCATCTCAAACGGTAGAGAATTGATCGGCGTGTTTTTCATGTTTGCGCTTCTCACCGCGAATCTCGGTATGCGATTTGCAGGGGCGCCGGGTGACTGCGTCGTCCCTGACGATTCGAGCTTCGCATCCGTGGACGGCGGCTGCAAGGACTTGACGACCGGGCGGGTTTGGAGCCTGCAGCGGGACGGGAGCGCATCCTGGGCAGACCAGTCCACGTACTGCAACAACCTTTCAGAGGGCGGGCAAACCGACTGGCGGATGCCAACCATCGCCGAGCTGCAGGCTGTGTACACTGATGGCGCACTCGGTCATCTCGCAATCGTGCAACGGCACGTTTACAATTGGTCATCCACGAACGCAAAGGCGAAAATCGATTACCAAACCCTGCGATTTGAGGATGGCGATGTAAAGATTCATGGTACCAAGCCGGGGAGCAAGTACGGCTGGTGGCATCTACACGTGATCTGCACGCGGTAACGAGCCTGACTCAAGACGTACTCGAAACAACCGCAGCCCTGAATCACAACCGCCGCCCAGAGGATCGGGCGGCGGTTACCATACTTACGGCGATGGTTAACAGTCGTAGTAGAGCGAGAACTCGTGGGGGTGGGGTCTTAGGGCTACGGCGTCGACCTCGTTGATCCGTTTGTAGTCAATGTACTGCTCGATGATGTCACGGGTGAAGACGCCGCCTTTGAGGAGGAACTCCTGGTCGGCTTCCAGCGCGTCCAGGGTCTCGGCCAGGCTGCCGGGGGTCATTTTGATTCCGTGGCGCTCCTCCGGCTCCATCTCGTACAGGTCTCGGTCGATGGGGTCCGGCGGCATGATGCGGTTCTCGATTCCGTCCAGTCCGGCCATTAGCATCGCCGGGAAGGCCAGGTACGGGTTGCACGAGGGGTCCGGAGCGCGGAACTCGATCCGTTTGGCTTTAGGCGACTTGGAGTACATCGGAATCCGGACACACGCCGAGCGGTTTCGCTGTGAGTAGATCAGGTTGATCGGCGCCTCATAGCCGGGCACCAGGCGGCGGTAGGAGTTCGTGGAGGGGGCCGCAAACGCCAGGATGGCCGGGGCATGCTTCAGGATTCCGCCGATGTAATAGATAGCCATCTCGGAGAGTCCGGCATAACCGCGTTCGTCGAAGAACAGGTTCTGACCGCCCTTCCAGAGCGACTGGTGACAGTGCATTCCGGAGCCGTTGTCGCCATAGATCGGCTTCGGCATGAACGTAACCGTATAGCCGTTCTGGAACGCCACGTTCTTGATGATGTATTTGTATTTCATCAGGTTGTCGGCGGTCTTCACGAGCGGGCCGAACTTGATGTCCAGCTCGGACTGGCCGGCGGTGCCGACTTCGTGGTGCTGCACCTCGCACTCCACGCCGGATTCGATGAGCGTCAGCATCATCTCCGTGCGCAGGTCCTGCAGCGAGTCGGAAGGAGGTACCGGGAAGTAGCCTCCCTTGTACTTGATCTTGTATCCCAGGTTGGGCTTCTCGTCGCGGCCGGAGTTCCAGATTCCCTCATCGCTGTCGAGGAAGTAGTAGCCCGCGTTCGGCTGCGAGTCGAAGCGCACGTCGTTCAGGATATAAAACTCCGCCTCCGGACCGATGTACGCCACGTCCGCCAGGCCGCTGCTTTTTAGGTACTGCTCGGACTTCTTGGCGACGTTTCGCGGGTCGCGGCTGTAGCGCTCGCGGGTGATAGGGTCTTCGACGTCGCAGATGATGTTCAGCGTCGGCACATCGGTGAACGGGTCCATGAACGCGGTATCCGGGTCCGGTATAAGCAGCATGTCGGACTCGTTGATCTTCTGGAATCCGCGAATGGAGGAACCGTCAAAACCGATCCCTTCCTGGAAGGTCTCTTCCGACAGGACGCTTACGGGCATGGAAAAGTGCTGCCAGGTGCCGGGAAGGTCCACGAACCGCACGTCCACGATCTTCGCCTCGCGCTCGGTGGCGAGGTCGATGACTTCTCGGGGGGTCATCGGGATATTCGTCTCCTTTGTGAGAGTGTTGAATCCGGTTTTAGGGCAATCGAGCGGCCGCGAACCCATCGTACGGGCGGAATCTACCCGCTTTTGGGGGCCGTTCGAAACGGATGGCACAAAAAAACGTCCCTGTCCCGAATGCTGTCAGGAGTCAAGAACGTTCTGCGGGCGGCACTACGTCGTGCGCCGGACGGTTTCATACTTTTAACGAGGAGGCGAAAACAGCGGCGACCCCGTCGTTGAGAGTATAGCAGAGGGGTGGGAACGATGTCAATTCGAGTGTGGAAGATGTGTGACTGCTCAGCGAATATGTCCGCGTTAACTGCTCAGGGAAAATGTCCGCATACTCTTAAGCATGGGGACAATCACCTTGAGCGACAAGCAACAGCGATCTGCCGAGATCCTTCGACGATCTGT
>JBKJZI010000371.1:0-1764 GCA_046715155.1 Chthonomonadales bacterium | reverse complement strand
AGGGGTTGTGAAAGTTCCAGCTAACGAGGCCCTGCTCGGTGCTCTTAGCCTTGCGCTGGCCGAATTACTTTGACGATTATCGATTACGATTGGGAATGAGCGTCGTCCGGCGGTCTTGCAGACCGGCGGAGGCGGAATCGAAGTTCCCTTTGTGCAGAACCTCGTTGCCCGATTAAGCAGCCCATGCCCGATGGACCTTTCTGATCTGGTAGGCGGCCTTGAAGTACCGCGCCTCGGAAGCCGTTCCGACGGTACCGCGAAGCAGCCACCGAGAATATCCTAGTGCGCCGCGCAGGAACCCAAAGACCGTTTCCACCGCTTCGGCACGATGATGATATCGATCTACATGCTCCTTGTCCGCAAAGCGTTGTCTGGCCGCTTCCAGGAGGGTGTCGTAGCGGCCGACTTTGACCGTTCTGCGCTTGGCGTTCGGCCGGACGAGGCATTCGTCTTTGCGGGGACAAGGCGTGCAATCACGCCGAGCTCGATAGATCCTCATCCACTTTCCAAAACCCTGCCGCTCTTCGTACGGTAAAAGCTCGTTGCCTTCCGGACAGGTGAAACGATCCGCCTCCGCGACGTAAACGAACGCCACCCGGCCCTGACTGCGCGCACGGGTTGTTCCGATCGGTTGGTTCCGGTGCAGGTCACAAGCGGTATTGGAATCCGGGATGCAGGTATCGACTCCCGCTTCTCTCAGCCGGCCCACCGCATCGCCGCTGTAGTAGCCGCAGTCGGCATCCACCGCCTGGACGCCCGCGGGTTCGTTCTTTTCGGCCGCTTCCACTAAAGGCTGAAGTCGCGCCGTGTCGAAATTGTCCTGGCAGCTTCCTCCGGCCACGATCAGCCCGTTATCGACGGCGACCTCGAAACTGTGGCATTGGCGGATGCCCTTCTCCCGGCCTTCGCTCATCATCCGCGAATCCGGGTCCGTCAAGCAGACGTGCTTGCGGCCTTGCGCTGTGGCCTGCTCGATCTGCTGGAGCGATCCCGCCAAGCGCTCAAGCATCTGGGGAGAATGGGCTCGGGTCTCTGCGAGCTCCGCGGACGCCCCCTTCTTGCGTATCCGCCGGAGAATATCGCGCATCTGTTCCCTTTTAACGGGGCGATCCAAAAGCGGGTCGGAGCGGCCTTCCGATTCCTCCCGTTCGTCCGTTTCCTCGGCTTCTTGCAGAATGCGTGCGAACTCGGCCTTGATCTTTTCGTACTCGCGCGCCGGGACCACCGATTCCGAACTGGCATGGGCCCGCATCTTGGTGCTGTCGACCGTAATGCGGCCCAACCGCCTTATACCCTCCTCGGCCGCCACCTGATAGAGCGCCAGAAGCACCGCCTCGATCTCCTCCTCCGACGCGCGGCGGAAGCTGCACAGCGTTCGGTAAGAGGGCGCCTCCCCGCGCGTCAAGAACAAATAGGGCAAGCTCTCCCGGCAGAGACGCTCGAGCTGGCGGGAAGAACGCACACCGGTCGCATACCCGTAGACCAGCACTTTCAAACAGAGCCGAGGGTCATAGGCCGGTTGTCCCGGCCCCGGTTTGGGAAGAGGCGAGCACGCTTCCTCTACTACCATCTCCACAAAACGAGCCAGATGGTTCTCCGGAAGGTCTCGGACTGGGTCATAGCCGAACAACCGTTCAGCGGGAGGCGGATGAAAGCGGAATCCCAAAGGCGTGTCTCCGGAACGACGAATATGCCCGTAAGTTCGACGCGCGTTCCGAATGCTCCTGTCGCTATTCAAAGCTAGGGAATACTTTCACAACCCCT
>JBKJZI010000370.1:0-4168 GCA_046715155.1 Chthonomonadales bacterium | reverse complement strand
GAGCGCCGGATTCTTCGGCTGCCGCCTCAGAATGACGTCAAGGACCCGGCTCCCCCGGCATCCGAAGATGGCAAGTATCGTTCAGCAGCTTCACGATTGGCCCGGAATCCCAGTATTCAATGAGGTTTAGGCAGGCGTTGGAGAGGGAGAGGCGGCGCCAGGCGGGGATGGGGGAGCCGAGCGCGTCGCAGAGAATGGCGCGCAGGCTGCCGCCATGTCCAACTACGATCACCGTTCCACTGGGATGGGCAGACTTGATGCGGTTTACGATTCCGAGCATGCGCTCACAGATCTCTTCCAGCAGCTCGCCTTCGGGGGGACGGTGCTTCACGGAATTCGCGCGGTAGCTCCTCCACAGTTCCTCATCTCCGCGTTCTAGAATCTCGGATTCCGTCAACCCTTCCCAAAGCCCAAAACTGGCCTCGCGCAGGACGGGCGACACGTTAACTTCCAGGCCATGCGGCTTGGCGATGATTTCCGCGGTCTGGCGTGCGCGCTGCAGGTCGCTGCTCCAGATGGCGTCGATCGATTCCCTTGCTAACCGGGCGGCGAGTTTATATGCCTGCGCAATACCTGCCGGCGAGAGGGGCGTATCGGACTGTCCCTGCAGCCGGCCTTCGGTATTCCAATCAGTCTCGCCGTGGCGGACGAGGTAAAGTCGAAGCAAACAGCACTCCTTTTTGACCAATGGACATTGTCATTCAGCGTACCTCTCCGGCCCGGTTAGTCATCGAGATTCATCGCATTGACGCATAAGCCACAAACCTGTAGAATGACGACTGCCGTCCCCTGATTATCCGCGGACTTCCCATTTCGCGGTGGAGGCGATTCGTGCGGCGTTCCTCCTGGATCATCCTGCTCAGCGCGGGAACCCTTCTGGTCATTGCCACTGTTCTCTATTCGCTCACCTACGCCGAGCGCGCCCCTGCCATGTCGCAGGCGGTCGCAGCCGAGTTGCTCGAGACCGGCCGACGGGCGGTAGAGCGGAGCGACGTAAACGCACTGTTCGACCTCTTCACCGAGGATGCCACCGTTCTGGGTCGAACCCGCGCGGATGCGCGTGCCGAGATCGCGAAAGCGATGTCTGAGATGCGCGGCGACTTCTCGATAAGCATCCGGAACCTGGAAGTCCGTCCTGAGGGCCGGAGCGCGCAGGTGACCTTCACGATGGACGTCGGCCAGAAAGACGACCGGATGGACGTAGTGTACTATCCGGACCTGCGGGTGCGCGCGCGGATCGCTAAGATCCGAATACCGCGATGGTGGGGGCTCTTTGAGGCCGAAAAGTGGCAAATCACCGAATTGGAAAGCGATCCGCCGATTCTACCAAAGCCGGAAAGACCTTGAAGAGTTATCAATTATCAGTTATCAATTATCAATTATCAATCGTGGACGGCATTCAATGATTGATAATTGATAACTGATAACTGATAAATGCCTTTACCCGGGCGTTTGCTCCGGCCGGCGTCCGAGGCGCACTTTTAACTGCTGGCGGCTGCCGTCGGCGCGGATCACGCCCAGGGTGACCTGGTCTCCCACGTTGTGCTTGCGAATGAGGTTGCGGACCTCTTCGGGGTTCATGATCGGCTTCCCGTTTACGGAGAAAAGCACGTCTCCGGCGTTCAGGCCGGATTTAGCGGCCGCAGTGAGCGGGATCACTGTCTGCAAGACAACACCCTGCCCCGCCGGAAGGCTTAGCTGGGCCGCATAGTCCGGTTCGAGTGGAACCGACATGATTCCGAGCCAGGGCTCGCCGGGAGCGTCAGTAACGGAGCGGCCGCTGGCGATGATCCGCTTGACGATCTCGCGCGCTGAGTTGATTGGAATTGAGAATCCGATTCCGATGCTGCCCCCGCCGCCTTCCGATGCAATCGCCGTATTGATTCCCACGAGCTCGCCGTGCGTGTTTGCGAGCGCTCCCCCGGAATTACCTTTATTGATGGGCGCATCCGTCTGAATTGCCTCACGCAGCACGCGGCCTTCGCTGATTTCCAGGTTCTTACGGTCGGTCGCGGAGACTATTCCATGCGTTACCGTCGTGCCTATTCCGAGCGGATAGCCGATGGCAATCACATATTCGCCCACCTTGAGCTTGCCGGAATCGCCCAGAGCAGCGTACGGAAGGTTCACGCCGTCGATCTTGACAACGGCCAGGTCGGCAGAGCGGTCCGCGCCGATCACTCGCCCGTCGAACTGCCGCCCGTTCGGGAGCGTAACGCGGATGATCTGGGCCCCCTCCACAACATGGTTGTTGGTGACGACGTACCCGTCCGGGCTAATGATCACACCCGAACCTTTACCCTCCAGGGCGTATGCTCGGCCCTGGAGCGGGTTTCCGAAGAAGTCATACGCGCGCGGCCGGCGGGTAGACAATGTGTCGATGTTCACGACCGCTGGCGTCAGCTTCGCTGCCGCCTGAATGATCACGTTATCTGCTACCGGAGTGCCGGTCGGGCTCTTATCCAGGATCGAGATGGCCCGGCGCTTCGCCTCGGTCTCACTAGCCAACCCAAAAGTCCCATAAGCGCGGAGCAGCAGGAGACAAGCGCCAAATCCCAGGGTGAAGATGAGTCCGTAAGCGGCAAGCTTTTTCATGATAGTTCCAGGTTCAGTAAGGGAGGTCGAGTATGCGTTAGCCGGTCTCGGTCACTTGTTCTTGAACGCTCACGGTCCAACGCCCAAGGCCTTCATTAGATTCGCCATCTCAATGGCGGCCAGGGCGGCTTCGGCACCCTTATTGCCGGCTTTCGTGCCGGCGCGCTCGATGGCCTTCTCGAGATTGTCGACCGTCAGGATTCCGTATGTTACGGGCAGGCCCGATTCAAGGGCTATCTGTCCCAGGCTGCTCGTGACATTCGAAGCCAGGTAGTCGAAGTGAGGCGTTGCTCCACGGATAAGGCATCCAATACATACTACGGCGTCGTACCCGCCGCCGGTTGCGAGCTTTTTCGCCACAACCGGAATCTCCCACGTGCCGGGAACGCGCGCCACGGAGATTATGGTCTCATCGGCCCCATTCCGCTTAAGGGCATCAAGCGCGCCTTCAAGCAGCCGTTCCGTTATGAAAGAGTTCCACCGGCTGACCACGAGGGCAAACCGCAGCCCGTCTGCTGCCAGAGCGCCCTCATATACTTGTGCCATGTCTGTCCTCAGAAGGTGAGTAGGTGAGTAGGTGAGTAAGTGAGTTGGGCCCAACCATAGCTAAACTCACTTACTCACCTACTCACTTACTCTATAACTCCCCACGTTACATCGGCTGCTCGGAATCCGCGCCTGTGTCGCCGCCGAGCTCGGGCGGGTTCTCATCTTCCGGGAGAGGAATGTCGTGCCCGCCCTTTTCCCGTTTAGCGTCGAGATAGCCTTTGTTGTGGGGGTTCGATTTCGCTCTCAGCTTCACCCACTCCACAATCTCTAACCCATAGCCGTCGATTCCGGCAACCTTGGACGGGTTATTGGTCATAAAACGCACCTTCTTCAGGCCAAGGTCCACCATGATCTGTGCGCCTACACCGTAGTCCCGCAAGTCCGCTTTGAATCCGAGCTTTTCATTGGCCTCGTACGTATCGGCGCCTTCATCCTGGAGCTGATACGCCTTCATTTTGTTGACCAGGCCGATGCCGCGCCCCTCTTGCACCAAATAGATGAGCACTCCCCTGCCTTCCCGCTCGATTCGTTCCAGCGCGAGGTCGAGCTGCGCTCCGCAATCGCAGCGGAGAGACCCGAGAAGGTCGCCCGTGACGCAGGAGGAGTGTACGCGAACGAGGACCGGTTCTGGTCCGGAGATGTTTCCCTTGACCAAGGCAATGGCCTCGCGCGGTTCCACCGTTGCCTCATAAGCATAGACCTTTAACGCGCCAAAACTTCGAGTGGGAATGTGCGTTTCCGATACGCGGGTTACCAGTTTTTCCGTGCGCCGCCGGTGCTTTATGAGGTCGGCGATGGTGATGATCTTGAGACCGAGCCGCTTAGATATCTCCAGCAGCTCAGGTACGCGCGCCATGCTGCCATCCTCATTCATAACTTCGGCAAGAACGGCGACCGGCTGCAGGCCCGACAGATGGCAGAGGTCTACGGAAGCCTCCGTATGGCCGGCGCGCTTGAGCACCCCGCCATCCTCAGCTCGCAGCGGGACGATGTGACCCGGACGAGTGAAATCTGAAGGTTTAGC
>JBKJZI010000369.1:0-5302 GCA_046715155.1 Chthonomonadales bacterium | reverse complement strand
GGCCATCAACCACGACCCGGCCATCACGTTCTTTCAAACCGGATCCCAGATCGCGGGGCGTCCCTCGCTGGGCTCGTGGGTCAGCTACGGGCTCGCCTCGACGAACGAGAATCTGCCGGCTTTCGTGGTGCTCGTCACGCCGGGACAGGGTGACCAGCCGCTCTATTCGAGGCTATGGGGCAGCGGATTCCTCGACTCGCGCTACCAGGGCGTGCAGTTTCGAGCAGGCAAAGACCCTGTTCTTTACCTCACGAACCCGGAGGGCGTTTCCCATCACGGACGGCGAGCGATGCTCGACACGCTCAATGAGCTCAACCGGCTGCAGTTCGAACGCGAGCTCGACCCTGAAATCGAATCTCGCGTCGCCCAGTATGAGCTCGCCTACCGAATGCAGACGAGTGTGCCGGACGTCACCAATATCTCGACCGAACCGGACCACGTGTTCGAGTTATACGGCGAGGATGCTCGCAAGCCGGGCACTTTCGCGGCGAACTGCTTGCTGGCTCGAAGGCTGGCGGAGCGGGGTGTAAGGTTCATTCAGCTTTATCATCAAGGGTGGGACCAACACGGTGGGCTGCCGGGCGGAATCCGCGGGCAATGCCAGGAGACCGACAAAGCCAGCGCGGCGCTGGTGCTCGACTTGAAGCGGCTGGGCATGCTGGACGATACGCTGGTGATCTGGGGCGGAGAGTTTGGCCGCACCAGTTATTGCCAGGGAAAGCTGACCAAGAACGATTACGGCCGGGACCACCACCCTCGCTGCTTTTCACTCTGGATGGCGGGCGGCGGAATCAAGCGCGGATTCACTTACGGGCGCACAGACGACTACGGCTACAACATCGCGGATGCCGACGGCAACGCCATCGAGCCCAGCAAGGAGTCGTTTACTCCTGGCGCCGTTCACGTTCACGACCTGCAAGCTACCATCCTCCACCTTCTCGGATTCGATCATACGAGGCTAACGCATAGCTACCAGGGCCGCGACTTCCGCCTCACCGACGTCCATGGTCATGTGGTAAACAATCTTTTGGCGTAACCTTTAGCGGCCAAGCGTTGAGGTGATTCCGCGTCCCTCGGTTACGGTGTGGATTCGGTCTATAACCACATGTTTCAGCTCATCGCGGGCGCCGCTCGGCCAGCGGATATCCACCCGGTCGATCTTCGACGCGTTGCCGAGCCCGAAGTATACACGGCGATCGCTGTGTGAAAGATAGCTGGAGCCCGCGCGGGCGGTGGCCGTCTGGCGGACTCCGCCCGCGTGGATGATGAAACTAGCATGGGCGCCACTGCGATTACTCTTCGTTCCGATCGGCCGAAAGCTTACCCAGTGATTCCGGCTTGAATCGAGGTTGCGGAAAAGCTGAGCGGGGCTGTTTTGGTTCGATACGAGGACGTCGACGCGGCCATCATTGTCGAAGTCTCCCGTTGCCAGCCCGCGCGACACGGTCTCCAGGGCCAGCGCCCCGAGCTTCGCGGGAGCGGTTATCTCCTTGAACTTACCTCTCCCGCTGTTGTGAAAGAGCTGCTTTCGCTCCCTGTACGAGACGCCTTCGAGGCGCAGGTCAACGAGCTTCTGGACGTGGCCGTTT
This sequence comes from Chthonomonadales bacterium, assembly GCA_046715155.1. Classification (GTDB taxonomy): domain Bacteria; phylum Armatimonadota; class Chthonomonadetes; order Chthonomonadales; family CAJBBX01; genus JBKJZI01. The sequence continues at coordinate 3,713 of JBKJZI010000369.1, read as the reverse complement.
GCGACGATCAGATCGGCCCAGGCGTCTGCGTCGTAATCCAAGAACTCCGTTCCAAACGAGAGGAACTTCAGGTGCGCGGGGCCAACGCCGGATTCGGTGCTTGCGTCATCGAACAATCCGCCGCCGAGGTTCCGGAAGAGCATGTTGGGCCGTCCCGAGAAGTTCGTCACAAACAGGCTTCCCCGACCACTGTGGTCGTAGTCGGCGATCCCGATGCCCATACCCGCCATCGACCGCCCCTGAGAGTCATACGCGCAGCCGGCCTCGATCGCGACATTTCTGAATGTCCCGTCGCCCTTGTTTCGCCACAGCATGGCCGGATTGAGATCGTTGGCGACGTAGATGTCCTGTCGGCCGTCGGCGTCGTAGTCCACGAATGACACGGCTAAGCCGCGTCCCTTCTCCCGGCCGATTCCGGATCGGTCGCTAACATCCACGAACCGAGATCCTTCATTTCGAAAAAGCCGGTGCGAATCCGGCTCGTAAATCTGCGGCGTGCAGTATTCGCGCCGGCCCTCGGAATCGTAGCAGGGCCTGTCCTTGCTCCAGGTCCAGGGGCAGTAGTAGCAAACATAGAGATCGAGCCGGCCGTCGTTATCGTAGTCGCCGAACGCCGCGCTGGTGGCATAGCCTGAGCTGTGAGGCTTGTCCAGACTCATTCTCTCGGTTACGTCCTCAAACAAGGGTCTTGGGTCTCGGGTCTCGCGGATAGGGTTTGACTGAGCGCCTGAAGGCCTGAACGCCTGGACGCCGGTATTTCGAAAAAGGAAGTTGCGGCCGTAGCTCGTAATGAAGAGGTCTTCGCTGCCGTCGTTGTCGTAGTCGCCGACCGCCATGCCGTGGGCGTAGCCAAGATCGCGATCGAGTCCGGAATCGGCGGTAACATCTTCAAAGCTCCCATCGCGTTTGTTGCGATATAAGCCGCAGCGTAGACGCCCAAGCTGCGGTATCGGATCAGAAGGACCGGACTGAATCAGGAGAATGTCCAGCCATCCATCGTTGTCGAAGTCGAAGAACGCGCAGCCGGCAGGGGTAAGCTCGAGAAAATAGAACTTTCCGGATTCGCCGTTTGAGTGGGTGAAGCGGATTCCGGCGGGGGCGGAAACGTCTTTGAATAGCGCCCGTTGAACGGTTCGGTTGATTCCGGCTGCGCGGCGGCCTTCTGAGTCGCATCCTAAGGCATTCAGCAGGCAGAGGAGAAGCAGGATCGCCAGTATCAGGCGCCTCATCCCCTGTCCGCGGATTCCACCAGCCGAAAGGTCAGTTTCTTCAGCGCCGTCTCGGCTCCCTTGTCACCAGGCATGAGGATGACAGCCCGCCGGAGATAATAATCGGCCTTATCGAGGGCGCCTTCTTCGAGGGCGATCAAGCCCATTCGAAGATGGGCATGGCCGTTCTCCGGCTCGATGGCGCAGCGTTTCTCTAGTTCCGATGCGAGATCCGCTCGCTTGCGAAGCTTCACAAATCGCCGGCGAGTCCGCGCCAGGTCCTCCGTCCGGTTGAGAGCAGAGTACGCGCGCGTAAGGTCGAAGAGGACATCGGCATTGCTGGGAAGGATTGTGGCGGCCTGTTCCAGATAGCGCGCGGCCTCCTCCGGTCGCCGCATCAGAAGGTAGACTCGGCCAAGATGAAGCCGCTGCGCCGGCCCACCAGGGCTCAAGTGGACCGCGCGAAGAAGGTCTTCCTTCGCTCGCCGCAGCCGATCCGTCGAAGTATCCTCTTCGTACCAGCTCCGGCCCCTGAGCCCAAAGGCCTTTGCATCATTCGGATTCATTCGCAGCAGCTCATCGCAGACCGTTCGTGCCTCTGAGTGCAGGTGCGCGCGCAAGAGGGATTCCGCCAAGATCGCCTGGAACTCAGGGTCTTCCGGGGTGAGGCGCGTGAGCCGCCTAAGGTAGTCCAGGTGTTCCTTTTCGGAATCCTTGTGGACCAACACGCGGCAGACGATGCGAAGAGCTTCCACGCTATTCGGATTCCGCTCTAGCTCCTTTCGCGCGTGCTTATACGCGGCCGCCTGATCGCCCGCTCCGGCGCAGCTTATGGCTATTCGCTCGCTCAGCCTGTCAGTTTTGGGCGCTGAGCGTTCAAGATGCTGGAAGGCGTCGAGAGCTTCGTCGTAACGCTGGGCCGAAAGATAAAAGTCCCCGAGAAGCTCCCAGGCGGCCGAGTTGAGCGGGTCTAACCGAACCGCCAAGAGCCACTCAGCCTCCGCCTCCCGCCCCATCCGGTGGTTCGCGTATTCGATACCGGCCTCCACATGCGTGCGAGCCGGCGACGTATGCATGTTGCGAACGAGCATCACACCCCAGACTCCGGCCGCGGCCGCTACGATCAAGAAGGCAAGCTTTCCGCTGATGCGAGAACGTGGAGGCGCTGCTTTCGTCGACCGTCGATTACGTTTCACTCTATGTCGGTCTTCCATAATGCGCCTTCGTAAATAAAACTGATCGCCTCGCCGGACGGGGTCCACTGAATGTTGAATGGTCCCGGCCCGCGCGTTCCGCTCCAACCCGCCGCGAGCCAACCCAGTTCCCTGGCGGTGAGCCCGTTCATATCCATTATCCATATGCCGGCCATTGAGCGAAGGGGCAGCGTGGGACGAAATCTCAAGTGCCACGCCAGCCGGCCGCTGCGGGAACCGAAGATCAGCTCGCCATAATCGAAGTCATCACGCGGAGGCGCGACTGTGAATTTGCCCATGACGGACGGATTCGCCGAAAACCCCATGGCGACAATCCTGGCCGGGTTGATATCGCCGACGCGGCGATTCCAGTAGTGCGCCAGAACGTGATCGTCGCTCGTGGTGGCAATGCCCGCGATATTGACGGATTTCGGCGAGCTCGGAATATTCGGGAAGATCGGTTTCCACTTGGGTTTATCCGGCTCATGAACTGAATGGATGACTGCACTTTGAATCAGTTCCTCGTCGCCAATCAGCTCTACCCAGCGGCTGTCGTCGAGCCACCGCAAAACCACGGTTCCCGACACGCTAGAAGTATGGTGCGCTTTGCCGTCAAGCGAAGCGACATGCGCAGTGTCATCCTTCCCGATCCAGAGCAGCCTGGAACCATCCGTGGAGATCTGGGCGGAATCGGGCTTTCCACCGGATTGCCGGAATTGGGTGGAAAGCGCCTCTCGAACGCTGACAGCGCCGGTGGTGAGATTGTGCCGACGAAACGTCAAATCCCCTTCCTTGGGACTGTCGACGGTCATCACTTCGTCGTCCGATATCCACCAGTAGTACGGAAGATCGCTGCTCAGCGCCGTCATGCGGTTGGACTTCGAAAGCAAATCCTGGCCGCGCGGATACAGGGCGAATGCGGCTGCGCCCGATATGATGAGGCCAATGGCTATGGCCACACGCCACCGGTTCGGAATCTTCTTCAGCTTTATAATTGATCGCACCATTTGATTGCTCAGGGCTCGTGGATGGTAATATAGCGCCCCGCGGGTACGTCTTGAAGCCTACTTGTACGGCCACTTGGCCAGCGGACTGTCAGCTCATCCACACGGCGCGGCCGGCTCAGACCGAAATGAACCCGAGAATCCGACGATGACAGGTAGGAACCGCCGGAATGGCACTGCCGAGTAAGGACGCGGAGTCCGATTTTCGCAGTCAATACTGCTCCGTAGCCCTCGCGGTTGCTACGAGAGCCGATCAGTGACACACCCAGCCAATGCCCAGTACCCGGCGTCTCGTTGTGCAGCAAGAG
>JBKJZI010000368.1:0-9303 GCA_046715155.1 Chthonomonadales bacterium | reverse complement strand
GCAATGCCTGTTTATAGGTTTCATTGGCTATCGGGTCGGGCTCAACCAGACGGCCGGTAATTGGAGGCAGCTCTCCCGCGTCGCCAATGATTCCGGCGACCTTCATCGCCAAAATGGCCGCGCCGCGGCTGGATGCTTCGGATTCCCCGGTGACCAGAATTGGATGCCCTAGCGCGTCGGCAATCATTCGCTGCCATGCTTTCGACGCACCGATAGCGCCGCCGGACGCCACGACTTTCTTTAAGTTCGGAAAGTGAGGCTGTATTAGATCCCAGATCAGTAGGAACCGCAGCGCCATCCCTTCCATAGACGCCTGCAGAATGTCCATCGGTGACGTCGCAATTGAGATTCCATGCAGCGTCGCGCGAGCGTCAGGGCGCCAGCCGGTGCTGCGCTCACCCGCGAGGAAGGGAAGAAAAGTAAGACCGTGTAAGTCCGCGCGGCGGGTGAGGAGGGCGTCATCCAGTTCGTCATCCGCTTCCGGCAGGTCCAAGGTGCGGCGAATCCAGGAGTAAACCTCGCCGCCATCGCTGAAAGCTGCCCCGACGACGAAATGCTGTGCGTCGAGGCGATAACACCAGAGCTCCGGAGGGATTCCGATCTTCGGTGACTTCCACAGAAGACGAATCGCGCCGGAAGTGCCGAGATTGATCGCTACGGATTCCGCGGTCGAGCAGTCGCTCCCCAAATTGCCCGCCGCTCCGTCGCCAACGGCCGGCACCCACGGAATCTGGGCGAGCTGCGGCCATCGCGCCGCCCAATCGGGTGATAGTCCGGTTTCCGGCTGATCTACGTCCGTCAACGTCCCCAGTTTCTCCGCGGAGATTCCGCACGCTGTGAGGATTTCGGGGTCCCAGGTGCGTTTATTCTGGTCGAACAGCCCTGTGGCAGAAGCCATTGAAACGGAGCAGGAGGTTCTGCCGAACAGTTTTTGGAAGAGATATTCGCCGGGGGAGATCCAACGCGAGACGCGACGGAATCCGTTCCGGTCGTGTTCTCGGAGCCACACCAGCCGGGCGGGGAAGTAACTGGGGTGGATCGCGCAGCCGGTCCGTCGGTGTACTTCGATCCGGTTGAGCTGGGAATTCAGCTTCTTTGCCGCCGCCGCGCTTCGAGTATCGGCCCACGTGTAGAGGGGAGTTAACGCATTGCCGTCGGTATCCACTCCGATCATGCTGTGCCAGAAGGTGCAGCATCCCACGGCCCGGATTCCGCTTGCCCGGTCGTCGAGGATATCCAGGACAACATCTACGCATCGCGCGACGGTTTCAACTACGGAATCGGCATCCAGCTCGGCCGCGCCGGGAGGATGGGTTCGGAGAGTGTAAGGCTGCTGCGCGCGCGCTCCTTCCACCGCGCGGCCCTCGGAATCGAAGGCTATTACCCGCGCGCTGGACGTTCCGATGTCTATGGCGAGAACTAACGCGTCATCGTTTGTCATTGTCTTCTCGTCCGACTGGGAGATCGACTTGGAACACGCACCTAACCCATCAGTATATTGACTCAGCCAACGATACCGTCAATCTGAACGATAGAGAAACGTGTCTTGATAGTGTGGCAAAAGCTGCCGGTACTGTTCGGCCCCAAAGGGTTGTTGCGGCAGGATTGTGGGAGCAGGAGTCGCAATCCTAGCCGCGGTCCCGTCTGTTGATGGGATCCATGTGACGCCATCCCGCAGGATATGAACCCCTCACCGATCCAGATCCAGCTTCTTGGAGGCTTTCGAGTTCGTCTCCCAGGAGGAGGCACGCCGGAAGCTCCGCCAGCTCGTTTATACCGTGCGCCGCCAGCTCGCCAAGGCCCGGGAATCTCTGCCCGACCTTTTCGAGTCAACCCGTACTACGCTTCAACTCCATCCGGAAATGCTCAAGGTAGACGCTTTAGAAATGGAGCGGCTGCTCCGGCTGGCCGAGCAGAGTTCGGATCTCGGGGAGCGCACGAGGCGTTCTCCAATGCTCTAGATCTCTACCTGGGCGACCTGCTTCCGGGATGCTACCAGGACCTCTTCCTGCCGGAGCGAAGACGGTTCGCCGAGATCACTTTCGAGGCGCTTATCTCGCTTGCGCAAACACATGAGCAGCGCGGAGACCTGGATTCCGCGATTGCGGCGACGCGCCGGGCAGTGAGTCTGAATCCCGGTGGAGAGGAAGCGCACCGTGAGCTGATGCGCCTTTTCGCGCTGCATGGCAAGCCGGACTCGGCGCGGCGTCAGTTTCAGGAGCTGGAGCGTGTTCTGCGGGATGAAATCGATGGGGAGCCCTCACGCGAGACCCGCGATTTCCTAGATTCCCTCGAATCCGTTAGATTGGCAGTTCCTTCGCATCCACTCTCCCGCCCGGAGTATGGAATCGGGCAGCCCACCCCTTTAACTCGGCATCGTGCCATCAAACGCCGCCGATCGTCTATCGCAGCGACAGCCGGACTATTCGTGCTCGCCGTTTGTGTCCTTCTGGCACAGCGGTTGTTGGGTCCTGCTCCGCGAGTGGTCCTTCAGAGGCCGACGGCGCAGGCTCCTGAATCGAAGGGTCGTGAGCTCTCGGTCAGCCGTTACGCGGGACGGGAGGGAGATGGAGACAGCGATCCAAGCGCGATTGTCACCGATTCCGAGCGGAACTCCTACATCGCGGGATTCATTCAGACCGCGACGCAGGACGTGAACTTCCTGATTCTGAAATACGACCGCGATGGCAAACTGGAATGGGAGTGGCGGTACAACGGACCCGGCAACGACGTGGATCGGGCGAAGAGCATCGCGCTGGACCAGCAGGGGAACATCTACATCAGCGGCGATTCCTACGGCGCGAGCGGGAATGGCGACGGCCGGCTGAGCGAGCTGGATTTCGTGACTATCAAGCTCGCCCCGAACGGCCAACCCTCACCCACCTGGCCGGACGTAGGACACGGCGTGGGCGTGCGCCGCTATGACGGTCCTGACACCGGCTTTGACATGCCGAAAAGCTCCTGCTGGATTCGTCGGGCAGCGTCTACGTGATGGGCGAGAGCCGCGGCCGCCGGACCAGTGAAGACTATGTTATCGTCAAGTACCACTCGAGTGGCCACGTGGCGTGGATCAGACGTTACGATAGCCCGGCGCACGCGGAGGATATGCCGAACGACATGATCCTGGACCCGGAGGGCTTCGTCATAGTGACCGGAGCCTCGCGCATATTGCCTGCAAGCGGCCCTGAGCTCGACTACCTGACCCTAAAGTACCGGCAGACAACCGGGGAGAAAGTCTGGGAGCGGCGCTGGGGCCGAAACAACCACGCCGACGACACTGCTAAGTTGCTCGGAATCGACAAAGCCGGCCGGGTGACCGTCATCGGCGAGGCCGCGGTGCTCCCGGCACGCTTAATTACGCTCGGGCAGGCTGCATCACCGTCAAGTACGACCGGACCGGAGCGATGCTCTGGGCGCGCGGCGCCAGTACGAACGCCGATCGACTCGATCTGGTCACGTGCGCCTGGGCATCGGGTGACGCACCCATTGTGGTGGGACAATGCGATGGCTCTTATCGATGCGTGGGTCGTGATGTAACGGCCTGCCAGTTTGGATCAGGGACTACCGAATTCCCAACATGGGAGGCAGTCTCGTCCAGATCATCCCGGGGTCCGGTGCGATGCCGTGGTATGTGACAGGCTACATGCGAACCGGCGCGAGGAACGAGGTTCCGAAGGAAGTCGAGTATGTTACGCTTGCGATGGATACCGGCGGCTTCGTCCTGCGAGAGTGGTTTTACAAGGGCCCCACCGAGTTCGGCGATTCGGCGCGGGCGGTGGTTGACCAGGTCCGAGGCGCAAAGGCGGTGCCGGGACTGGTAGTGACGGGTCAGTCGCATGGCGGCAAGACGAATGACATCGTGACCATCTGCTACGAGCCCTAACCCTCCGAATCCGGCCCGAATTCTGCCTTTTCTTCAAAGATCGCTGAATCCATCCCAATTCCTACGCGCAAGCTACGCAGCGTCTACTCTCCACTGCTATCCTCCTCTCGCCTCACTCATTTACCCACCACATCTCCACCGGAGGACAGCATCATGAATCGAAAAGCAACAAAGAGTCTCATCGCGGGCTCGTTTCTAGCGGTACTTTTCTGCATGAATCTCGGAATGCGCTTTGCGGGCGCGCCGGGGGACTGCCTCGTCGCCGACGACGTAAATTTCGCATCTGTGGAAGGCGGCTGCAAGGACCTTACAACCGGGCGCGTCTGGTCGGCAAGCGGAGCTGCCCAATTGGGCAGTTACCTGAACTTCTACCAGGCGCAAGAGTATTGCGATACGCTGGATGAAGGCGGTTACAGCGACTGGCGGACTCCAACTCAGGAAGAGCAACAGGCCGCAAGCGCCAATGGGGCTAAGGGGCATATCAATTACAATCCGCCCGGCGGCCATAAAAATGGTCGAGCACGACAGACAAATCCAGAAAGAGCGCCTATGCGTTTAGTTTCTACAACGGAGCGGGCTCTCTGATATTGATCTCAACCGTCGATAAGGGCGTGAGGAAATATAGCACTATCGATGTAGTGTGCGTGAGATAAGGTCCCCAGTCGCAGTATGCATCCGCCAACTTCGTTGCTGGTAGGCCGCCGAACCCTCACATTCCGAACAGCAGGGAGCTGCGCCGCTCCCTGCTGTTTCCTCATGGGCCAGGCGCGGGTTTTGCGGGAAAGCCAGTCCGAGGCCCAGGGACAAGTGCAATGACTGAATCACGACCGTTGTCGTGTTTCTAGCTCCTTTCGCCCAATCGCTGTGTTAGCCAGTTGTGGGAGGTTCGAACAGGCCGGAAGGGTACGGACGGTCCGGGCAATCACGGCGCTCCGACTGAGGATATGCTTACCTTTGTCGGAACATTGCCGGCCACTTATGATGAAACGTTTTCGTCGGTCCGGACACCCACGTGATCAACGACGGTCCCTGGGCTCCTATGGAGAATTGCACGGAAGACCGCGCTTTCAAGATGACCGGATGGCTGCTGATGATGATTAACTCAGCATGGTCCCCGAAGACCTTGCGATGGAGGTGTCGATGTTTTAAGGCGAGGACGAGTGGGTGGTCAGGCAATGCTTGATTCCAATGTAGTTTTAAAGTGCAACAGCAGCAATGCAAACCTAAAGCCCCAGGCCATAACGGCCCTGCGGGCTTTCATTTTGCATTTTACATTGGAATCGAATTCTACTGCCCGGTTTCCAGGAATTCCGGGACGGGGAGGATCGGTGGTGCGATGTTGACCTGGCCGGTTGCGAGTTTTGCCAGGTCGCGCTCTGTTTTGTCGCTATACATCTGCGTGTCGGCGCCGGCGAGGAGGGTGGCGCAGTCGGAACCGTCGTGCGGGTAGCAGGCGAAGCCAACGCTGACTCCGAGGCGCAGCGGGCCGAGGCGCGCGTGAACCAGTCCGGGGTCGTAGCCCTCTACCGCTTCTTGCAGTTTCTGGGCCATGAGCGTCGCCTCTCCCGGGCCTGCGCCCTGGAGGACGACGATAAACTCGTCCCCGCCATATCTGGCGACGATATCGGTGTCCTTAACGGTTGAAAGGAAGATGCGGCTCACGTCTCGCAGCACCTGGTCTCCGCGCTGGTGGCCGAAGTTATCGTTGATAGGCTTGAAGCTGTCCAGGTCCATGCATAGGAGCGCGAAGGATTCCTTGCGGCGCCGTCCGCCGTTCTCCTCTTGTACGTCCGCGGCGTCCATGCCGGTCAGGACCGGGTCATCCGCGGCGCACCGTTCGTCCACATACTGCGTGAGGTAGCGCAGATTGTACAGTCCGGTGAGCGGGTCCGTGAAAGCGTGGCTGCGGGCGCGGTCGAACAGCAGTCCGTTATACAGAGCAAGAGATGCGCGCTCCGCCACCATCTCCAGGAACTGGCGGTCGTGCGGGCCGAACGCGTTGTTCTCCGGATGGTAGAGGTTGATCGTACCAAGGACTTCGCCCTGATGGACGATCGGTACTATCAGCGCTGAATTGACTGCTACCCACTGCGTGGTCTGGGAGCCGGTAAGCATCAGATCTTCCGGATCGTACTCCCCGCAATAGGTCTCGCGCTTCGAAGCGACCTGCATCGAGGTTCCGCGCATCCCAACGGTCGTGGCCTCATCGAAAAACTCGCGGTTGATGCCGACCACGGAACGAACCATCATTCCCTCGCCCTCATGTCGAAGGAGGAATACGCAGGCGGTTCCCGGCATGATTGCGTGCAGCTTTCGCGCTAGAATGTCCAGCGTTTCAGCCAATCCGAGACTCGTAGAGAGAGTTTGCGCGACTTCGTAAAGCGCCCAGAGCTCTGAGGAGGCGCGCTGGATGTCTCGGGCCGCCTGATCTGCCTTGGTGACGGGCGACGGCGTGGTGGTATCGATTGCCAGAGGACCCTTACCCTCTTTCGCCATCTCCTTGATCTCATCTTCGATGATCTCAAGGAAAGCGTCCAATACCACGGGGTCAAAGTGCTTGCCGCGCCCCTCCTTGATGACCTCCATCGCCTTTTCGTGCGTCCAAGCGTTACGGTAGGAGCGGTGAGAAGTGAGCGCGTCGTAGACGTCTCCGACGGCCAGAATCCGCGCGGTGAGCGGAATGTCCTCGCCTTTCAATCCTTCCGGATAGCCGGTCCCGTCCCACTTTTCGTGATGGTACTTGACCACGGGAAGCACCGGCCAGGGGAACTCGACCGGGTCCAGAATGGCCGCGCCGATCTCCGGGTGCTTCTTGATCTTTTCGAACTCCTCTTCCGTCAATCGGCCCGGTTTCAGGAGGACGTATTCCGGAACGCCTAGCTTGCCGATGTCGTGCAGCAGCGCTCCGGTCTCCAGGCCCTTCAACTCATCCTCGGACAGGCCCATCCTCGATGCCGTAGCCATAGCGTAACGCTGCACGCGGATGATGTGCTGGTGGGTGTACTGGTCCTTGGCGTCGATGGCGAGGGCGAGGCTCTTGATAGTTGCAAGATAGAGGTCCGCGAGCTGGGCTTTCTTAGCTTCGAGTTCCTCGATATGCTGCTGTTTCTCGGCCTCTCGCGCGCTGAATACCTTGTAAAGCATGAAGACGACCAGCGCGGCGGGCGAACCGAGGAGGAGCCATGCCACCATCGGGTTCGTGCCCGTGAGGTCCTTCTGGGTAAGAATGATTGCCAGGCTGGTAATGGAAGCGCCCGCAACGTACGTCGGCCCGGTCCAGAGGAAGGTCTTTTTCCACAACGGCCAGATCGGCTTGTTGCTGAAGAGTCCGACAACACACGCGACGCCGCCGGTATTGATAAGGAAGTACGTAATGGCCGCGGCGAGTACGGCGAGGAACGAACCGACCGGGTGCAGACTCATTGAGCCGCCGTTCGCCACCACAAAGACCAGCCCGGAGAGCCAGGATTGGATTACCGCGAGCGAGACGTTAAAAGTAAGCTGATGCATGGGCATCAGCTTCGGATAGATGCACCCGGAAAGCGCGCTGACTCCGCCTATGACCAGGCCGGCTGTCGGTCCGAAACGGAGGATGGCGGCGAAGGTGATTACGTAACCGAGGGAAAGCGAACCGGAATCTTCCTTGACGGACTGTTTGGCCGGAAGGATAGTGACCTTCTTGCTTCCGAGAAGGACCGCCAGCAGGAGGATGACGCCGAGCTCCCAGAGGTACGCGTGGGCGCGGGGAGTAGGGATACGGTAGGAAAGCGCGCAGACCGCGATTCCAACCAGGTAAACGAAGACGACGTAGATCTGCGCCTTGCGCGGCAGACTGCGCATTAAAGAGGCCTCTCCCGGCAACCGCACCGCAAAGTTGCCAGCACCTTATTCCACACTCCGCGACTGTTCTGAACACCTTACTTCGGACCGGCAACCCTCGTCGCGAAGGCCTGGGAGAGATCGCGCATTCGACCGCCCGGAATCCGGCTGTCAGCCTATTGTACCACCGGTTACCAGGGCAAATTCCGCGGCCTTCGATGGTCACTATTGTTTCCTTGACACAGCGCAAACGCGACGAATATACTTTAGGTGAGTGTAAAGTGTTAAGTCCACGGGACTGAATCCAAGCCTCTAGTTCATGTGACCGCCACGGCGTAGGGACGAATAAACTGCCAATATACGTGCCGTTGGCCGACAGAGCGTTTGTCGGCAGTTTATTCGTCCCTACATCTACGAATCGCAGGAGCGCTGTTGAATGCAAGAAGAATCCCGGCTCCTGTCTCCCTCATTGTCGGAAAGCTGCGCGATAATCCTCGCGGCCGGGAAGTCTACGCGGATGAAGTCGCGGATTCCGAAGCCGCTCCATCCCGTTTGCGGCCGTGCCCTCAGCCGTCATGTTATCGAAGCCTGCCGCGATGCCGGAATCGGGCGGGTCATCGTCGTGGTAGGGCATGAAGCGGAATCCGTAAAAGCGGGGCTTGGCGATGACCTGGAGTACGCCCTGCAGGAGGAGCAGCGCGGTTCAGGTCATGCCGCTCATTGCGCGACACCTCTTCTGCGCGGATTCAGCGGTACGGTACTCGTCCTGGCCGGAGACATTCCGCTGATTCGCGCCGAGACGCTCTCGAAGCTGCTGGACCATCACGCATCCACCTGCGCCGCAGCTACTCTGCTGACCGCACTTCTGGACGACGCCACGGGGTACGGACGCATTGTGCGCGGAGAAGATGGCACAGTCTCCCGAATCGTAGAGCATCGCGATGCTACCGAAGAGGAGCGGCGAATCCGGGAGTGGAATCCGTCCATATACTGCTTCCAATCCCGCGCGCTAATCGATACTCTCAGCGAGATTCGTCCGAACAACGTTCAGGGCGAGCTGTATCTCACGGACGCTATCGGAATCCTCTCCGGCAAGGACGAACGGGTCGAGGCGGTTGCCACCGATGACGCGCGGGAAGTCCTCGGCGTCAACAATCGGGTGGAGCTGGCGGAAGTGGGGCGCATCCTGCGCGAGCGGATTCTAAACGCGCACATGCTCTCAGGCGTCGGAATCACCGATCCGTCATCGACCTATGTCGATGCGGGCGTCAAGATCGGGCAAGATACGGTAATCGAGCCGAACACCTTCATTTTGGGAACCTCTGTCGTTGGTGAGGGATGTGTTATCGGTCCGTACTCACGAATTGTTGACAGCGCCATCGGCGACGAAACAAAGATTCTCGCCTCGCAGGTTCTTGAGAGCTTTATCGCGAATCGAGTCTACGTCGGGCCCTGGTCGAATATTCGGCCCGGGTGCCGCCTGGGGGAAGGGGTCAAGATCGGCGACTTCGTCGAGCTGAAGAACTCTACTCTAGGGGAAAACGTCTCCGCCTCTCATTTAACCTACGTGGGCGATGCGGAGGTGGGGGATAGGACAAACA
>JBKJZI010000367.1:0-16789 GCA_046715155.1 Chthonomonadales bacterium | reverse complement strand
GTCATACCGGAACCTTAGGCCGGCGGATTCCGCGACATCCCGGAACGGCCCCTCTTCCGCTGGTCCGCCAGTATTGGCGCGCGGCGATTGCGGGCGTGCGAAAAGCGCCACGCCCGCAAGAACGGCCGCTGTGACAGCGAAGCAGACACGAACCTTCACCGACGCTCTCCGTGATCCAGGGTCAGGAAATCCAGGGCAGAAGCACGTTCTGCCGCGACGCCGGTTTCTCCTCCGCAGCAGGCGTTGTGGGACGCAATTGAGGCGGATTGAAGGGACGGATGACGGGGACGGAGAGAACCATGGGGACAAGTGAAAACAGAAAGGGAGAAGAGGAGAAAGGGAGAAGGGGAGACCACTCACTACTCACTCCAATTCCATCCGCCTTCATCCTCAGTCTTAGCTCTGCGGTTCGGAGTCGCGGTGGACTGCGTGGCCGCCGAATTGGCTGCGGAGGGCGGCGATCACTTTGGCGGAGAACGATTCGTCCTGGCGGGAGCGGAATCGCATAAGGAGTGAGAGCGTCAATACCGGCGCGGGGACGTTCTTTTCCATAGCCTCTAGGACCGTCCAGCGACCCTCGCCGGAGTCCTCGACGTAATCGCGAATGGTATCGAGGTCCTCCTCCTGCGCAAATGCCCGCTGCGCCAATTCGAGCATCCAGGAGCGGATCACGCTCCCGTGGTTCCAAAGGTCGCAAAGCTGGTCGAGGTCATAATCGAAGTCCGAGCAATGCAGTATCTCGAAACCCTCTCCAATCGACTGCAGCATGCCGTACTCGATGCCGTTGTGGATCATCTTGGCGTAGTGGCCGGCGCCGCTGGGACCAACGTAGGCATACCCCTTCTCCGGCGCGAGGGTCTTGAAAATGGACTCCGTGTGGTCGAACGCTTCCTTCGGCCCGCCGATCATCAGGCAGTAGCCGTTCTTCAGCCCCCAGATTCCGCCCGACGTGCCGGCATCCATGAAGTGGACGCCCTTCGCCGCAAGAGTAGCTGCCCGCCGCTTGGTGTCCTTGAAGTTAGAGTTGCCGCCGTCAATGAGAATATCGCCGGATTCGAGGTGTGGGAGCAAGTCTGCGATGGTCTGTTCCACCGGCGGACCGGCCGGAATCATAACCCAGATGACCCGCGGTTTTGGCAGCTTCAGCGCGACATCCTGAAGCGAATCCGCGTTGATGGCCCCCATCCGGATCGCATCCTCTTCCGCAGCCGGATTCCGGTCGTAGACCACCACCGAGTGGCCGCCTTCCAGCAGCCGCTGCACCATATTCGCCCCCATCCGCCCGAGACCGACCATGCCTAGTTGCATTAACGTCTCCAGGGTATCGGGTTTCGGGTTCACTAACTCGGCGTTCTTACCCGAGACCCGATACCGATACCCGATACCCTAGATTGGTGATTGACACACGCCGCCGTCCACTAACAGGGAAACGCCGGTAATATAGCTTGCGCGCTCGGAAGCTAGATAGACCACCGCGTCGGCGATTTCCCTCGGTTCCGCCATATGGCCCAAAGGAATCGCGGATTCCGTACGCTTCATTGACTCTTCGGGTGTGATTCCGAGCGCTTTTGAGCGGACATTCGCCAGGTGCGTCTGCCGTTCGGTCAGCGTGTTTCCGGGCAGCACGGCATTGACCAGGATTCCATCCGCCGCCACCTGGTTCGCCATCGTGCGTGTAAGCGCGGAGATTCCGGTCCGCAGCGTGGTGGAGATCGTTAGATCATCCGAAGGCTGCTTGGCTACCAGGGAGGTGATATGAATGATTCGCCCCCAGCCCTTCTCCTGCATGGTAGGAATCGCCAGCCGGCATAGCCGTACCACATTCATAAGCGTCGATTGGAATCCGGATTCCCACTGCTCGTCGGTGAGCTGCAGGAACTTAGCAGCGGGCGGGCCCCCGGTGTTGGTCACCAGGATGTCGACGGTGCCAAAACGTTCCACCGTTCGCTTGTACCAGTTCTCCAGGTCGTCCACTTTGGAGACGTCGGCGGCAACGGTAAGCACCTCATGCGGCCCGATGAGCGCCTCCAAGTCATGGCGCGCGGATTCCAGGTTCTCCTCGCTTCGCGCGCAGATCGATACCCGGCAGCCTTCCTCCGCCAGGCCCAACGCGATCGCCCGGCCAATACCCTTGCTCGCCGCCGCCACCATCGCCACCCGGCCAGATATTCCGAGATCCATGCTCACCTCGCACTAAACGATAAGAACGAAAACCGGTGAGGCTGCAGCCTCACCGGTGAATAGGTTACCCGTCCAATGGTCCTCGGACCAATCCTGACTAGCGGTTTTGACGTCATTCTGAGGTGGCAACCGAAGAATCCGGCGTGCCCGTCGGCGGATTGGCGCCGCCCTATTCTTCACTCAGTTCAGAATGACGTCAAAAACCTACGTCCCATTTTTGATCGATTCCAAACGCTTGGCTTCGAACTCATCGCCGGGATTCCAGGTTGGCATCGCGTCGAGCTCGTTGATGCGCTGTCCCATGAGGAATGCAACCTGGGCTATGCGTTGGAAGGCGCGGAAGTCCCAATCCGGCTGAATCTCGTCGCCCTGCCGGTGGTAGCGCGTGTTGAGCCAGTTCTGGAGGGCCGCTTTGGACTCTTCCTCCGTCATGCCTTCCCAGTGAGGACCGGGCTGAAGGAAGAGCGCGGGCACGCCGGCGCGGGCAAAGACGATCTGATCGGACCGGTAGAAGAAGTTCTCGCGCGGGAACGGGTCGTCCGCGACCGACAGTCCCATCCACTCTGCAGCTTCCGCGACCACCTGCTTCAGCGTAGACTTCTGCGAACCCGAAGCCACGACGCTCTTGGACGGCTTCCAGCCCATGATCATGTCGATGTTTACGTTCGCGGCCGTCTTGGAAAGCGGCCATTTTGGGTTTTTCACGTAGTGCCCGCTGCCCCAGAATCCGCGCTCTTCACCCGTAACCAGCAGAAACACCATCGTGCGTTTGGGACCACCCGGCAGTTTCGCGAAGGCCTCGGCAAGGGCGAGGATCACAGAGGACCCCGAAGCGTTGTCCAACGCGCCGTTAAAGATGTGGTCGCCGTTCACCGGCGCTCCAATCCCGACGTGATCGAGATGCGCGGAATAGATCACGCACTCGTCCTTGAGCTTCGGGTCGGTTCCAGGGACGCTGGCGATGACATTCGGATTCCTCGAATCAATTACGGTTGCGGGCAGCAGGTCCACTTTCAACGAGGTCTTGAGCGCGAAGCCGGCGCCTGGTTTCTCTGCGGCCTTAGTCGCCTGATCGAATGTAAAGCCGGAGCCATCGAAGAGCGGAGCGGCGGACTCCCTGCTCACATTGATCCTGATGGGCGTAGCGGAATCGCGCCGAGGCTCAATAGGGCGGGTCTTCACCATGAAGCTGGGTCGGGGCGCGGTCAATTCCTGCTCGGGGACGAGTATCACCAGCCCGCGGGCGCCCTTTTGCGATGCGGAGCGCGCCTTAATGAAACTGCTCCCAGGGCGGCCGCGGTTATTGTCCGCCATACCGTCCGGCGCTCCCGACAGCACAACTACGATCTTATCCTTCACGTCCAGATTAGCGTAGTCGTCCCACTGGGTGTCGGGGTTGGTGATTCCGTAGCCGGCGAAGACGAGCGGCGCGGTGGTCGCCTCCGGGGCGACGAGTGGCGGGCCCGCGCTGCGGTCCATGCCGAACTTGAGCTTGGTCTGACGATCGCCGGAAATAGCCAACACCGCGGAATCCGTGTTCGGCGTGAGCGTCGCCGTCGGGACATCTTGAAAATAGGTCCCATTGTCACCGGCTGGTTTGGCCCCAGCTCGCTTGAATTGCAGGGCGGCGTATTCGGCGGCCATCAAGTAGCCTCGCGAACCCGCGTCCCGCCCCTCCATCTTGTCTGAAGAGAGCGTCTCCAGATGCCGGCGGATAGTATCGACTGAAATCGCCTCGATAGCCGCGCGGTTCTCTTTGCTCAGCGCCGGGGCGTCCGGACGCATCGCGTACGCGGACTGAATCGCTGCAACAATGCAAAGCGCGATCGCTCGCGCAGTCCACCTTCGGGAAAGACCCATTTTCACCCTCATCGATCGAAGATTATTAATTGCTGTCCTTCTGTATTCTATCGCGGAATCACCCATCCTTCGTGAACGAATTAATGGCGATTTGGTTACACTCAAACTGATGGCTTACCGCGTACGTGTATTTGGCGGCTCGAGACACTGTGGAATAAGCGAGTATCGCGTCCTTTCTTCGGCGCCCATGCAGGTCCGTGAAGAATTTAGAGTTACAACCCGAAGGCCGGATCGACTATCCTCCGCCTATCCGATACGTGGCCGAGCTCTTGCGGATTCCCAGGGCGGAGCGCTCGCTCGCTCTTCGCTACGGATTCGCCGGCGCGGCCACGTTTGCGTCCCTCCTCCTTACGCTAGCCACCTGGCCGGTCTCCCAATTCAATCCTCTTCTAATTCCGTTTGCGTCGGTCATCGTCAGCGCCTGGTACGGCGGACTGGGACCGGGTCTCAGCGCGGCCGTCCTCAGCGCGTTCATAGGCGCCGAGCTGTTTGACCGAACGCTGGCATCTCCCCAACTGGTCATCTTAAGCGCCTTGCTGCAGGTCGGCGTCTTCGCCCTAACTTCGACCCTCATCAGCATGCGATTCGGCACGCTTCACGAAGCGTTCGCGCAGCTCTCGGAGGAACGCGCGCGCAGGGACGACGCCGAACGGAATATGGACCTCCTTGAGAAAGAGGCGCAAAGCGTCCGTGACGAGCTGCGTAATGTCCACGAGCGATTCGGATTTATCGCCTCTACCGGCGAGCTGCTGACGTCAACGCTCAACTATCAGACGGTGCTGGAGGGGCTTGGGAGACAGGCCGTATCAGGCCTGGCAGTCTGGTGCATGGTGGACATGTACGGTGTCGGCAATGAAGTGCACCGGCTCGTCGTCAGTCACCGCGATAAGGAGAAGCAGAAAGTTGCCGACCAACTCTACCCGTTTCCGCCGGACCCGCGCAGTAATCATCCTGTCGCCCGCGTGCTCTACTCCGGACAGCCGGAGCTGATTGCAGACGCGGACCAGATGCAGGGCCTGCTCGCAAACCTTCAGGAGGAGGAGCGCAAGGTTATCGAGGAGTTGGGACTTGCCTCTTACATTGTCGTGCCGCTCGTTTCTCGCGGAAAGATTCTCGGCGCCATTACTCTGGTATCCACAGACCCGAGCCTTCCGTACCGGCCGGGCGACCTCACCCTCGCGCAGGACCTGGCTTATCGGGCAGCGCTCGCAATCGACAACGCCCGACTATACCGAGCCGCCCAGGATGAGCTTGCCGACCGACGGCAGTCGCAGATGATGCTCTCCCGCCAGCAGGCCCGAATCAACGCGCTCAACGCCAGGCTCCAGAGAGCGATGACAGAAACCCACCATCGAGTGAAAAACAACCTGCAAATCGTCGCCGCCATGATCGAGCTGCGCCTGTTTGACGCGGGAGATACCGTTCCTGCCGAAGAGCTGCGGCGCTTGGCCTCTTACGTCCTGACACTCTCCGCGGTTCACGACATCCTGACCCAGCAAGCCAAGACCGACGCAGAGGCGGAGCGAGTGTCAGCACGCGCCGTATTGGAGAAACTACTCGATCTGATGCACCGAACAACCGCTTCCGCCGAGATGAGTTGGTCCATTGACGACGCGGTCATATCCGTCCGCAAGGGAACATCGCTGGCACTTCTGGCCAATGAGCTTGTAAGTAACGCGGTCAAGCACGGCCTGGGCAAGGTAGAGGTGCAGTTTCGCGTTCAGAAAGGAAGCGCCATCCTGACCGTGCAGGACAATGGTCCCGGATTTCCGGCCGATTTCGATGCCCTCCTCGCCGCCAACACCGGCCTGGAGCTGGTGGAAAGCCTGAGTCGTTCGGACCTCGAAGGGGAGATTTCCTACACTACGGCCCGGAAGGGCGGCGGACTCGTCACCGTTACGTTTCCTCTCCAGGGTGAGGAATAAGGACAAGTGTTGAGTGTTGAGTGTTGAGACCGAGTTCGTCGCAATATCGTATACTGAACTGAAGGGTATGCTTGTTGTCGGCCACAATAGATGATGGACCGGCGCGGAATCCGCGCCTTAATATTGCGCCACCAGATTCAAGGAGGAATCGATGAGCGTTTCCGCTCCGGAAAGACCCGCCTCTCACACGAAGGCGCTGCAGGAGAGCGACAACCCGTACAAGACCGCACTGCAGCAGCTTGAGATAGCCGCCGAAAGACTGGGACTTGATCCCGGCCTGCACGAAGTCCTCAAACACCCTCAGCGAGAACTTACCGTCAACTTCCCCGTAAAGATGGATAACGGTACGACCCGCGTCTTCCAGGGTTATCGCGTCCACCACAACCTCGCCCGCGGACCGGCAAAAGGCGGAATCCGCTACAGCATGCTGACGGACATAGACGAAGTCCGCGCGCTCGCGATGTGGATGACGTGGAAATGCGCCGTGGTCGACATCCCATACGGCGGCGCCAAGGGTGGCGTGCTCTGCGACCCCAAGCTCCTCAGCATGGGCGAGCTGGAGCGGTTGACGCGGCGATACACCACCGAGATCGATCTCCTCATCAGTCCCGACAAAGACGTGCCCGCGCCGGACGTGGGCACGAATCCGCAGGTAATGGCCTGGATCATGGACACCTACTCCATGCACAAGGGCGTCACCGTACCGGGTGTGGTCACTGGAAAGCCAATCGCTATCGGCGGCTCGCAGGGACGGTTCGAGGCAACGGGGCGCGGGGTGACTATTATGGCGCAGGAAGCCTGCCGCCAAATAGAGATGCCTTTCGAAGGCGCGACCGTCGCCATCCAGGGATTCGGTAATGTCGGTTCGATCGCCGCCAAGCTCATGAACGAGATGGGCGCGAAAGTAGTCGCGGTGAGCGACAGCGTCAGCGGAATCTACAACCCCGCGGGCCTGGACGTGCCCAGCCTGATGAAGTGCGCGAGCTTCGACGGAATGCTATGCAAGCAGAAGGCCGGGGACGATATCTCGAACGCAGAGCTGCTTGAGCTGGACGTGGACATCCTGGTACCCGCGGCTATCGAAAACCAGATCACGGGCGCGAACGCGCGCAACATTCAGGCGCGCATCATTGTGGAAGGCGCCAACGGTCCCACCAATCCGGAAGCGGACCGCCTCCTCCATGACCGCGGAGTCTACCTGGTGCCGGACATCCTCGCGAACGCCGGCGGCGTGATCGTCTCCTACTTCGAATGGGTCCAGGACCTCCAGCACTTCTTCTGGCACGAGAACGAGGTGAACAACCGCATGGAGCAGATCCTCCTCCGCGCCTACGCCGACGTAGCCGGCATGGCCCGCCGCGAAAAAGTCGACATGCGCACCGCCGCTTACCTCATCGGAGTCCAGCGCGTAGCCGACGCGAGCACCATTCGAGGAATCTACCCGTAGATTCCTCGAATACGGATGAAGGATGAAGGATGAGGTGGACGCCCCTTGCCTAGGTCGCTCCGGAATCTTCCTGGGATGCGCGGAGAAGGACCGCTTCAGGTGTCTCAGCGGAAGTGCGGACTGCGCGGAGGAGAGTCCCGGATTCGTCGGCGGGCGCCTGAGAAGCGCGAACAAGCGCCTCGGCGTGGGAAGCGTTCGCCTGACACGCCAGCAGGACATCACGACCGCGAAGCGCTGCAGTCGCACATCGTGCCTGGTTCTCGAAACCGGCGGCAGTCTCGAAAGGTACCGGAATCTCGGCGAGGCGATTCACGGCAAGAAGGGCCCTGGTGTCGCCGACTCTCTCGATCGTGGAGAGGACGGCCAGGACGAGCTCCGTCTCCTTGCTGACATGCGGCTCGCGGAGGAGGCGGTATAGACAGGTTCGCTGGTAGGTGGTCAGTAGATCGTACTGCTCCTGCTCGATTCGCGGAAGCAGCCGTATGAGAGTCATCGCCGCGGCTACTCGCGAATCGCGGCTCGGGTTGACTCGGGAGACTACAACTTCCGCAAGGGGGCCGGCGGCCCGCTCATCCTCCACGTGCGCCAACGCCGATAATGCCGCGATTTGAAGCTGGCTGGGGAACATGAGGCCGACGCTTCCCCCCACCCCTCCGCCGCCCCATCCGCCGAGGATTCCGCCGAGTCCGCCGCCTATGAGCCCGGAATTGCCGGTCGCGATTCCGAGGTAGACGAGATAGGCCGCCAGCGGGAGACCGAGGAGCGCAAACGAACCGGCGATTCCATAGAAGATCCGGCGCCGAATCCGCAGTTTGCGCTGCTCCCTATGAATCAACGCCAGGAGCCCATCCACGGCCTGCGGTCCAAGCTCCTTCAGCCGCACCTGAGCTTCCATTCGCTCGCCGAGATACGGTCCCATGAGACTCCGCACGAGCGCTTTGGTCTCTTTGAGCGCCGCCTTCGTCACAGGCCGTTCTTCGTTTCGCAAGATGATCGCCTTTCAGCCGATATTACCACCGAAGTAGTGACGTGCGATTCCGGCATTTCGGCTTCGTGATTTAGAGTCAGCATTACCCGGAGAGCGTGATGGACCCAAGGACAGCCGCGATTATATTGCGTTGAGGAATCTGCGGGGATATAATGGCGTATCCCCTGTAGGAGCGCTACTCAAACCAATGGAAGACCTGACGCCGCGAGAGATCGTGAGCGAGTTGGATAAGTATATCGTCGGTCAGAACGATGCGAAGCGCGCGGTGGCTATTGCTCTGCGCAACCGCTATCGCCGCCGGCTGCTCCCGGATGACCTGCGTGACGAGGTGATTCCGAAGAACATCCTGATGATAGGCCCGACAGGAGTGGGCAAGACGGAGATCGCCCGCCGGCTGGCTAATCTCGCGCGCGCGCCTTTCGTTAAGGTGGAGGCCACCAAGTTTACGGAGGTCGGCTATGTGGGTCGCGACGTGGATTCCATGGTTCGGGACCTCGTTCAAGTCTCTGTCAGGCTCGTGGAGGGCGAGAAGACCGAGGAGGTGCGGGAGCGAGCGGAAGCGCAGGCGTTCGAGCGAATCGTGGACTTACTCCACACCCCGCGCGGACGCAGGAAGAAGCGCGAGCAAGACAACGCGGAGATGATGCGGCAGGCCTTTAGCTCGATGTTTGGGGGCGCTCAGCCGTCGCCGCCGGAACCGCCGGAGGAGGAGGAAGGCGAGGAAGAGGACGAGCTGCGGTATCGAGAGCGGGAAGACAGAATCCGCGGCCGCCTGCTGGAACAGGTCCGCTCCGGCGCGCGCGACAATGACCGCGTGGAGATAGAGATCGAGCAGCAGCAGTCTTCGTTCGTCTCGCTATTTACGGGTCATGGGCTCGAGGAGATGCAGTTAGGCGGCCTGCAGAGCGCGCTGGGTAACATGGCCAACAGCGGCAAGAAGCTGCGGTCGGTCACGGTCAAAGAGGCGAAGGATATCCTGACCCAGGAGGAGGCGCGGAATCTCATCGACCACGACAGCGTGATTCGCGAGGCGGTGGAGCGCGCGGAGCAGGCCGGAATCATCTTCGTCGACGAACTGGATAAGATTGCGGGCAAGGAGAGCGGCCACGGCCCGGATGTCTCACGCGAAGGCGTTCAGCGCGACATCCTGCCGATAATCGAGGGGTCGACCGTGGCTACCAAGTATGGCCCGGTGCGGACGGATCACGTTCTGTTTATCGCGGCAGGCGCCTTCCACGTCTCCAAACCCTCGGACCTGATTCCGGAGCTGCAGGGAAGGCTCCCGATCCGCGTGGAGCTGGAGAATCTGACTGAAGCGGACTTCAAGCGGATTCTTACCGAGCCCAAGAATGCGCTCATTCGCCAGTATGTGGCGCTGCTGGCGACGGAAGGACTTGAGGTCGTTTTCACCGAAGATGCTATCGACGAAATCTCATCCATTGCCGCACGGGTGAATCAACAAAGCGAAAACATCGGGGCGCGGCGGCTGCACACCGTGCTGGAGAGACTCCTCGAGGAACTCTCGTTTACAGCGTCAGATCAAAGCGAGAGAACCGTCAAGATCGACGCGGAGTATGTCCGCCAACGCCTCGAGTCCATCGTCAAAGATGAGGATTTGAGCCGATACATCCTATGACCGCGGCAAATGTAACCGTTCACGGATGGTAAGACCTTGGAGTGCGGCGGCTCGACGCCGCACTCCAAAGTCTATCTTCATTAAAACTGAGTTGTCACCGCCAATCATCACCCGTGAAAACTCCGCCAGATTCCGTAAAACGGGATTTACGCTCATCGAGCTTCTAGTCGTTAGCGCGATTATCGCAATACTCGCCGCGATATTGTTCCCGGTGTTTGCGCAGGCGCGTGAGAAGGCTAGGCAGACTCAGTGCCTGTCCAATTCACGACAGCTCGCCGCGGCGAACGAGATGTACCTTCAGGACTACGACGAGATGATCCTGCCGTCCACCAATTATGCAGCTCCCCTGACCGATCCGTTCCGAATCTGGCCGCCTATGGTCCAGCCGTACGTCAAGAATCAGGGTATCTTCCTCTGCCCCAGCGCGGCGGTCAAACAGTACGCGGCGGACTGGTCGATGCGCGGGCTGGCTCCCATCGGCTACAACAGCCGTACGGGTTATGACCCGCTGGGGGCTGAGGCTCCGACCACGGTCGCCTCCATATCAGGCCTCGACGAGCCTGCGAGGACCGTGCTCCTGGCGGATACCGCCAGCGGTCCGGTTATAGAGAAGTACCGCGGTTACGTGTTCGATCCATTAAATGGGCTGCAGAATCCGACGGATCCGCGTCTCTCCACGCATCTCGTCGCGGACCAAGACATCGTGCGTGGGAGCCCGCTTACTCCGGCGCAGCTCAAGCCCGTTTACTGCCGCCACCACGCGGACGGGCAGAACCACGGCGTGGGAAGTTTGATGTTTGCAGACGGGCACGCAAAGTCCTATTCCGCGGCGTCCATTCTGGCCCAAAACCGCGGTGCCAACCTGATCTGGCGATTCCGGTAGGTCAACACTAAGGCCCAACGACCTAACGACCCAACGACCCGGCATACAACTTGCACAGCGCCCTCTGGATATATCCCTGGGACCTGATGGACGAGGGGATCGACACGGTCCTCGCGAGGGTATCGGACGCCGGAATTGAATCCATCAGCGTGGCTGCGGCGTATCACCATGTACGCGCATTGTGCCCGCACAATCCTACGCGGGCTGTCTACCACGGCGAAGGAGGAGTCATTTACTTCCGTCCGGATTTCGGGTCTTTTTCGGACGCCCGAATTCGGCCGGTCCTCTCAGAGCTGGCCCAGAATTCCGATCCCCTAGAACAGATATGCAGCGCCGCCGCTCGCCGCGGAATCAAGGTCCACGCCTGGACGGTGGTCACACACAACAGCCGCCTCGGCCTCCAACACGCGAAGTGCACGATCAAGAACGCGTATGGGGACCGCTATCCCTTCGGACTGTGCCCGGCCGATCCCGACGTGCGCGAATATGCCAAAGCGTTGGTGCGTACACTGTCCAGGCGTCAGAATCTGGACTGCATCGAACTGGAAGCGCTCGGATACATGGGGATCGACCATTCCGGCCATCACGCAAAGGCCGGAATCGAGCTTGACGAACTGCACAAGTACCTTCTTTCGCTCTGCTTCTGCCACCACTGCGAAACGGCCATGGAGCGGCATGGGGTGGACGTCGAGCGATCCAGGCTTTCGGTCATTCAGGAAATGCAGGGATTCTTCGCTGGGCGGTACCGAAGCTCAACGTCTGACGCGGTGGATCAATTGCCGGAAGTGCTGGGCGAGCGGGATGCGGAAGGTATCCTGTCTGCGCGCGACGAGGTGGTCCTGACTCTGTTGGAGGAGCTGTACTGGATCGTGGACGGGCCACAGACGCTCAGCGTCATGGTGGCCGATTCACCTCTGGCGACCGCTGCGGGAGCCGGTGTCACTCTGTCACAGGCGCGGGAGTACTGCGACCGAATGCTGGTTCAATCGTTCCACCGGGAAACGGAACGAGTCCACGATACAGTCTCATCCATCGCCATCCGCCGCGGGAGCACGCCACTATTCGCCGGATTACAGGCCGTTACCCCGTTCGTGCGATCTGGACCGGAGCTTGCCGAACGGGCCCGGGCTGCGCGCGACGCAGGGGCGGAGGGTTTGCAGTTCTACCATTACGGAATCATGCCGCTGGAAAACCTGGAGTGGATCCGCGCGGCGCTGGCGGCCTGCGATTGAGTATGGAGGTATCGGAGTGTGGGCGTGTGGAAGTAAGTGCCGGGGCCGCGTCTTCCTTACTTCCACACCTCCATACTTCCACACGCCATGACGAAGCGATTCCTCCGCGCCAACCGAATCGGCCTCTTCTTCGCATACGTGATTCTCTCCGCTGGAACCATCGCTGCGATCCTGCCGCAGTTGTGGATGATCTCTTGTTCGTTCAAGCCGGGCGGTGAGATCTTTAGCCCGCCAAGATCTGTAATCGAAGCGCGCAAGAAAGACCCGGACGCCCGCCCCGGATTGATCCGCGTTACTGCCGACCTCCTGACGCCGGAAAAACCGACCACAAAGAACTACTCTCGCCTGTTTAATGAGCGGCCGTTCGCGCAGTATTTCGTGAACTCGATGTTCGTGGCAACCGCCTCAACCCTTCTTACGCTCTTCTTTTGCACGCTCGGCGGATTCGCATTCGCGAAGTATCAATTCCCCGGGCGCGGACCCCTCTTTACGCTAATCCTCGCATCCATGATGATTCCGTTCCAGGTCTTGCTCGTGCCGCTGTTCGCTTTGATCGGCGCTTTCCACTGGTTCGACACCTACGCCGCCATCATTATCCCCTTCAGCGCCAGCGCGTTCGGGGTCTTCCTGCTTCGACAATACACGCTGTCCGTTCCGGATCAGTTGATCGACGCAGCGCGGATAGACGGCGCCTCGGAATTCGGAATCTACTGGACCGTAGTGCTCCCCGTGGTCCGCCCGGCTGTAGGCGCGCTCGCGATCTTCACCTTCATGAACGATTGGAACAACTACCTGTGGCCGCTCATAGTCCTGAGGTCCGATGAGGCCTACACGCTCCCCCTGGGTCTCGCCGGCCTCGTCGGCGTGTACAGCCAGGAATACGGAATGCTCATGGCCGGCACCTTATTATCGACCTTGCCGATCATCCTCCTCTTTCTCTGGATGCAGAAGGAGTTTGTTTCGGGAATTACCCTTGGCGCCGTAAAGGAGTAGGTTTTTGACGTCAAAGGCCTCCAACAGAGACATAGTTAGCAAAATGAGCGCATTTCCCCTAGGCCGAGCGCCCTTCATTATTCTGATCATGTTCGTCGTGGCGGCGCCGTTTGTTTTGGCGCGGCCGCAGCCGTTTAAGGGGAACCTCGAATACTGGACGTTTGCCCAGACGCATTTTGATGAATACATCGGTCGCGTGAAGGAGTTCGAAAAGAGGCATCCGGGAACGACCGTGCGGGTCAGCAAGGTGCAGGATATTGTCCTTAGGGACAAGCTCGCGGCGGCGTTCCTTTCGGATACGAATGCGCCCGATCTGGTGGAAGTGGAGATCAGCCAAGTAGGCCGGTTCTTCCAGGGGCCGGCGTCGGACGTCGGATTCCTGGACTTGACCGACCGGCTGCAAAGCGAAGGTTGGTTCGACAAACTGGTTCCATCGCGGCTCGTCCCCTGGACCGTCAAAGGGAGGACCTACGGCGTGCCGCATGACGTCCACCCGGTCGTTCTTCTCTACCGTAAGGACTTGCTTGAACCACTCGGAATCGATCTGCCGCGAGAAGCAACGACGTGGGATGAATTCTATAAGGTCCTGCAGCGGCCGGGCGTGCTTGACAGCCGTAAAAATGGAAAACGCGACCGATACGGAATCATGCTAAACGGCCATGTGATCGACCACTTCCGAATGCTGCTCCTCCAGCGCGGGATGGACTTCTTCAACGCGCGCGGTGAGGTCCAGTTCGACTCTCCCCTTGCGGTCGACACGCTGCGAAGATTCCGCGAGTGGTTCTACGAAGACCACCTGGCGTTCAGGCAGCCTATCAACTGGGGCCCGGACCTTTACGGTCCCATGAAAGAGGATCGGCTGATCTGCGCCATAGCGCCGGATTGGTTCTATGGCCTGATCAAGACGAACGCTCCGGAGGTGGCCGGCAAATGGCGGGCGATGCCTCTTCCGGCATGGGAGCCTGGCGGCCGGCGTACCAGCACGATGGGCGGCACGATGATTTCCATCACGAAGAAGACGCGGAATCCGGAGATCGCGTGGGCGCTGCTCAAGTATTTCAATTTCGAGCGCGACAGCCTCGTCGAGCGGTACAAGCAGACGCGGATTCTGCCTCCCCTGAAGGCCGCGTGGACCGACCCATTCTTCGCGGAACCAGACCCTTACTGCGGCGGCCAGCCGGTGGGCAAGCTGCTCGTCCAACTCGCAGAGCAGGTCCCGCCGGTTCAGCAGGGCAAGTACATGGCGGAAGCGATCACCTTCCTGAATGTGGTCGTGTACCGCTGCACGGCGATGATGGCTGACCCGGAATCCGAGCTCAAACGAGCGGCGCAATGGGTACGGAATCGGCAGAAAGCGGATCGATTCCGCCATTGACGACGGACGACCAACCGATTTTGGATTTTGGATTTTGGATTTTGGATTGAAGAACCAGCGACAGAACGACTCAACGATCTGATGACCCAACGACCCAGAATTCGACGCTATCGGCAGGGTGTAATTCCGTACGTCTTCATCTCGCCTTTCTTCATTCTCTTCGCGATCTTCGTTACTTATCCGCTGCTTCACTCCATCTATATCAGCCTCCACGACCAGATCGGCCTGCGGAGCCGCGTGTTTGTCGGTATTGATAACTATGTCAGCCTCAGCGGCGACCCGCTGTTTCGGAAAGCGCTATATAACTCCGGGTACTTTGCGCTGGGGACACTCTTCCTTCAGCTTCCGGCGGCACTGATTCTGGCGCTCGCGCTCAACTCCCCAAGACTGCGAGGGAAGACGTTCTTTCGGTTCGCCTTCTTCAGCCCCGTGCTGATCGCGGGCGTTTTCATCGCCATCATTTTCAGCCTGGTTTTCAACACCGAATACGGGCTGTTGAACCACATCATCCTGTCGGTGATCAGCTCATTGAACGGCCTGCTAGGGGCCCTTGGCCTCGCATGGCGGATTCCGTCCGCGCCGATTCCGTGGCTGCAGAATGAGGCGCTCATCATGCCGGCGCTGATTCTGACCGGGGTCTGGCGGTGGAGCGGATTCAACATGGTCTACTTCCTGGCCGGGCTGCAGGCCATCCGACAGGAGCTCTACGAGGCGGCGTCCATCGACGGCGCGGGCGCTTGGCAGCAGTTCAAGCATGTGACAATTCCGGGCCTCCGCCCGATGATCGTTTTCGTGCTGGTCATGAGTATGATGGGCTCGCTCCAGCTTTTTGACCTTCCCTATATCCTGTTGAACGGCCCCGGTCCCAACAACGCGGGGCTCACGGCCGTGATGTACCTCTACCAGCAGGGCTTCCAGTACGGCCGCCTTGGCTACGCGGCATCCATCGGCTGGGCCCTCTTCGCCATCGTCTTCATCATCTCCATGCTCCAGATCCGGTTCCTGGGGCGGCCAGTCGAGGAATGATGGAGGTCGTCATACTCATCGGACTGCAGGCATCCGGCAAGAGCACCTTCTACAGACTGCGTTTCGCGGGCACTCACGCATTGGTGAGCAAGGACCTCTATCCGAGCGCGAGAAACAAACAGCGACGACAGATGCTCGAGCTAACGGCTGCCCTGGAAGCTGGCAAGTCGGTTGTCGTGGACAATACGAATTCGAGCATGGAGGTTAGGGCGCCATTGATTGAAATAGCAAGGGCCCATCACGCGTCGGTGACCGGGTATTACTTCCATTCGCGAGTTTCGGACTGCATCGAACGGAATCGGGCCCGTGCGCAAGAGGAACGGGTCCCAGACGTGGCAATCTACGCCACCGTATCGAAGTTGCAAACCCCTAGGGTTCAAGAAGGATTCGACGCGCTCTACTTCGTCCGGCAGGCGGACGGCGGAGACTTCGTGGTGGAGGAGTGGATCGAGGGTCCCGATGGATGCAGATAGCCTGGAGATCCGCATGCGGCAGATGGAGTGTTACCACGCTCTGCGGATACCGCCAGGCGCCTGGCCGATTGTCCGCGTCGACGGCCGCTCATTCTCACGGCTCACCGAGAAGCGATTCGAGAAGCCGTTCGACGCACGATTCCGCGATCTCATGCTCGACGCCGCAAAGTCACTCATCGTTGAATTGCAAGGCATCTATGCGTATACCGAAAGCGATGAGATTTCACTGCTTCTGCCACGGGAGTGGGCGCTATTCGACCGGGAAGTAGAGAAGACCGTGTCCGTTTCAGCCGGAATCGCAAGCGCGAAATTCAGCCTGGCCGGTGGGGAAGCTGCCCACTTCGACAGCCGCGTCATCGTCGCTGCCGGGACAGAGGAGGTGGAAGATTACTTTCGTTGGCGGCAAACAGACGCGGCGCGGTGCGCGCTGAACGGTTGGTGCTATTGGACTTTGCGTAACGCCGGCCAAACCGTAAAACAAGCTACATCCGCACTTGAACGTTTATCTGTCGCGGATAAGAACGAGCTGCTGTTCCGATCCGGAATCAATTTCAACGAAGTCCCTATGTGGCAGAGGCGCGGAATCGGCCTCTATTGGGAATCCTATGAGAAGTCCGGATTCAATCCGCTCACAAAACAGCCGGTCGCTGCCACTCGACGTCGAATTAAAACCGACCTCGATCTCCCAATGAAGGACTCATATGGTGAGTTCCTTCGTATGCTCGTAAGAGAGCCGCGGGCGGAATCCAATTCGCGAGCATAGTGGATTC
>JBKJZI010000366.1:0-4027 GCA_046715155.1 Chthonomonadales bacterium | reverse complement strand
CCCCTCACCTCCGACTGCCTCGCCGAGCGAATCCGCGACCTGGCCGGCGAATCCCTCTACTTTTATGATGCAGTGGCCCCCACCGTAACCCTCGACAGCCTGGACGTGACCAAGGTCTACCGCGCCTCCCGCCGTGGCAAGAACGACCGGACCACCGACCACCGACCACCGACCACCGACAACGATGGCGCGGAATCCGTCACCCGTCAACCGTCATCCGTCAAACCCAACGACTCAACGACCCAACGACCCAACGACCCTGAGCCCGAAGGCGACTACCTCAACTGTCCAATGAACCGAGAGGAGTACCTGGCATTCCACCGAGAGCTGGCCGCCGCCGAAGCTTCGGTTCCGCACAATCCGGAAGATGAGAAGGTCATCTACTTCGAGATGTGCGTGCCGGTGGAGGAGCTGGCCCGCCGTGGCGAACGCACGCTATCCTTCGGCCCGATGAAGCCAATCGGGCTTGTCGATGCGCGCACCGGCAGGCGGCCGTATGCGGTCGTTCAGCTTCGGCAGGACAATAAGGAAGGGACGCTCTGGGGCCTGGTCGGGTTCCAGTCACGTCTGAAGTGGGGAGAACAAAGGCGCATCTTCCGCATGATTCCGGGGCTGGAGAACGCGGAGTTCATCCGGTTTGGCGTCATGCATCGCAATACCTACGTGAATGCGCCGGCCACGTTGGACTTGACGGCGCAGCTCCGGAATCACCCCGGAATCTTTCTCGCCGGGCAGATCACAGGCGTGGAGGGTTACCTCGAATCCGCCGCCATTGGAATCGTAGCGGGGTTGAACGCATATCGCCAGGCAACCGGTCTTCCACCCGCCATCCTCCCGCGAGAGACAGCGCTAGGCTCCCTCTGCCACTACCTCGTCGAAACGGACCCAAAGCGATTCGGTCCCATGAACGCAAATTTCGGAATCATGCCCGAGCTCTCGGAAACGATCCGCGACAAACGCGAGAAGGCTCGTCGCAAGGGTGAACAAGCTCTGACCGCAATCGACCGCTTTATCTCCACACTAGAGTCCGCTCCAAGCGCTGCCGCCTAAAAGAGACGACTGGTGGGAACGGAATCTGATCACAAATCCGTAATTACTTTGCAGTACAAAGTACTTTCGGTTCAGGAGCCAGGCATGCCTGTGAAAGAGCGTGAGTCGTTTGAGTTCCCTGCCGTCGAAGCCGAGGAGAATCTCCGCGTCATACGAAGCTTGATGGAGCGTTCAACGCGTTTTTCGACGTTTTCCGGAACCTCCGGAATCCTCGCTGGATCGTTCGCCATCGTCGGCTGTCTGGTGCACAGATTCATGGTTGCTCGCCTTCCCCAGGACATCCGCCACGCGGCAATTCTTCTCACATGGAGCGCCGTGGTAATAGCGGCAGTTTCGGCAGACTACTTTTTGACTAAACGCCGGGCGAGATCCGTCGGAAAGTACATCCGCTCGCACCTCGGGAGGCAAATAGCGTTTGCATCAGCGCCGGGACTTGGGTTCGGCGTATTGCTAACTATCTATCTTTTCTCAGTGAACCGCCTCGAGGATGTATTCCCGTTCTGGATGCTAAGTTATGGCGCGGCGGTATCGGCGGTCGGCCTATTCTCGCAGCGGGAGGTTCGGAAGTTAGGATGGGCATTCATCGCCGCGGGTTCGCTCACTCTCCTCTTGCGGTTCGTAACGCCGCCAGGGGTCTGGCTTCCCGTCGCTCTTCTCATGATGGCGGTCTCCTTCGGAGGATTTCACATTGCCTACGGCTTCGCGTTATCGGGCAGAGAAGATCGTTAATCCTCCTCTGGACGCGCCCGCCCTCGAAGCGCTGGATGAGACGATTCACCAGAGGGCGCGGCTCGGAATCATGTCCACCCTCCTGGCGCTGGGTGAGGCCGATTTTCGGCTGCTGAAGGAGACGCTCGGCCTGACGGACGGCAACCTGTCCACGCACCTTGCCCTGCTGGAGGAGCGCGGATATGTCGCCGTGACAAAGGAGTTTCGCGGCCGCAAGCCCCACACATCCGCTCAACCGACCGATCGCGGCCGCGCTGCATTCCGCGATTATCTCGCAGCGCTCGAACGGATCATTAAAGCAGCGCATCTCCCGCCCGAGGACGCCACGGATTGACAGGCGACTGACGTAATGAAAGTGATCGAACTCCGCATCGAAGAGTGGCAATCCGACGTCCTTGCGAGTTCTGCTGCCAGGATAGGTCTGACACTTGAGGAGTTGGTCCGCGGAGTGGCGATTGAAGTGGTGACGCATGAGGTCGATTCCGCGTGCCGCCGTCTCCTCCGCGCTGATAGCTCGCGCGTCGAGATCGAATACCGCCTGGCCGCTCTGTTCTACCGATAGCCTCCGCCAGAAGGGTGAGGAAAAACCATGGACCGAAAGAGCCTTACCGCCTTCTTCGTGCTCGGAACCGCCGTACTCCTCGGAATCGTGACTGACCTGCTGCTCACCGAGACGGCGTGGGGTCTGAACGTCTCCATCTGGTCCGCCTTCGCGCTTCTTGCGGTACACTTCGGGCTCAAAACGCGCGATAAGCGCGGCCTGGCTCCCCACTGGCCCCTTGCTTTCCTGATCCTGATCTTTGCGAGCCTCTTCGCCTGGCGCGACTCCCTTATCCTCAATGCATTGGACGGGTTTGTCGTGTTCACCCTCTTCGCGCTCTTGGCGGCAAGAATACGGTATGAATGGTCTCCCTGGCAGCCACTCGGAGAGTACGCGGCGCGGTTGGGATACGTTCTGTTCAGCGGATTTCAGGGCGCGGCGCCCACCGTTCAGAAGGATGTGGACTGGAACCAGCTTGCTCAGGGCGAATCCGCAGGTTCCGCGAAGGCAGTGGGACGCGGAATGCTTCTAGCCCTCCCGATACTTGCACTATTCACGTTCCTACTCGCTTCCGCAGACGCCCGGTTCGAGAAGATACTGACCAATACTGTCCGGATTGATGCAGGATCGCTCATGACTCATCTTGTAGTCATCCTGGCAAGT
Organism: Chthonomonadales bacterium; assembly: GCA_046715155.1. Lineage (GTDB taxonomy): Bacteria > Armatimonadota > Chthonomonadetes > Chthonomonadales > CAJBBX01 > JBKJZI01. The sequence goes on along the minus strand of JBKJZI010000366.1, from coordinate 1,044 downwards.
AGCTGGCTGGCAGCGGGCTACCTCCGTGATATGGCTCAGAGAGACTCCGTTTCCGTCACCACCTGGCGCTATCCCTTCGCCCTCGGAATCGTCGAGATCGGAATCGTACTCGGGCTGCTCGACCTTCTCTTCGCCGCCTTTGTAACGCTTCAGATTCCTTACCTCTTCGGAGGAGCTGGACACGTGATTGGGCGGGCCGGCGTTACCTACGCGGAATACGCGCGGCGGGGGTTCTTCGAGCTCCTCTGGGTCGCAGCCCTGGTCCTGCCCCTTCTGCTCCACGGTCACGCGATGCTTCGAGCCGCCGGCCGCGGTGGCGAGAAACTGTTCCGTATGCTCGCCGGGCTCATGATCCTTCTCCTCTTCGTCATCATGGCCTCCGCTATGCAGCGAATGCAGCTCTACCAGAGAGAATACGGCCTGACCGAGCTCCGCTTCTATTCGACTGCGTTCATGGGCTGGCTAGTCCTGGTATTTGTTTGGTTCGTTCCCACGGTACTCGGCGGGCTCCGCGACCGATTCACGTTTGGCGCCGTAATTGCAGGTATGGCTCTCATTGTCGCACTGCACGTAATAAACCCGGACGCATACATCGTTCGCACGAATGTGGCGAGAGCGGCGGAACTCAAGTCGTTTGACCCGCGATATAGCAGCTCCCTGAGCCTCGATTCCGTTCCCGCACTCGTCGATGCGCTTCCAGATCTCTCCCCATCCGATCGGAAGGCTTTGATGAACGGAATCTGGCGCCACTACCTGCGTCTTTCTCAGGATTGGCGTGGGTGGAGCCTCTCCCGCGCCCGCGCGATGGAAACCATGAACGGTCTTGACTTCTCGGAAGAAACTGTGCCGGGTCACCCGCCAACCGAGATCACGCCTGTGATTCCGATTCCGTTTACACCCGAGGATAAGAAGAAGCTGCGGTTCACCCCGCTGTTGGAGGGCGCAGGGACGCCAATTCCGGAATCAAACCCGCCGACCAAGTAACTGTTCACTCTTGATGAGTGCGTCGACGCTGAAGGGAGGGCGAGGCTCCCGCCGAGCCGT
>JBKJZI010000365.1:0-9374 GCA_046715155.1 Chthonomonadales bacterium | reverse complement strand
CGTCACTACGAACACGACCGGTGTTGTCCGCCCCTACTGGCTTCGTTGGATCGGGCCGACGGCCACCACGGATTCGTCCGGCCGTTTCGAGATTGAGAGAATTGTCGCCGGTGAATATCGGTTCCTCCTGACCCATCCGTCGATTCGGCTCCGCCCGCTAGACCCATCCGTTACCGGCACCCCGATTCCGGGACGTTTATTTGTCGGATTCGGACGCCCAAAGACCGATCTCGGCGACATAGCGATTACAATTGGTCCCCTTGCATTAACATCAGTCTCTGATCGCTGATCGTCCGAACGCCTCACTCGCCCGTAACCAGCCCGCCTCGCATCGCCAGCACCGCCGCTTCGGTGCGATCGTTGACCTGAAGCTTGAAAAGGATATTCGAGATGTGGTTTTTGACGGTTTTCTCGCTAATGAAGAGGGTATCGGCGATCTCCCGGTTCCGCTTACCCGTCGCGACCTCTTTCAGGACCTCGATCTCGCGGTCGGTCAGCTCGGAGAAAAGCTTCATGTCGGCTGCGCGCTGTGTGCTGATCCGATTGAACTCTTGCAGAACTCTTGCCGCAATCGATGGGTGTAGGAGGCTGTCGCCACGATGGATTGCGCGGATGGCTGCCACCGTTTCTTCGGGCGGACTGTCCTTCAAAACGTATCCCGTCGCGCCGGCTTTGATGGCCTGGAAGACGTTGGCGTCATCATGGTAGATCGTGAGAATGACCACACCCACGCTCGGAAGCTCCTGCTTTATTCGGCGCGTCAGCTCGATTCCGTCGACTTCCGGCATGTTGATGTCGGTAAGCAGCACATCCGGAAGCAGCTCGCGCGCCAGCCTCATGGCTTCTTTCCCGTGCGGCGCCTGCCCGACTACCTCAATGTCGTCTTCCAGCCCCAACAGCCGAGCCAGCGCCTCTCGGGTGAGTCGCTCATCCTCCGCGATCAACAGCCTGATCTTCTCCATTCGGTTATCCTTCTTGACCGGAATCCGGTGGATCGGCGTCCTTGCGAGTCAATGCCTGAAGCAAGAATGCAGTTTGCCTGTTCTGAGAGAGGTACACGTGGCTGCGATGGCCGGCGAGGGCCAAGTAACCGCCGAGCACAATGAGGCCGCCTCCGGCTATCGCCCGCAGTCCATCGCCCAGAAGGAGCTTACTGCCCACCGCCGCTGCGGCAAGGCCAATCAGAATCTCGAGTTTGGCCCACGTCGAGTTCAATGGCTTCAGACCCATTGCTCGAGCCGTATCGTCCACCCGGCGCTTCTCGAGAGATTCGCAACGATTCCGCGGATCAATCACCAATTGAACTCCCTTATACCGGTTCACTCAAGTGCTATTCGCTGCTCGCCCGGCTGTAACCTTGCGCCCCGTGCCAACGTATCAGATTATGGAAATATGGGATACTGGAATCGGAGAATGACGACCATGAAACTGAGGAGATTTCGGATAATCGCAGGGATTGCGGCCGTCTTGGCCGGAGCGCCATTCGCTGCCTTCGCGCAGGATGCATCGAGCGGAAAGGGCCAGTCCGTTTCAGACAGGCGCGTTACGCTCAAGGTCGACGCGGCGGACATTCGCTCGGCCCTCAAGCTCTTGTTCGAGTCGGCTGGCGCTAACTACACCCTCGATCAATCGGTGCAGGGCGCTGTAACAGTCTCCTTGCAGGATGTTCCTTTCCGAACGGCGCTCGAAAGCGTTTTGCGCTCAACGGAATCGGCCGTACCTCTCACATACCGCATTGAGGACGGTGTCTACAACATCGTCCAGAAAACGACGCCTGATCCCATTATAGTGGACGGACTTGGCCCGATCGATCTGGGGCAGAAGCCCGTCGCTCCGCCTAAGCAAAAGGTTGGCAAGATCAACCTGAACTACGCTGATGTTCGCGACATCCTTGCCGTGTTCGGCGGAACGCTCATCGAAAGTCGATCCAGTACGCTCGGTATGGGAGGCGGATTCGGAAGTGGATTTGGAAGCGGATTCGGCAACAATATGAGCGGTTTCGGCAGCTTCGGAAGCTTTGGGCCAGGAATGGGATTGTCGGGCGGGTTCATAAGCGGCGGATCCAATGGCATGATGGGCCCCTTCCAGGGCGGATTCGGAAATATGAACCAAGGCGGTGGGCTAGGTGGGTTCGGTCAGGGATTCGGCGGTGGATTCCGGCGTTCCCGTTAAATGCCACCCAGAATCACGACAAAAAGGGAGCGCTCCTGCGCTCCCTTTTTGTTTTCATCATGACCGACGGGCCATCGTGGAATAACCTTGCAACGTTCGCACCTTTGCCAGCACACGGAGATTCCGCATGAACTTGATGGTCCGATTCAGCAACGGAGAGACCCAGACATTCGATATGGAAGACGGCGAAGCCGAAGAGCTTCGCGGCGACTTCAAGCGCTTTGTCACCGCAGGCGAGCCGCATGGTCGCTCGCTTAAGCGCAAAGTGGGAACGGAAGTCCTGGAAATGACGCTCGCTTTCCAGACCGTCGCCTTTATCCAGGAAGGACGCAGGGCACGCGCCTTCGGCACCGACGAAGCATATGCCGCACCCGCAAGCGCCTAAGTAACCAGTCATCAGTGATCAGTCATCAGTGTTCAGGGCCGGTCATTACTGATCACTGACAACTGATCACTCGGCCTTACTGCCGCGGGAAGGTCACCTCAGCGCAAATCCCGTCGCGGTTTTCCATGCGGAATGTACCGCCTAGGCCGCTCCGGACGAGATCCGTGACAATGCGTAAACCGAGGCTCCCTGCATTCTGAGGGTCAAAGCCGAGAGGTAGAGGCTCCCCATCATTGATCACCGTCAGGAAGATAGTTTCCGGGGTCTGGCTGTCGGCCTCCTCGGCAGTCCTCCGTCCGGTTGGTCTAACTTCAAATTGAATCCAGATTCTGCCCTGGTCGAGTCGGCGGAACCCGTGCTCAACCGCGTTTTGAACCAGCTCGTTGATGACTAGAGCGAGCGAGGTCGCCTGTTGGAGCGGCAGCCGGATGTCTGGGCCATCCACCTTGGTGTAAATACTCTTTCCCGGCGCCACCACCCCCTGCTTCGTACCAGTAAGGATTTGCTCCGCCACCTTCTTGATGCTTACAGCATCGAGGTCTTCGCGCGATAGAAGTTCGTGTACGGCGGCAATGGCCAGAATCCGGCTCAGCGTATCGGACAGCGCCTCTTCCGTCGTGGGTCGTTTGGTAGTTGGGTCTTTGGGACGTTGGGTTGACCGGTCGTCGGTCGTCCGTCGTCGGTCGTCGGCAATGGATTCACGATCCCGAAGAAAGTGCATCTGAAGCCGGACGAGGCTCGCGATCTGCTGCAGATTGTTCTTGACGCGATGGTGCATCTCCTGAATCACCGCGCTTTTCACGGTGAGCTTGGCGTGCTCTACAGCGAAGGCTGCCTGCGTGCCCAGCGCCTGCAGGATCGCCAGCTCCTCTTTGCCGAAGGTGTGCAGCCTCTCTGTGTAGCAGTTCAGTACGCCGATAACTTCCCCGTGGAACATTAAGGGTACGGACGCCAGGGAGCAGAGCCCGGCTTTCTCGGCGATCTCCGGGAACATGTAATTCGGATGCTTGCGGACATCCGGCACCGTGATTACCCTGCCCTCCGCCACGGCCCTCCCCGCTATACTCTCCCCCACCTTCGGCCGCGGCTTGCGCGCGTAGTCCCGGCTCTTTGCCTGAGTCGCCTTCAATACCAGCTCGCCTTTTTCCGGGTCCAACAGCGAGACAGTGCAAACTTTGTAGTTCATCGTCCGCGCGGTCATCTCTACAAAAAGGTGAAGGAGTTCGTCGATGTAGATGTTGGAGGCGATCGCCTGACTGACTTCGGAGAGCGTGTGGAGCTGGACCGCCGTCTTCTCCAGGTCTCGCGCCCGACGCGTCTTCTCAATGGCCCCTGCGACCTGGCTGGCGATTCCGGAGAGCAGCCGCACCTGGTTTTTGCTGTAGGACCGTGGTCGTTTGGTACGGACGTTGATAACGCCCAGAATCTCGCCCTTATTGACAAGAGGCACAGAAAGCATGCTCTCGTAATCTTCTTCGTGGATTTCGGGGAAGTACTTGAACCGGTGGTCCTTGCTGGCGTCGCGGATTACCGCGACGTGCTTGCGCTCGCGGGCGACCCAACCCGTAATCCCCTCTCCCAGCTTTAGCCGGATCTTTCCGACCATGTCGCTGGCGGACGCATCCGCCGCCCGCAGCACAAGCTCGTCCTTGTTCTTGTCGTAGAGGTAGACCTGGCAAGAATCCGTACCCGTGACCCGAATGGCGACATCGGCCATCACTTTCAGAATCTCTTCCAGGTTGAACGCTGACCCGGTCGCCTCGCCGACACGGCGCAGTGCCTCGGCCTCGCCGGCTTTCTCCTCCAGCTCCGAGCGGAGCCCCTCGTTCTGAACGCGCGCGTCGCGAAGCTGTCGCTCCAGGCTCTCAAGCTCCGTCTGGAGCAGCGCAACATCGGGGTTTTCGCTCCGGCGCCGAGCCATGCTCAACCGGCGAGCGCGTAATGGTGAACGCATCGGAACTCCTGAGTGGAGGTGTGGAGGTATGGAAGTAACGGCTTGTCTTCCACACTTCCATACGTCCACACTTCCACACTAGACGTTATGGGCTATGATAATCGCTTCCGCGATTTCGCGCATGCTTTTGCGCGTGTTCATACTCTGGAGCTGGATCCGCCGGAACGCTTCCTGCTCTTTCAGATTGTACTGATCCATGAGGATTCCCTTGGCGCGATCCACGGCTTTTCGCGTCTCGAGTTTGTCCTCCAGATCTTTGGCTTCACCCTCGAGCTCCAGGAACTCTTTCCAGCGGCTTATGGCTATCTCGATGGCAGGCAGGAGGTCGGATTCCTTGAACGGTTTGACGAGGTATGAGAATACGCCCGCCTCTTTGGCCCGGTTGACCAGATCTACCTGGCTATACGCGGTGAGCAGTATCACGGGCGCGATCTTTTCTTCCGTTATGGTTTTGGCGCAGTCGATTCCGTCGGGCGGCGGCATCTTGATGTCGAGAATCACCACGTCCGGCTCGAGGGTTCGCGCGGCCTCGAGCGCCTTCACGCCGTCGCCGGCCTCGGCAACAACATCATAGCCCAGGTCCTCCAGCATCTTCCGGAGGTCCAGGCGTATGATCGGTTCGTCATCGGCGGTGATTATCCGCAGTTTTTTGGTCGTGTCTGTTTCGGTCAATCTAAATTCCTCCAGCGCGAGGGTCTATACTGAACGGGCAAAGCGAATCGTTCCGCCGCCGCACCGGAATCCTTAGCTGGTCAGATACGCGCAGAGTGGATCGGAAATTGAAATGGAAACATTCGAATGCCGGCGGGTAATGGAACGAGGTCGTATCGCGCCAGCGTCGCCATTGACGCCGTGCGTTTTGTGGAGTAGTCGGTCAGCTTGACGCTGTTTCCGTGGTGATTATATAATACCCCGACCAGAGTGTAAAGGTGATTCCCCACTAGGTGTGAGAATGAGCGACGTCCAGACCCCGGCAATCCCGGAGCCGCAACCGCCGCTCCCGCAATCCACCCTTCAGGCTCCTATCGCTGCGGCTTTCGTCTGCCTTCTTTTCTGGCAGATCGCGCCCCGAATCCGCGCGGAGAGCTTCATAGCGTTTCTGATCTCGTCGGTCCTCTACATGATCCTGGTCGTCTGGTTCGCGGCGTCCCTCGGAAGAGCTTTATACTCGCCGAGGGCCATCATTCTGAGCGGCATAATTGCGGCTGCAATCGCAGTACCCTTCCGCCTTATGATCGGCCTGCGCGTTCCTGCCGGACTCTGGCTCTATACGGCGGTTCCCGGCCTCTCCGACTTGCTCCTGGTCTGGCTTGCCGGCAGCATTGGCTCGGGCCTGTCACTGCTTCTGAAGGGCGCGAATATGATTCCGCCGGTCGCGGCAGTTCTCGCTCTGGTGGACATCTGGACCGTTCTGCTCGGCGGACCCGTTCACCAGATCATGACAAGTGACAACCCGGCCGCGAGGGCCGCAACCCAGGCGATGACGGTCCAGCTACCTGCGCCGCGCGCTACCGGCGCTGCGCCCTCTCCTCTTCTCGTTGGATTCGCGGACTTTCTATTCATCGCGTTCTTCATCGCGGCGATTTGCCGTTTTGCTCCGAATGGTCAGGCGTACAAGAAGACGGTCACGGCCCTGCTGATAGTCCTCAGCGCCTACCTGCTGCTGGTCGCCTCGCCAATCGACTTCCCGGTCGGACTGCCGGCCCTCGTCCCGACCGCCGTCGTCATGATCGCCATCAACTGGCGGCACTTCCACTACGACCGCAGCGAAGCCTTCGCTCTCCTCTATGCCGGCGTCTTTATCGCCCTCATCGCCATCGCCTTCTGGTATTTGGGCCGCACCCCACCAAAGTCGCCGGAGCAGCCAATGGCGCGGATTCATAGGATTCCTGGTCATACCTTTGCAACCCCGGTATCATAGACGAATGACGAATCACGGAAAACGGAAACCGGAAAATGCAAGTCGAAATGTGGAATCCGTAGCTCCTGAACGCCTGAGCGCCCGAACGCCTGAACGCCGGCTGTCCTCTGGTTTCACCTTAATTGAGCTACTAGTAGTTATCGCAATCATTGCGATTATTGCGGCGATACTCTTTCCGGTGTTTGCGCAGGCTCGGGAGAAGGCGCGACAGGCTGAGTGCATGAGCAACCTCCGGCAAATCGGCACGGCGTTCGCCATGTACGTCCAGGACTATGACGAGCGGCTACCGGATCGGCGTGACTTGAAGCTGACGCCGCCGGGAGGATGGAAGCCGTGGACGAGCTGGCCCACCTCCGACCCTCGCGCGGGATGGGCCGCAATCGTGCTGGACCCTTACGTCAAGAACATCGGAATCTGGGCGTGCCCAAGTGTCGCAGGCGCGATGCGCAGCGTCATTCAAGTCCGACAGCCGCTCACGAACGCACCGGATTCAGCGGCTACTTACTACTGGCTCTGGCGCTTCGACCGCCCCGACGACCCGGTGCCTCTGGACAACCTCTGGGGAAAGACCGATCTTCAAGCCGTGGACGATCTACGCGCCGCCCGGAATCCGCAGGCCGGAATCCCCGATGGCCCCGCCGACGTCGAGATGGCCGTGGACCCCTACTTCCCCCGGACCATCCCCACCGTCTCCGCCGACCTACGCGGCAAAGCCGTCCACATGGGCGGCCGCAACCGCCTCTTTCTAGACTCCCACGTCAAATATCTTCGCGACGCCCGTACTAACTAATCGAAACGACTAGTAGAGCGGAAACTCCCGGATGTAAGCATCCCAGATTTGTGCCTCGTATGTTAATGCGTATTGTTCCGCATACGACTCGCCGCGGCTTGCGGCGCGCTTCGACTTGGTGGTAATCCTGTCGTGATGATGGCCGAGCTCATGAAGTAGTATGTGCAGGAGTTGGAAGGCGCGAACAGAGTGCTCAGTGAACTTGCATAGGTAGCAGTTTGGGCCGTAAGGCGCGTATAGTTTGGCGGCAGTTGACCAATCAGCGCGCTCATATGCTCTTTCTCGGAAATCGGAAAGCGCTTCAGATTCCACCCCAAGGCGGTCGAGCACGTCGCGGTGATCCTCAAAAAAGCGTGGACTGAAAACACACCACAGATCGGCCCCCCAGGCGCAAATGTGTACCACTCCGCGCGTGTGATGTCCCTGTGTTCGGTCGTCGCCTTCGGCTAACACGATCGCGTTCAGACCGATTGCCAGTTCATCCCAATCTGGAAGGAGCTGGAGGAATCGATGAATGTCAGCCTTGCTGACCACGTGGCAATAGCCTTTGCCCGGGTGTTGGCGATCGATGACCACTTCGTCGCGACGGGGCGCGCGGTAGAGGTCTTCGCTAAGCTCCCAATTGTTCTTTTTCTTGACGGCGCCCGCGAGGACGCGCGGGGTACTCTTCCGGTTGATAGGACGCATCGGAGAGCCCTTGGATTGGATTTCGGTTGAACTGTTACGCGGGGTGGATGATACCAGATTGTTTGCGCTGTTGCTCGGCCTGTTCTTCGAGCTGGGCCTTGTAGGCGATGACGAGGTAGATGCTGCGGTGGACGAGGGTGCGGAGGAACGGAATCGTGCGCGGTTTGGCGCTCTCGTCGCATAACAGCGCGTGGAAGAGGGCCTGCCGGGCTTCCTCCGTATGGCCGGCGAGGTGAAGAACGTAGGCGGTGTCTTCCAATCGCCGCCGATACCGCGAAATGGATTCCGCGTTCAGTAAAGAGTCTGCCGCCTCGTCGATGACGGTATCGCCCCTGCGCGCCCTCTGCGCCTCATCAATTAGTACCCGTGAGCTCACGGCTTCGAAGTACTTCGCCTCCCAGGGCTCTACGGCTTCGAAATCCAGCAGCCACCCTTCGAACCACGGCTGCTCGAACAGCTTTTCCGGCGCGCGCGGAATCGATTCGTCGTTGCGCACGGAATCCGCGTTAAAGGCGTCATAAACCGGCGGGCTGGTGTACTCGTTTTCCGGCGGACCGATGTAGCGGAACGCGTCTCCATATCCCTGCGGCAGGGGGGTGCGGTTTTCCTGATTCCGCCGCTCTGCTACATGGAGTGCGTGGCGAGCGTAGTCGACGGGAACCTCGGCGATCACGGTGTTTTCGCGCTGTTTGAGGTCCTTGATCCGCTCGTCCAGCTCGCGACGCGGGGTCTTCTTCTGCGCCAGGTCTACCACCCCTTCTTTGTCGTTGACGAGGATTGTAATTACGGTCGGAGAACCGCCATAAGCGTCCTCGCGCATGAACCACAGCATCCGGCTGCCCGTGCCACCGTCATTGCTCATCAGTGCCCGGTCGGCCATGCGCATCTCGGGTCTCGGGTTTCGGGTCTCGGGTCTCGGGTCTGGCAGCTGGATTCCGGATTGACTTAAGAGGAACAACGCGCGTTTTGCCGCTTTCGCCTGGGCCCTGTCGGAAGATTGCGCGATCCCTGCCAACTCGGCAGCCGCCGCGGAATCCTTACGTTCGAGCAGCGAAGCGATATTATCCGGCAGCCCGCCGCGGTCTTCGGCCTTCCGGACAGCCTTTGGGCGAGGTCTCATAGGGTTAAAAATCCGGGCCGGATGTAGATTCGGTCAGGTGCTGTTGGGCGCGGATTGCGACGTCGGTACCCGGCGCTTCCTGGATCGCTAGTTGCCACTGTTTACGGGCGGCCGTTACATCGCCCGCATTATACAGCCGTGTACCTTCGTTATATGCTAGCCTGGCACGTTCGTAGCGAGCTTGAAGGGCCGTCGGACTGGCCGCCGCGGCAGGGTTTGGATCGCCGATTCGGCCGCCGTTTGCTGATATCTGCCACTCCCGCGCGGCGCGATCGGAATCGCCGATCCGGTCGTAAAGCTTGCCCAGGTTGTAGTGGACGTCCGCATTGTCCGGATCCACGTCCA
>JBKJZI010000364.1:0-9390 GCA_046715155.1 Chthonomonadales bacterium | reverse complement strand
TACCGGAACTTCGCCGCACTTCGGGCAGTGGACCATGGGAATCGGAGCGCCCCAATATCGCTGGCGGCTAATGAGCCAATCTCGCAGCTTGTAGTTGACGCGCCCTTCGCCCTTGCCAGTCTCCTCGAGCCAGTCAATGAACTTACGAATAGTGGCCTTCTCATTCGGCAGTCCGTTGAATGGACCGGAATTCACTACCTGCCCGCCGTGCGGAATGGCTTGGCTCATCTGGTCCGCGGATTCCGGCCCTCCTGGGACCTGGTAAACCATCCTGATCGGCAGACCGAACTTCCGGGCGAACTCGAAGTCCCGCTGGTCATGCGCGGGAACGGCCATAATGGCGCCGGTGCCATATCCCATCAGGACGTAATCCGCGATCCAGATCGGAATCCGTTCTTCAGTGCCGGGGTTGATGGCGTACGCGCCGATGAATACCCCGGTCTTGGTCCGCTCGACATTCTGCCGGTCAATCTCGCTTAAGCCCTGCGCCCGCTGCACGTAGGCCTCCACCTCGGCCTTGTGATCAGCCGTGGTCAGCTTCTCAACCAGCGGATGCTCGGGCGCCAGAACCATGAACGTGGCGCCAAACAGGGTATCGGGCCGCGTTGTGAAGACGCCTATCCTGTCCGACTTGTCCGACCGGTCCGACAAGTCTGACCAGATTGGAAAGTCGATATCAGCGCCCTCGGAGCGACCTATCCAATCGACCTGGCGCTTCTTGATGCCTTCCGGCCAGTCGATCGTGTCGAGGTCTGATATCAGCCGATCGGCATAATCCGTGATCTTGAAGTACCACTGGGGCAGGGGACGCTTTTCGACGGGAGTGTCGCACCGCCAGCACCGGCCTTCCTTGACCTCCTCGTTCGCCAGGCCGGTCTTGCAGCTCGGGCACCAGTTAATGGGGGCCTCGGCCCGGTACGCCAGTCCGCGCTTGTAGAGCAGCAGGAAGAACCACTGTGTCCACTTGTAATAGTCTGGCGAACTGGAATTGATCTCGCGGTCCCAGTCGTATGCGCAGCCGACCATTTGCAGAGTGCGTCGGTAATTGGCCGCGTATTCGGGCACCATATCGCGCGGATTCCGTCCCCGTTTGATGGCCTCGTTCTCCGCCGGCTGACCGAATGCGTCCCATCCCATAGGGTGGAGCACATTGAATCCGCGCATGGACTTGTAGCGGACGAATGCATCCGTTGGCGCATAGTTCTTTATGTGCCCTACGGATAGTCCCGCGCCGGATGGATAGGGGAACATTTCGAGCGTGTAGTATTTGGGGAGCTCGGCGTTATCGAGCGCGCGGAAGGTCTTCTCCTCTTCCCAGCGCTTCTGCCACTTCGCCTCGATTTCCCTGAAATCGTATCGCTCGTTCATTCCCTTGCCTTATCTCGCAATGCCCGGTGCGGGATTCATTATATTGGGTAACCCGGAGACCCGTCAAACAAAAGGCCGGGCCTTCGTCGGAAAGCCCGGCCGGGTGGATGCCGTAAGGTTCACTTCCCGATGCAGAAGAGCTTGCCGTTAGTTCGGATGAAAAGGTTTCCGTGGGCCACCGCGATGGTGGACCGAATATCGGATTCTCCCTCGGCCATGGCAACCTGATGAAGGAGCTTGCCGTCGGCCGAGTCCATCACAAATACATCACCATTCAGGTTAAGGAGGTAGATCTTGCCGTCTGCCCCGGTCGGCGAGCCCCAGCACATCTGTGTCCCCGGCACCTGTACCGACCAGAGGACAGATCCATCGGCCGGATTCACGCATGAAAGCGACTTGCGGAGGTCGCTCAACACATAGAACTTGCCCTGGTAGTAGAGGGGAGTCGGCACGTCGCTCGTGAGGGCGCTGCGGTCTTCGCTTCTCCAGGCCAGGCCGGAGATTCCAAGATCGCCGCTTCCTCCGAGCTTAGCAGCGTAGACCGGCGCGCGTTTCGGAGCGCAGACTACCACCACGCCGCCGCCCGCGACCGGTGACGGGACTAATCGCCACCACACTTCCCGATGGTCCGCATTCCACGTACCCCAGCGCCATAGCTCCTTACCGGTCTTCGGGTCATGACCGCTGACAACGTCTCCGCCGGAAATGAGGAGTTCGGTACGCCCGTTATGCTTGAACGGAATCGGCGTGCTGTATGCCTCGCGGGATTCCATTTTGGCGGGTGAAGGACGGATCGTTCGCCAGAGTTCCTTGCCGGAATCGGGGTCCATCGCGAGCAGATAGGATTCCGCCCCGGCCCTTCCGCGGGGGCCGACCGGCTGATCTCGCTGCAGAATCTGCATGTACAGAGTGTCGTCCCATAGCTGCGGGCTGCTGGAGAAGGTCCACTGGAACGCGAAGTCGCCGTATTCCTTCTGCAGATTCCGCTGCCAAAGCTTCTTCCCATCCAATCGAAACGTGGCAATGTCGCCGTTGCCGTAGAAGAAGACCACACGCTTGCCGTCTGTTACCGGCGAAGGCGAGGCGTAGTTACTGCGCTCATCCAATTGGAGCTTGTTTCCCTGGTCGCCAGCCTGATAGCCCGTGCTTATGCTGTGGCGCCACCGTTCCTTACCGCTTGCGCGATCGAGGCAGATTGCCACAAGGTCCTGCGCCTTGGTATCGGAGCTGGAAACGAAGACGGAATCCTTCCAGATCACCGGAGTGCCGGCGGACGGACCTGGCAGATCAGCCGACCACTTCACGTTCTCGGTCGGTGAGAACTTCACCGGGAGCCCGGATGCCGGGGACGAACCGTTATACTCCGGTCCCCGCCAGTTCGGCCAATCCTGCGCCGAGGCGCAGGCAACTGAAAGGAAGAATAGAATCGAGAAGCTTACGTGAGTCTTTCGCATTACCTTACGCACCTCCGACACTTCAATGGCAAACCATGTATTCTTACGCCGGGGAAGGGTCACATCCCTGCCATCTGAGATGCACCGGCCAAGATGTGCCTGCGATTCCGTGACGAGGCGTTAGGGGCGAATAAACTGCCGAAAAATGTATCATCGAGTGATAGAACGTTGGTCGGCAGTTTATTCGCCCCTACATCCCGCCAATTTGCCCGCGACTCCGGGGGGAGTTCACCCGGGCGCGGTCAAACCCGTTGGATAGATCCTTCAGTAGCGTCTCGACGGCTACTTCGAGCTGGCGGTCGCGATCGTTGGAAAGGTCTTCCGCGGTGTGCTCGACGCGGATGTCGGGCTGGACGCCGTTGTTCTCCATGTTCTTACCGGTTGCGTCGAACCAACCCCACATCGGAATCCGGTATTGGGTTCCGTCCTGCAACCGCCCTTCGTACGTGCCGATTACGTATCCGGGGGTGGGCATTCCGATAATCTTGCCGAGTTTGAGCTGGCGGAATCCGTTCGGGAAGATTTCGGCATCGGATGCGCTGTTCTCATTAATCAGGACGATGATCGGTTTGCTCCACGAGCGGAACGGCTCGGTGAACCTGGGGGCGTCCCTCGGCTGGGTGAATCCGTAGGTGGCGCGGCTGATCTGGGCGAGGATCTCATCGTGAATGTTGCCCCCGATGTTCTCGCGAATGTCAAGGACCAGGCCCTCCTTTTCCTGCGTCTTGCCCCACAGCTCGCGCTCCAACCGCTTCAAAGCCGGCTGACTCATGGCCCGGATATTGATGTAGGCCAACCGGCCGCCCGACTGTTTCTCAACCTTGTCCCGTGCGGTTTTCACTCTTTGTTCGTACTCGAGGTCAAACCACTCCACTCGCGTTATGGCCTTGAGCTTGACCGTCCGCGCGCCTTCCTTCGAGGGCGTCGCGTTCACCAGGAGCTCGACGTTCTTGCCCGCCCGGTCAAGCAAAGTGTCATAAAACTCATCGTTAAATGAAACGTCTTGGCCGTTGACCTGCAGGATATATTCGCCTGGCTTGATCTTCGGGCCGAGGTCGTCGTTCGGTCCTTTGGGCATGAAACTTTTGATGCGGATTCCTGAGCCCGCATATTCTTGATCATAGAACAATCCGAGCTCCGCGGTCGAAGGTCCAGGCGACGGATTCGCCGCGATCACCTCGGTGTGAGATGCGTTAAGTTCGCCGACCACCTCATTCAGAATGTTGCCGAAATCCTCCGGGGCGCCGATGCCTGCCAGCAGCGGCTCGTACCGTTTCCGTATAGCCGCCCAATCGACGCCGTGCATCGCCGGGTCGTAGAATCCGACCTTTAGCCGCCTCCAATACTCATTAAAGGCCTGCGCCGTTTCCGCTCGGCGGTCCAGCTTAATGTTTGCAGCGAAGGCCACGATCGTCCCGCCCCCGCCGGCCCTTGGAAACGACTTGATCGTGCCACCACCGCCTAGAGCATAAAACTTCGCCCCTTCGGAAGGAAACCTCGGCGCCATCGTTCCCTCACCGGCAGTGGTCAGTCTCTGTACGGTACCGCCTTTTACTGGAACCGACCAATAGTCAGGCGGGCCGGCAGAAGCGGAGACGAAGACTGCCGACTTCCCATCCGGCGCGAAACTGAAGGTTGACACTCCCTGGGTCGTCAGTCTCTTCACGCGGTCCTCAATCTCCTCGAACTCGATCTCCACGACTATGGGCTTCTTCTCCGCCGCCTTTTCTTCCGGCTTGGCAGCGGGCTTCGCGGCTTCTTCCTCTTCGCTAGTTTTCTCTCGCTTCAGAGGCAGGGCGTACAAGTCCATACTCGTGGCGCGGTCGCGCGTAGAAAGGAACAACAAGTATTTGCCATCGGAGCTCCACTCCGGGCTATTGTTGCGTCCGGGGTAATAGGTGATATTCCGAGGCTGCCCGCCATCGGCAGGAACCAGCCAGAGGTCCTCGATGTGCCGGGAATCCGTGCGCGAAAAGGCGAGCCACTTTCCATCCGGCGACCAGTTGAAGCTGGAGATGCCGGCAGCGTACATTCCCGGTCCAAACATGTTGTTGCCGAGCGATTCCGCTGCGCGGCGGGGTTCCCCGGTTCCGTCGCCATTCATGATGTAGAGGCCGCCCGTTGTCCCGCTTCTCAGGAAGGCGATGCGCTTTCCGTCCGGCGACCACTTCGGCGTATTCTCATCGTCGCCGTGCGCTGAGATCGTCTTCAGCTCTTTGGTCTTGAGGTCCAGCGTGAAGATGTCGAACTGTCCGTTACGGTCTGACACGAACGCCAGCTTACTCCCGTCCGGCGACCAGTAGATGTCATAGTCGTTGGCCGGATTATCCGTAAGGCGAGTCGCGTCGCCACCTTTATCGGCCGGAATTGTCCAAATCTCTCCGCGTGCCACCAGCGCCAGAGTCTTTCCGTCAGGCGAGACCTCTACTTCCGTCGCTCCATTGGTCAGGTTCAGGCGGGAAACCTGGTTTTCCTTATCGTCTGTCGGCGCCAATATCCGGAGCTTTCGCGGTTGGCCGCCACTCGTGCCGATCGTATAGAGCTCCCCATCATGCTCGTATGCTATGAGCTCGCCATTACGAGCGATACTTGGCCACCGCACGGCCCCGTTGGCGAGTTTAGTGAGGGGATTCGGTTTGCCACCCGTGCTGGGTCCGTAAACCACGTTCGGCACTCCGGGGGAAAGGCGGTCTGAGACGTAATAGACGGTCTTACCATCGCGAGAGTACATTGGCCACTGGTCCATGCCTTCATAATCCGTGAGGCGCGCGACTTTTCCGGTGGCCAGGTTCTTCGAGTAGAGCTCCATGTTGGCAGAGCCCTTATACTTGGGGCGCGTCCACGTCGCGATGCTCCCGGCGCGCGTGTATGTGATGATCGTCCCATCAGGAGACCAGACGCCGTAGCGCAAGTACATCGGGTCGTCGGTGAGCTGTTTTACGGTGCCGGTCTTGACCTCTACGGCGTACTGCTGCCAAGTCCTCACGTTGCGCATGGATTGAAATAGAATTCGAGTGCCGTCCGGTGACCAGTCGCTAGGGTAATCGTTGATCGTGTTGTATGTGACGCGGCGGGCCATGCCACCGCCGGATGGGACCACGTAGATGTCGTAGTTGTATATGGTCGCCGGGTGGCGGTTGGAGGAAAAGGCGATCCAGCGGCCGTCCGGAGAATAGCGGGGGAATCCGTCATGGGCTTCATGCACGGTGAGTCGCGCCGCCCGCCCGCCCTCAGCGCTGACGGTCCAGAGGTCACCTAGATAACTGAAACAAATTGTCTTAGCGTCGGGCGAGACCGCCGGAAACATGATCCCGCGAATTGGCTTGTCGTCGGTCGAAGGCAGCGCTGCTCCCTGTCCGATGGCGTGGCTAATCGGAACGAATCCGAACAAGAGTGCGAAAGAGCCGCGAA
This sequence comes from Chthonomonadales bacterium, assembly GCA_046715155.1. Lineage (GTDB taxonomy): Bacteria > Armatimonadota > Chthonomonadetes > Chthonomonadales > CAJBBX01 > JBKJZI01. The sequence goes on along the minus strand of JBKJZI010000364.1, from coordinate 3,157 downwards.
TAATTGTCATCCGGTCACCTTTTTATAGGAGAATACATCTTAAGAATAGACAGAAGCCGTCCCGGTTAGTTACTCTTACCGTTTATAGCCCACCAGTACTATCTATACCGGAGGAATGAAGTTTGAAGTTCATCACGGCCGCAATTGCCGGAATCGTACTCTCAGCGTCAGTTGCCGACACTGGCTGCAAGCTTGGAAGTGTAGACGTGCCCGGATTCGCCACATCGAGCCTGGACGCCTCCACGTTTAAGGCGCTTCATGCGGCGGTCGCCCCGCAGGGAGAAGGGGAACGGTGGACAGAGATTCCGTGGATAACGGACCTGACCGAAGCCCGCCGAGCGGCTGCGCGGGAGGGTAAGCCGATATTCATGTGGATCATGGACGGCCACCCGCTGGGCTGCACTTGAAACAACGGCGTATCGGGCCGTCGGCTCGTCTTCTCCAACCCTGAAATCATTCGGATTCTCAAAGACAACTTCATCACGTATGCGGGCGACCAGTGGTACCTCCATCGGCAGGAGGATGCCGAGGGTGCGTTTTTCTGGAAAGTAATGGACCAGGGCCATTTGAGGTCAACTCCGCGTGACAGTACCCGGCAAGGAGTGTACGCCTGCACTGCTGACGGCCGTCATCTCGGCTCCCGCGGATTCCATCCTTATCCGGGGCGTACCCTCGAGCTCCTTCGCTCCGCCCTCCAGCAGTGGAACGCCGGCCCGAAGCACGCGGTTCTATCAGAATCACCTGCCCGCCCGGACGCTCGTTTTGAGCGCAAGCCGCCGGAAGGAGGACTGATACTTAACGTCTATACACGGATTCCGCTTCCGCAGGAGCCCGGAAAATGGACGCCTAATAACGCCACCGGCCGCGATCACATGTGGCTCACTCGTGACGAAATGAAGTCGTTGATTCCGCAAGCCTGGCGAAAAGGCGTCTCCGTCCCAGTTCCCAAAGCGGTCTCGGAGCGTTTGGTTCGATACCACCTCGTGGACAATGTACGCGGCGAGCCAAACCACTGGGACCAGACAGAAGTAGCGGAGTCCACCCTGAAACTAGAGGTGGAGAATCCGGCAACTCAGACCATGCGCCTCAGCGGAACGGCCCGCATGAAAACGGCTGACGGCAGACGCGGCTATGACACGCGTCTACAGGGCCATTTGACCTTCAGCTCGGCAATGGAGCGGTTCACGCGCTTCGACATGCTGAGTTGCGGTGAGGCGTGGGGCTCGGGGACTTATACCGGGCGGCGCCCCTCCTGGCCGGTTCCCGTTGGTGATAGCGCTGAGCCTCGCTGGAAACAAAAGCGCCGACATGGTAGCGCCGCAGGCCAGTCGCTGGCTCCCAGGCTACCTGATTCCGGGACGTTAATACAGAGAATCTAACTGCGGAGGGCGCGGAGAAACGCGGAGATTTCGTGTGGTGGTGTGGCGGACTTGATGAGTGGGACGTATCGGTCTGAGACTCCCACACCTCCATACTCTAATCAGGTCATCCTCCGCGCTCCTCCGCGCCCTCCGCAGTTAGATTCTCCGCCTTTACCCGGAAGCACGCGAAAAATTCGCGGTTGACACCTCCGCCGACGGCGGGTGAGCGCATGGTGCCGCGGACTTCGAGGCCCAGCTCTTCGCGGCCGAAGTTGACCACCTTCTTGAGCGCGAACCACCGCGCGTCCTCATTACGCACGATTCCGCCTGCTCCGACATTCTCTCGCCCTGCTTCGAACTCCGGTTTGACCAGGGCGATGATGTAACCTCCTGGGCGAACAAGGGGAGCGACTGCGGGCAGAATCAAGGTCAACGAAATAAATGACACGTCGATCAATGCGAGGTCGAATGGGCGCTCGAACTGCTCCGGCGAGAGATAGCGGGCGTTAACTCCTTCCCGCAGTTCGACCCGCGGATCAATCCGCATTGATTCCGCCATCTGCCCGTGACCGACCTCGATCGCTACCACCTTCGAAGCGCCCCGTTGAAGTAGAGCATCCGTGAATCCACCCGTCGAGGCGCCGACATCCAGGCAATGAAGGCCGGTGGCGTTGATTCGGAAGTGCTTCAGCGCGGCTTCCAGCTTAAGCCCCCCTCGGCCGACATACGGGTTTACGTCGCCGAGCACTTCGATGTCGGAATCCGCGGCAACCTGCTGGCTTGGCTTCTCGGCGGCGACTCCGTTGACCGTGACCATGCCGCCGGAGATCATGGCTTGAGCTCGCTCTCGGCTCGGGGCGAGCTTGCGCTCCGCCATCAGCTTATCCAGCCGAACACTGTTAGAATTGCCGGAACCCTCATTATTGACTGCACGGTCGCCCGTGGTTTCCGTACTAATCATGGCAAGATAATCCGGACGTTTCCCCGCCCATCCATCAGCCGGCCCGTCCGGTAGCGGGTCGAGTGGGAGCAATTATGAACTTAAAAGGCAAACAGAAGTCGGCCCCGGCCGTAGAGCTCCAGTCCGCCGTCGAGCTGTATACCAAAGACGGCGCGGGAGCAGTTTTTGGTCTCGTCGAAGCGCAGGGCGATGACCAACTCCGCGTAAAGCTCTGCTATTCGAACGGTCACTCACTCCCGTCCTGGCGCCAGGGAACGCTATTGCAGTGCATCCTGGAAGCGGCCGACGGCCGGTACCACTCGGAGTCCGTGGTCATGAAGCGCTCGGAGGAGATCCTCTGGCTGCACATGCCGCCACTCTACACTCGCATCGACCGGCGGAAGACTCCTCGAGTTACCGGTGGATTCCCCGTGAACTATAGCACGGAAAGTGGCGAGGGCATGGGGGTCTGCCTGGACATCAGCGAAAGCGGAATGCGCCTTCGGCTGCTAAACGAGACTCCCTCGGGGACCAAACTCGATCTTTACTTCAACCTTCCCGGCGACCCGATGCCGATCCGGGTCCAGTCCGTCATCGTGCAAGTTGAAGGACCTGATGGACAGAGCTTCGGGGTAAACGCGGGGATTAAGTTCTCAGGAATGCCGCCCGAAGACCGCATGCGGATCGCGCGCCATACCCGCCCGCAGCGTGTGGCGGAGATCCCCGCGTCGGTGCCAAAAACAGACGCATCACGGCTCAGCAAGAGCATTCGGGAAGTCCTGGAGGTAACGGCCGACATAGCTGAAAAGTGAATCAAAGAAGCCCTCCGGATCGATCCGGAGGGCTTCTTTGATTC
>JBKJZI010000363.1:0-8940 GCA_046715155.1 Chthonomonadales bacterium | reverse complement strand
CATGAGCGGGACGAATGCGGTGAGCGCCGTAGCGCCCCATCGACCTTTCGCGCCTTCCCAGCCGGTCAGCTCCTGAATGATGAATCGACCCAGCCGCGTGCAGACATCCAGCGTGTCATAAACGAATGTCGTAAACGCCATCAGCCCGAACGTCACCGCGAACACCATCGGTACGCCCAGCACGCTCATGAAGCTGCCGATTCCGTTGGCGTAGATGAAGTTCGGCTTCGGGCTGGTGAGCAGGGGCGAGTTCGTCGCAAGCATCATCACCGTCGCCAGCGAGATTACCGCCACCATCGCCTCCAGCAGCATCGTCCCGTACCCGATCGGCTTCGCGTCCATCTCATTCTTGAGCTGTTTGGAGGTCGTTCCGCTGGCAATGAGCGAGTGGAATCCGGAGCACGCGCCGCACGCAATGGTAATAAATAGCATGGGGAACAGCGCCCCGCCCTTCTCATGCGACCACCCGGTAAACGCCGGATACTGAATCGCTTTCCCGCCAAAAATGAGCCCGAGCGACCCGCCGATCAGTGCCACGAACAGAAAATATCCGCCTAGGTGCCCGCGAGGCTGCAGCAAGAGCCACACCGGAATCAGGGCCGCCAGGAAGCAGTACGCCAGCAGAAACACGTCCCAAAACTTCACTGCCGTCTCTGAGTCCATACCCAATATCGCCCCGACGTCGAGCGGAATCTTCTGCCCCACCCAGATCGTCAGTCCCACAAGCGGTAGGAAGATCACCGTCGCCCACCCGAGCGTGAGCTTCGTATATCGGAGCAGCACCCCCATTATCAATGGCAGCCCCAGGTAGAGCAGGGAAGAGGTCGCGATTCCGCCGCCGCTCACCACCTCCCCGTTCTCCAGCGTCTGCTGCCCGACGAATGATCGCGCCGTCACGTCCGTAAACGCGACGACGATATACACCAGCGCAATCCAGATGAAGGAGAGGAACAATACGTACGCCCGCCGGCTCATATTGTCCCGCACGACCTCGGCGATGGACCGGGCCTTATGCCGGATGGACGCCACCAGCGACGTCATGTCGTGCACGCCGCCGATAAAGATCGCCCCGACCAGAATCCACAAGATCGCCGGCACCCACCCGAAGTAGATTCCGGCCAGAATCGGCCCGACGATCGGCCCCGCCGCCGCGATGGCCGAGAAGTGCTGGCTGATCAGGAACTTGGCTTCAATAGGCTCGTAATCCACCCCGTCCGCCATCTCCACCGCCGGAGTGGGCCGCTTCGGGTCGAGATGCAGCAGGCGAGCCAGTACCGGCCCATACAACCGATAGGCTATCAAGAGCAGGACCGCGCAAGCCACTACCACGGGGAGCATACTCATCGTCTCAAACCCTCCTCAGTCATGAGGTCGTTCCACACCGGCTCTGCCAGCGTCACCATAATAGCAAAACACCGCTCCCATTGCAATTCGTGACCCGGATATAATCAGTTTGGAGGTGTGCCATTGCCAGAGCTGCCGGAAGTGGAATCCGTCCGCCGTAAACTGGAGAAGGCGCTGCGGGGCCGACGGATCGCCGCCGCCGAGTTCTTTGAAGCCCCTCTCGTCCTGAGCGGAATCCCCGCTGGAGCGTTGCGGGAAGTTGTCGAGGGTGCCACCGTGGAAGAAGTAGGGAGGAAGGGCAAATACTTGTGGCTCGAGCTTGAGGACCGCCCGGCCCTTATGGGCCACCTGGGTATGAGTGGTTGGATTCGGGCTCTAAACGCCCGCCCCGGTCCTCGTCTGATCGCTCACGGAGAAGCGCCGCTGGATGACGCCGACGGTTCGCCGCGGTTCGCCAAACTGATCCTCCGGACGGATTCCGGAAGAAGATTCGTGTTCACGGACCCTCGGCGCTTCGGCCGTCTCTGGCTGGCCGGCGATCCCACCCAGGATCCGCGGATTCTGGCCCTCGGCCCCGACGCCTGGCTCGATCTCCCGGCACCGGATGCCCTACACGAGCTGTTCCTGCGACGAAATGCTCCCATCAAAGGCTTGCTCCTCGACCAGAAACTCTTTGCTGGAATCGGCAACTGGATCGCCGACGAAGCCCTCTACCACGCCGGAATCCGCCCCTCCCGTCCCGCCGCCTCGCTGTCCCAGACGGAATCCGCCGCCCTCCGCCGGTCGATTCAGGAGATTCTCGACACCGCGGTCGGCGTCAATGCCAACAAGCGCCGATTCCCGAAGACCTGGCTCTTCCACCACCGCTGGTCACGAGGCAAACGGATTCCTGCCATCGGCGGCAAACCCATCATCCGCGAAACCATCGCCGGCCGAACCACGGCCTGGGTCCCCGAGCTGCAGAGATAGCTCATATGTGCATTCGCCGCAAAGACGGCGCGTATCCGAGGTTCATTTTGCGGGTTCGAGCGCGACGGCGACGCTGCGCGACGACGATTGCTCCTTCAATGCCAATGATACTGGCTTCGAGCGGCTTCCGGCTTCGAAGAACAGACGGAATCGCACCTGTTGGGCCGGCTCGAGCATCTGATTGAAACTATCGCCGCTGCTCATCTTCGCCATGACGCGGAACGTTATCTCTTCCCCGTTTTCATCCAGCAACCTGGCGGCGAGAATAGATCCGTGCATGATCTGGCTTTGCTTACCGGCATTCTTAGCTGAGACCGTCGCCATGATGAGCTTTTTGCCGGATTCCGGGTCGATTCCGTCAACCGCGGTCGTACTCTCCTCGGTCTTTTCAACGTTGATGTCGAACGGGCCCAATTCGAATGGAACGGACAGTTTCGCTTTGCCAACCTCGAGCACATCGAGGCCGTCATCGCTCGCAAACGCCCCTGCAAATGGTTTCACCTTGTCGCGAAGGTCGTAACGAAGGACCGGCGTACCCATACCTCGCTGGACGATGAGTTTGTTGACCGGTCCCTTCGGATGAATCTGAAGGACTGCGAGCGCTCGGACCTTTTGCGCCGGTTTGAGCTGCAGGCTGAGGTTGTCGCGCCGGTCGGGGTGAATGCCGGCTCTTTCGCAAACGAAGTTCTTGTTATCGGGTGATACAGCCGTCAGTGAAAACGACTGATTGAAGAAAAACCTATCGGCATTCGCCGGATTCTGAACCGCATAGGACAGGATCAGCAGACGCTGGCCCGGATTTGCGAAGAGTGTCGAATCGGCCAGGACCGCCCGGCTCGCGAATTCGGCCTTTTCGAGCGTGAAGACGAGCTCTTCGCCGCGCGCGCCCAGGCGATAGTTCACGCCAACCTTGCCGTTGTCACCCGGCATTTGGACGGCCGGTCCCTGTTTCGGTCCCGCCTTTTTCGGCGTCTTCTTCGCCTTCGCCGCCCCCGGCTTAACCTCCGGTTTCTTCTTCTGCGCCATCGATGGCCCGTCCGCTACCAGCAGCGCCAATGCCAGAATTATCCCTGCTGTTATCTTCAGCATCGTTTTTTCTCCATAGGATTCCGAGTAACTCTCACCGTCGCGGACTTCGCTCGGCCTGCGGATCCGGCGCGTGTGTAGGCGTAATGAAATTCCAGACCACGCTCGTTCCGTCGGGCTCAGGATAGAAGCGCACATCTCCGTCTATGACGAAATCGCTACTTGTTTCCATATAGATCGCAGGCGTCGCATCCTGCGCAGACAACGGTCCATCGTCCCAGCCGGCGGCTGCCGGAAGGTCAAACGTCACAGGGGGATCTCCACCGGTAACCTTCAGGCCTCCCTTAAGGCAGGCAATAGCCAGGACCATTCGCAGCTTCCTGTTCTCCGGGTCGAACTCCCCTTTGCACAGAAAGATGCTATCCTCCGAAACGCCGCCTGTGCCATAGGAGGGACGAAGCGGGGCCTCGCCGTGCCATTTGGTGTTGCCCTGTTCGCCCTGCGCCTTGAATGTGCCCTTCGAATCGGGGGCAGCCCAGAATGGCGCAATGCGGTACACGGGGTCTTCTCCAGGTTGGAGCCGGAAGGAGTGAATGTCAGCGCGAAAGTGAAGATCAATGGGTCCGCCCCACTCGAACGCTCCCGCCTTAAACGACACAGTGAATCGCCCGCGCCAATCCGTCAGTCGACGTGGATTGCTTTTTCGATCACGGTTGTAAACGATCACATCGCCGGCGGAAGCCGGGCCGTCCACCGGTAAGTCGACTACGATCTCCTCTGGTTTCCACTCGGTATAGGGCCGCTGGATGCCGTTGATCGTGACGCGGCCTATTCCGTCCACGATCGGCTCCTCGCCGAACTTGCCGATGAGGTGCAGATAGCCCGTGCGTTCATTTACGTCCATATACTGGATGCTCGGGTTGAGCAGCCCGGAAGGACCGGGAGGCGGTTGACTGCCAGGCTTGAATACCAACTCGGCGTCATACTGGAAGTCCTGTGTGACCACGACATGGACTTTGTCGAGCCTCGGATTCTCGTCCGCCATATCGATCTTGACGGCCTGGTAGTCGAAGGGCCGCTGCGGAGGGGATTCCCGCTCGAAGTCGTTGTAACCGAGCAGACGATCGAATACGTACAACGCAGCCTCATTCATCCGCTGCCCATACGATGGCATCGTCCAGCCGACATACACACCCGCGTCCTGGTTGATGCACTCCTGCGAGAAGGGAGCTGCAAGCGGGTCGTTGGCGCTGCTGCAGGCATCAATGTAGACAAGGCTGTTTGGCCCGAACCGCCAGTATTCCTTGACCCACTCAGAGGTGACACAATAGAACTTCTTCAGAGGACCTCTCAGGCCGGGGCGGAGCGGCCGCGCGTAGACGATGCGATCCTTGTCCCAATCATCCCGCAAAAGCGCGTCATGGGAATTGGAAATCTCCGTGGCCGAGGTAACGCCGAACACAGACACGCCCGCGCTGTTCTTTCCCGTTCCCCCATGGCCACCGAGGTAAAAAACACCATCGCCGATCACGCGTTTAAGGTCATAGATCGTGCCGGTCCCCATATTGGCGGCCGGTTGGTATCCACGTCCAATCAGGTAGCCCTTTAGTTGGGGGACGGCTGTTGGAATCTGCGGCTCCAGTCCCGCCAGCAGGCGGAACTTTATTCGCTCCGGAAGCTCGGCAGGTGGAGAGCGCCTGATCGGGTGCTGGGCGGCCCTCACCTCGCCCTCCATGGGAAAGTCGCGGTTTGCGATCAGCAGATACAGCCGTCCGTCCGTAAATCGCGCCCAAATCGTGGCGTCCGTCTCTTCGCCTGCAGCCTCGAACTCGGGCCGGCTCTGGAGAAATGCCAGGAGCTCCTGGCGTCGTGAGGTATCGTCTGCGCCGGTTAGGTTGGCGATCTTCTGGTCTACCGCGTCGAAGGTGGCCTGGCGCATCGCCCACGGCAAAACGTTCCCTCCGCCGCCTCCACCTCCGTTTCCTCCGCCACCGCCGCAACCATAAAGACCTGACGCGGCAAGCGCTCCTCCGGCCGCCGCTCGCAGAAACTCTCGCCGGTTGACGCGTCGAGTGCGTGCGGAATCAATCTCGTATCGTTTCATCGCTCATGGTCCTCCAGTGCAAAGTTCCAACACGCAAGCCGTATTGGATGCAGCCGAGCAAATTATAAGGATTTAGCGTGACGGTTGCGTGACAGGGGAGCGAACATTAAGCGCAAGAAGGGCTATCTATACGTCAGTTTCTCAATTGAATCGTCCTACTGCAGGACAACTAACTCATGAATACGAACCTAACAGTTGAAAGTCCTGCAAATAACAAGTGTGCGCTGTTCTTGCAGTGGTACAGCCGTCCTCTACAACTGCGCGGAGGACTTTCGGGGCCGAGCCGGCCCGGAGAGGAAAGTACCTTGAACTACAAGGCTATTCAAAGATCACTTCTGTCGGAAAAAAGGGAAGCTCGAGCGCGAAGCCTTCTCCCCCAAGCCGCAAGCCGTGGCCTCTCGTGGGAACGTGCACTGTCGAGGCGGATGCTGCTCAAAACGGCGGTCGGCGCGGCGGCCGCATATGGTCTTGGGCTACCTGGAGCGGCACATGCTGCCGCCGAAGGCGAACCCCGGCCCATCCCGGGCGGCACGCCCCTCCTGGGAGGCGGATTTCACGTGTTCGCTCCTGGGCCGCCGGGCTCGGGCCTTGACCCGCCCGACGCCGAGCCGAATGTCATCACCGACTTCAACGGCTTCGTCGGCATGACCTACGTGGACGTGCCGGTAACCCGGACTAACCGGGCCACGGGCGAAGTCCGCCGCCTGCCCTCCATCTTCTCGGACATGCGGTTCATCTTAGGTGAATATCGGGGACTCGACGGCAAGATGCACCACGGGGCCTTCGCCTTCATATGACTCGACGTCTATGAGCCCGGTCCGGGCCCCCAGATCCATGACTTCAACCCGTCCACCTTTCCTCCCACCGGCCTGTTCTGGACCATGCCAATTCCGGAGAGCGGAATCGACGTCAACTTCGGAAAAGGCTACGCAACACTGGAAGCGAAGAACCTGCCCGTCCTTGATTACGGAAACATCATCAACGCGATCTTCGGTGGCGGCCCGCCGCCGGTACCGGCAACCGTCTCGTTCCTGGTCGAATGGAAAGGGAAGAACCAGCGCGTTAATATCCGCAATACCGATCCGGTTTACGGCGGATTCGAGGGCCAGTTTATCTACAACACGGCCCGCATGGAGTGGAGCGCCACCGTCGGCGATCTCTCCATCGTCTCCGATCCCATCGGAGCGTCGTCAGGCCCCTTCGCCCTAATTGGCCACGAACGCAACGGCCAGTTCTTCAAATAGCTGTTGTCAGACAAAGAGCCCCGGATTCCGAGAGGAATTCCGGGGCTACTCTTAACTCTCAACCATCAACCATCAACCATCAGCTTACACTGGGGCTGGTTCGGGTTCTGGGGGGGTCTCTTCTTCCTGCTTTACCAGGTCCTTTTTCTTCCCCTTACTAAATACGATGTCGCCGTCTTTTACTTCGGCTTTGATGATGTCGCCTTCTTTGAAGATGCCCATTAGGAATTGTTCGGATAATGGGTCTTCGACTAGGCGTTGGACGGCTCTTCGCAATGGCCGGGCTCCGTAGGCGGGGTCGAAGCCTTCTTTGGCGAGGAGTTCTTTGGCTTCGTCGGTTAGGACGAGTTCGAGGCCGTTGGTGCGGACCTGGATGGCTACGCGGGCTACCATGAGGTCGACGATTTGGAGGATTTCGCCGGAGGTTAGGGGGTGGAAGACGATGGTTTCGTCTATGCGGTTTAGGAATTCGGGGCGGAAGGTTTTTTTCATTTCGTCCATGACGCGGTTTTTCATGGCGTCGTAGGATCGGGCGTCTTCGTCGGCGGCGGCGAGGGCGTTTCTGAGGCCGATGCCTTGTTCTCGCTGGATGCGGGATGCGCCGATGTTTGAGGTCATGATGAGGACGGCGTTTTTGAAGTCTATGACGCGGCCCTGGGAGTCGGTGAGGCGTCCGTCTTCGGCTACCTGGAGGAGGATGTTGAAGACTTCGGGATGGGCTTTTTCTACTTCGTCGAGGAGGATGACGCTGTAGGGGTTGCGGCGGACGGCTTCGGTTAGTTGGCCGCCTTCTTCGTATCCGACGTATCCGGGGGGGGCTCCTACGAGGCGGGAGACGGCGAAGCGTTCCATGTATTCGGACATGTCTATGCGGATGAGGTTGTTTTCGCTGTCGAAGAGGAATTGGGCGAGTGCGCGGGCGAGTTCGGTTTTGCCTACTCCGGTGGGGCCGAGGAAGATGAAGGTTCCCATTGGGCGTTTGGGGTCTTTCATGCCGGAGCGGGCTCGGCGTACGGCTTTGGAGACGGCTACGATGGCTTCGTGTTGGCCGATGATGCGTTTGTGGATTTCGTCTTCCATGCGGAGGAGTTTTTGGGTTTCGGCTTCGACGAGGCGGGAGACGGGTATTCCGGTCCAGGATTGGACGATGTTGGCGATGTCGTCTTCGGTGACTACGCGGCTGATTTCTTCGCGTTTGGATTTCCAGTCTTCTTCGAGGGTTTCGATGGTTTCGGTGAGTTTCTTTTCCTGGGTTTGGAGTTCGTAGGCGCGTTCGTACTGGTTGTTGGCGCTGACGGAGGCGAGTTCTTTTTGGACGCCGGTGAGTTCGACTTTGGCCTGGCGGAGGTCGGCTGGGGGGAGTGCGTATTGGAGGCGTACGCGGGAGGCGGCTTCGTCGATGAGGTCGATGGCTTTGTCGGGCAGGAAGCGGTCGGTGATGTAGCGGTTGGCGAGTCGTGAGGCGGCGATGAGTGCTTCGTCGGTGATTTTGACGCGGTGATGCTGTTCGTAGCGGTCCCGGAGTCCCTTTAGGATCTGGATGCACTCATCCTCAGTGGGCTCGGAGACTTTGACCGGCTGGAACCGACGTTGAAGCGCCGCGTCCCGCTCGATGTACTTGCGGAACTCGTCGTTCGTCGTCGCTCCGATGCACTGCAGCTCTCCCCGAGAGAGGGCCGGCTTCATGATGTTGGATGCGTCGATAGCGCCCTCGGCCGCGCCCGCGCCCACCAGCGTGTGCAGCTAGTCGATGAAGAGGATCACCTCGCCCTGCGCCTTGCGGACCTCTTCCATCACGCGCGTCATCCGCTCCTCGAACTCGCCGCGGTACTTGGTCCCCGCCACCAGCCCCGCCAGGTCCAGTGAGACGATGCGCCGCTCCTTGAGCGTCTCCGGGATATCCCCAGTGATGATCCGCTGCGCCAGCCCCTCGGCAATCGCCGTCTTTCCGACACCCGGCTCCCCGAGTAAACAGGGGTTATTCTTCGTCCGCCGCGAGAGAATCTGTATGACCCGCTCGATCTCAGTATGCCGCCCGACCACCGGGTCCAGCTTTTCGTTGCGCGCCAGGTCTGTCAGGTCCCGACCAAATTCGTCCAGAGTAGGGGTCCGCGAGCGCTGCTGCTTGCCCGCGCCCGTCGCGTGCCCGCCGCCGGTGCTGTCGGTATCCTGCAGCGCCATCACCTCGCGCCGCGTCCGCTCGAGATCCACACCCAGTTTTGCCAGAACCCGTCCCGCCAACCCCTCCCCCTC
>JBKJZI010000362.1:0-4097 GCA_046715155.1 Chthonomonadales bacterium | reverse complement strand
CCTTAAACCGTGTTGGATTCCTGACAATGAGGAGAATTCAATTGAGTATGATTATGCGGGCCGCTGCGGCTAGCGGGGTTTTGGTGGGATTAATCGCGGCGGCGGGGGCGGGTCCGGATAAGGGCGCGGCTAAGAAGCACGGGCCGATCGCGTGGTCGGAATCGTATGAGAAGGCTGTGAAGGTTGCCGCCAAAGAGAAGAAGCTTATCATGGCCGACTTCTGGGCGGAATGGTGCGGGCCTTGCAAGCAGATGCTGAAAACCACATACCAGAACAAGACCGTGGTGGCCCGTTCGAAGAAGTTCGTTCCGCTGCTGATCAATATCGACAAACAACGGGCGCTGGCTGCCAAGTACGAGATTGACGCAATTCCGACTGTCATCTTTATGGACGCAAAAGGCAAGGTGGTGTACCGAACCGAACCGGGCTACCAGAACGCCGGGGACTTTTTGAAATCAATGGATCAAGCCACACGACAAGCGAAGAAACCGGCTGTATCTCCCGTGACCAGAGTCGAGCCGCCGGCGCCGACTCCGCCGGCTTTGAGCTTTACCGTGAAGGATATCGACGGGAACCCGGTTAGTCTCGGAAAGTTCGGCGGGGACGTGATTCTGGCGGTGAACGTCGCGTCCTTCTGCGGAATGACGCCCCAGTACGCGAGCCTTCAGAATCTCTACGAGATGTACCGGGCGCGGGGATTTGTGGTCCTTGGGTTTCCGGCAAACGAGTTTGGGAAGCAGGAGCCGGGATCGGACAAGGAGATCAAGGAGTTCTGTTCGACCAAGTACAGGGTCACCTTCCCGATGTTCTCCAAGATCGTGGTGAAGGGCGATGGCCAGCACCCGCTATACGCCTATCTGACTGGTAAGGAGACCAATCCGAAGTTCGCCGGTGATATCGAATGGAACTTCACCAAGTTCCTGATTAACCGGAAGGGCGAGGTGGTAGCGCGGATTCCGTTCCGAACCGACCCCGGTAGCCCGGAGGTCGTCGCACAGATCGAGAAGGTTCTCGCGGAACCTAAGCCCTGAATTGAGGAATCACGTATAGCTGTTGGAGTGCGGCCGAAGAATGAGCGCGACGGCGATTTCTCCGCGCGCTTCGACAGTATCCTCGACTACACGCCTGAAGCGTGATCGACTTCCCTCGTATTTGACTTCCGGCTAGAACGGTGTAGGATCGTCAGAACTGCGTCGGGCTCACATCCATAGATCCCCGCGCCCCAAGGGGAGTTCTGCTCGACTACGGCCCAACCGCGGCCCGCGATGATTCCAACGTCCATCGCAGTTGCGTCCAGGAATTCAACCCGACGGTCGGCAAGTAGCGTGCTTACAAACGCCAGTACTTGTTGAATCTCTTCCTCGGACGACGCATAGCCGCTTTCATCCTGCAGTTCGCCGCCCCGCAGATAGATCGAATATGTAAGCATACGCCGATCCTGCACGAAGCAGCGGAACTCGACCTCCCATTCGACAATCTCGGCCAACAGAACCGGTGTTTCTTCTGGTAAGTGAGCTGGCAGGGCTTGCCCGTGATAAACATGAGCGGGGAAGATTATGTCGTTGGGGGGTTTGACGAATATGGGGTCCAGCGATTTCCGCGCCTCTCCGAGCGTGCTCAAACGAATGTCGCGCTTTCGGTATTCCTCCGGCAATCGAGCTAGCCAATCGAGGGGCGGATCCAGTAGCTCAATTCCGAATTGCTCCGCAATAACCGGAGCGACAATCGCCTCAGCATAGATCACCGGTTCCGTTGCGCTCTTCAGATCGCCCGGCACGCGCCATCCGCTCAACCGCCGCACATCCCATCCGCGCCGCACCGCCGCCCGCCAGAGCGCCTGCGAATCCGCCGAAAACCGCGTTGTCAATATGAGGGTAGGCATGACGATTGCAAGGTCTGCGTAAGGCCAAGTCGCCGGATTCTTCGACGATAAAACCGTCTCTCCTGAAAATAGCGACCTAAAAGCGGATTCTTCGACGGTAAGGCTGTCTCAGAATGACGGGTCGCCGGGGTTTCTTCATCGAACCATGGCGAGCGGCCATTAGTTGCTCAGAATGACGTCAAGGACGACCGTCCAACAGGATCCCTGCAGAATCCGTCTCCACTTGCAGGACGCTTCCCCAGGATTTCGGTCGTGTGCCTACGGAATCTCCGCGCCCTCCGCGTACTCCGCAGTAAGTCTCTAGAACCTCAGTACATGCGTCACTTCCATTGGGACGCGGGGGCCGTAGGCTATGTCCAGGAAGCCCCAACCGAAGCCTACTACGAAGCCTCGGGAACTGGAGTAGCCACCGCGGAGGGCGATGGCGCGGGTGCGGTATTCCAGACCGAACCGGGCCTGGACATTGCCATAGGCAGCGGTTAAATCTACCGCGTCAAGGGCCGCTGTGATCCGCTGCTTCTCGTAGGCGGTGCCGACTGCAACGCTGCGCGGCTGGAAGTCGTACCGTTTGGGGTTGCCGAATTCGTCGGTGCCGTCGAAGATTAGCTTTGGCTCAATGAGGTTGGTGATGAGGAGGGCGGTGGAGAAGCCGCTGTCTACGTCACGCGGGTGGGCCAATAGCCCCAGGTCGATTCCGAGACCCTTCTTTTCGATCCGGCTTCGTCCTCCCATTTCGGGCGCCGGGTCCGCCGCGCTGCTGGCGAGGAGGTCGCTCTGCCGCGCGATCCAGTGGGAATAGACTCCGCGGGCGAATTTGATGCGGGCGCCGGCCTCGATCTGGGTCGGGTTTCCGCGGGGGGAGATGCGTTCGGCGACGGTGATGGTCGGCAGCGTGTAGACGGCGGCGCCGATTCCGTCGGCCTGCGCGCCTTGATAGGCCGGGTTGTAGCTTGGACTGGCCGGGTCCAGCGCTTCCGGCGGGGCGTTGTCCGCGGCCCACTGGCGCAACTGCGCGTTTGGCAGCAGCCGGCCGGTGCCAACGCCGCCCGCGCGCAGATCGATGTGTCCGATACGGATTCCCCATTCGAGATGACCGCCCACTTCCGAATTCTCGGCGGCGAACTCTCGCGCGAGCTCCGCTGTCTCGTTCTCGTCCGGGGGTCGTATGATGTACTTGACCGCCTTCTCCATCGAAGCCGCCCCGCTGGCACGGATTCCGATTCCGGGGAGGCCCATACGTACGCGGCGATTGAGGATCGCGAGTGAAGCCGGGTTTAGGGTGATGTTGCGGCCCCGCCGATCTACCAGCGCCAGGCCCGCGCCGCCCATGGCGTTGGCGCGCGCCGAGCCGAAGAAGACGAGATCGCCCGACGCGGACGAAGATGCGAGGATGAGGCAGACAAATCCCAGGACGCCGATGGTGACCGATCGCATGTAGAAGACTCCTCTCGTTCGAGCATCGATGAGCATCAACTGGTGGCGGCGCGAACTTATTCGAGGCCGGGAGGATTCGTCCTTTGAGGCCGTAAGAGAAAGGGATGTGAACCAGGATTGTGACATGGGGAAACGGTGCGATCCCGAATCCGAACGGACTGAAGTCCTCGGCTGGGTGGCCCGCGGCCGAGTGTCCTCCTCCGAGGACACGCAGAATCAAACATTGTGTCCGTGAAGACGGACACTCGGCCGAGGGCCACCCAGTTCACGAATTCGTTTCGGGTTCGACTGTACGACCTAGTTGCTTGATTTTGACCTACCCTAAGAGAAAGCGGTGGGCAGGAAGGAAGCGGATTCGAACCGAATCCGTGTCTGCACAAACTCTCCTGAAAAGGCGGTAAAGCAGATCCTTACAGGATGACGGGCGGTTGGTGTGACGGGTGTAGGTACTTCTTAATCTCACTGCGTGTAGCGCGTGAAGGCTCTAAAAGGAAAGTTAAGTGTCTCAGATATATCGCGAGCTTATCCGACTGATTGAAAACGAACAGCCGGCGGCGCTGGCCACGCTGGTGTCCACTTCCGGGTCCAGTCCGCAGCATACGGGGGCGAAGGTGATCTTCCTTCCGGACGGCCGGATTATTGGGACTATCGGGGGCGGGTGCCTGGAAGCGGAGGCGAGAAGGGTGGGGCTGGATTGCCTGCGCAGCAAGTCTTGCGCCCTCTTCGATCTCCGGCTCGACGACGATTTTGGATGGGACGATGGGCTGATCTGCGGCGGGCG
>JBKJZI010000361.1:0-21785 GCA_046715155.1 Chthonomonadales bacterium | reverse complement strand
AAAAGCCTGAGAACCTCAGGAACCTGCTGCTTCAAGGAATGCCGAAAGCCTATCAACCGCTGGAAGTAATACCAGCCCGGACATTTTTCCTGAGCAATTAACGGACATTATCCCTGAGCAGGAACAGGCGAGGGTGACGGGGTGACCACTCCTTTACCCTTCAAAAGATTCCGCCTGGGCGGGCGACGATGGTGAGGACGTCGAACGTCGCGCTTATGGCCCAGTGGAGGAGGAAGCAGGGATAGAAGGATCGGGATTTCATTGCGAGCCAGCCGAGGGCGATGCCGGCGATGAATGAGCCGTAGACTTCGGGCATGGGCTTTCCGAAATGCATGATACCAAATCCGATACTCTGCAACACTATTGCGCCGGGGAATCCGAGGCCCTTCGCCAGTCCAAACGTCAGGAATCCGCGGTAGAAGAATTCCCAGCAAAAGAAGTAAAGGCCGTAGGTGAGCTGGTGGTAGAAGAAGAAGGCCCAGTCTTCGCCCGCACGATTCTGCATTGGGTAGAACTGGAAGAACTGGGGTTGGCGCGAAGCGATAATCAGCACCGGTAACATTAGAGCGTAAAACGCGAGAGCGATTACGGCGCCTGGCCTTTCCGGGGGACGGAATCCAAAATCCTCCACCTTCTGCCGGAATATACTGAAGACCAGGATGAATGGGAGCAGAGTAAGGCCGGTGATATTGACCAGCAGATACTCTTCCCACGTTCGCGTGCGACTGAGGACATAGGTGTCGTGCGCGAACCGCGTACCGCTCATGTTGTAGCGCGTCAGGAAAACAATAACCGCGATCCCGACAATAAGGGTTCCGATAGTTATGACCAAGCGGTGGGAAGAAGACGCATCGGTTTCCCGTGGGCCGATTTCAACCGGGACTGCAGCAACCGAATCTTCGGACTCATCGGATCGCTCGGACAGTTCGGGGTTCTCGGCATGCTCGCTCAAGCGGGTGCGCTCCACGAGCGGACTTTTAATGCGGCGGCTATTAGGCGGTCACGGTACAGTGATAAGTCGATCCGCTTGAATCCGCCGCGGTCATACAGGATTTCACCGCCAATCATGGTCATATCGACATCGCGGGCGCAGGCGGAATAGACGAGGGCGCTGTAAGGGTCGTGCGCGGGAGAGGCGGAGATTCCGTCGAGGCGCACGGCGATCATGTCAGCCTGCTTTCCCGGCGTTAGGGTACCCACTTTATCGCTCATGCCGAGCGCGCGGGCGCCGCCGATGGTAGCCATTTCCACGGCCTGGTGCGCGGTCATCGCGCCAATCTTTCGGCTCCTCGCGCGCTGTGCCAGTACGGCGAATCGCATTTCTTCAAACAGATCCATCGTGTTGTTGCTTGCGACGCTGTCTGAGCCGAGTCCTATGCGGGCTTCCCCGGCGGGATAGCCCTCACTGAGGAGACCGAGGGGAGCAATTCCGTTTCCCAGCTTCGCGTTGGACTTGGGGCAGTGCGCCCACGCAACTCCGGTCTCCCGGATAGTCTGACGGTCGCCCGCGGCGAGCTGCACGCCGTGAACCAGCAGAGTATCCGGCCCCAGCGCGTCACACGCACGAAGTAAGTTCAGGGTGGTGCAGGCAGGGGCAGGCGTCATCCAGTCGATTCCGCGGCGCACGTCCCGTTCGCCAATGCAGCCGCCACCGTGTCGAATCCACTCGACTTCGGCCTGCGATTCCGCGGCATGTATACAGGTCGGAAGGTCGTGGAATCGAGCGTAAGAGGCGACGAAGCGCAGGGCTTCCGGACGAACGGTATAAGGCGCGTGAGGGGAGACTCCAATCCGAAGTTTCGTGCCCGTAGCGGCCCATTGCATGGCGTTGACCTTCAGCTTGAGCTCCTTCAGTGTTTCCTCTACGGAGACGGATTCTTCGATGGCGAAGACTTCCTGATAGATGATTCCGCGCAGACCGAGGGTTTTTGCGCCGAGCAAAGCCGCGCCGGAATCCGTACAGTCGCCGAGTGTTGTAACTCCACCAGCGATCGCTTCCGCGGCGCCCATCGTGGCCGACGCGATCCAGTCGGGCTCCTCGAGAACCGCTTTTCGCAATGTGAGTTCTCGAATCCAATCGAAGAAGGGGATGTCTTCCAGCAGCCCTCGCATGACCGTGTAATCGATATGGGAGTGGGTATTTACCAGGCCGGGCATGAGGACCGATTCGCCGAAGTCACGCGTGTCGTCTGCTCCGACCGGTCCGACGTTCCGGACTGGTCCGACCTCCACAATCCGGTCTTCTTCTATTACAACTTCACCGTCTTCAATGGGCTCGGCGTCAACAGGGAGCACCCAGCGGGCTCGGAAACGCTGTGCCGCCATCAGAGGACCGGCAGAGACCAGAGTCGCTGCATCTGATCGCGATGCAGGTTCTTTACGTGGCCGTCGCCGTGGAGCACGTCATAGCGCATACGCTGGAAGATTAATCCGCCATGCCACTTTCCGGCCGCGTCGAACATCACGTTCAACTCGGCCGGACTCCGAAACGATGGTTCGCCAGCGCGAAGGAAGGCGATCTCCGTGCGGTAGTTGTAGCTCGTGCCGAACTTCTCGAAGCTGGTGGGTGTCGCGTCCAGCGGCACTCCCGTGAAGTCCTCTACCGTGTAACCGGAATCGGAGGGGCAGCGGAAGAGGTCTTTAGAGCGGATGTAGGGCGGGAGCGCTTCGTGCATGAACGGCATGAATGGAATCTCGGCCTGGAACTCCGGGTGAGCGGACCAGATGACGGGGGTGTACTTGTCGGTCGGATCCACCGCCCACGGGTAGATTTCATCGTAATCCTGGGCGTACATTCGGATGGCGACCCCGATCTGGCGCAGATTTGAAACACAGGAAAGCTCCCGGGCCTTGCCGCGAGCCGAGGCGAACACCGGAAACAGGAGCGCCGCAAGGATCGCGATGATTCCGATAACGGTCAGGAGTTCAATGAGGGTAAAGCCGGCTCGTGGGCGCATGGTGAGAGGTCCTTTTCGAATTGTACCATTCACTGAGATTACGGTCAACGCGGCCGGGTTATCGTAACAGTTCAGGGATAGTGAGAGCGAAAAGCGGATGCTTCGCAACGGCGGCTCAGCATGACGGTTTGGGACGATCGTCAGGGGATATGGGACGCGATTCCGTACCGAGCCTTTCATCCTGAGACAGTTTAATCGTCGAAGGATGGGATTTTGCACTCTCATCATTCCTGAACAGTTACGGGTTATCACGGCGGGAGGCTTGCGTCCGCGTATAATATGAGGCATGAGCTGCGAACGGAATCATAGCGAAGAAGCGCCCGGCTACCACATTATGACGTGGGGCTGCCAGATGAACGAGGAAGACTCAGAGCAGATGGCGCTCTACCTGGAGGATATCGGATTCCGGCCGGTGGACGAGGCGGCGGATGCCGACGTAATCCTCCTCAATACCTGTTCCGTGCGGCGCAAGCCTGAGGACAAGGTCTACAGCAAGCTCGGCGAGCTGCGCGAAATGAAACTGGCGCGCCCGGACATGATCATAGGCGTCTGCGGGTGCATGGCACAGGTAGAGCACGCCGAGATCAAGCGCCGCGCGCCGTTCGTGGACATGGTGGTTGGGACCGGCAATATCGCGGCGATTCCGAACCTCGTTACTTCCATCCGAAATCGACGGATGACGGCTGACGGCCGACCGACCACTGACGACGAGATCCGAAACCCGGATTCGATTTTGCGTCACCCGACACGCGGAATGGGTCTCGAGGCGTTAACGCTCCCGCCGCGCAGGGGCGCGGTGGTGTCGGATGTGCCGCTGCGGAGTCTGGTGCGGAGGCCGAAACTGAAGGCACATGTGCCGATCATGTATGGGTGCGACAAGTTCTGCACTTTCTGCATCGTACCGTTCACGCGGGGGAGGGAGCGCAGCCGGCCGACCAGCGAGATCCTGATGGAAATTCAAGGGCTGGCGCGAGCGGGGACGAAAGAGGTCACTCTGCTTGGCCAGACTGTGAACTCCTATGGCAAGAATCTGTTGGAAGGGCGAGTGCCGTTTGCAAAGCTGTTGGAACAGATCGACGCGATCTCCGGCATAAAGCGGATCCGGTATACCTCGCCATACCCGCGCGACTTCACGGATGAACTCATCCAAACAATCGCCGCCCTGCCAAAAGTCTGCGAGCACGTTCACCTGCCCGTTCAGGTGGCTGACGACGAGCTGCTGGGGCGAATGCATCGCGCGTATACCGTGGCGGAATACAGCGCGATCGTCCGAAAGCTGCGTACGGCGGTGCCCGGAATCGCGATCACGACGGACGTGATGTTGGGATTCCCCGGCGAGACTGACGAGCAGTATCGGAACACGATGCGGTTCGTGGAGGAAACGCAATTCGATTCCGCGTTCATGTTCGCCTATTCTCCGCGTCCCGGTACGAAAGCGGCCGACATGCCGGACCAGATTCCGCATGAAGTAAAGATCGAGCGTCTTAGCCGCTTGATCGAGCTGCAGAACGGAATTACCCAGGAGATCAACGGGGCGCAGGTGGGTCGAGTCTTCGAGGTCCTGGTCGAAGGGCGAAGCCAGAAGGACCCGGATAAGCTGACTGGACAGACTCGAACCCTAAAAACTGTGAATTTCACACGTCCTCCTGGTGGTACTCGGACTCCGGAATTGCTGATCGGAAAGTTGGTCCCTGTACGCGCCATTCGCGCCCACCTGACGGGGTTTACGGGGGAGCTAATGGAAGGGACAGAGCTTGAGAGGTTTGGCAAGCAGACCATGAGTAGCCAATCGTACAGTCTTGAGGAAGACCTGGTGCGAATTGCCCGCTGATTTCGGAGGGAATTCCGCGCCGGAGAAACCCGGAGGCGGCGCGCGCGTGTCCGGTACGATCCACCTGCGGGCTGGCAAGTCGAAGTTAGGTGGATTTGCATTGCTCCTCTTGGGCCTCGCGGCGGTCGCGATCTTTGCTCTTGCGTTCGTGGTTGTCTTCGCGGCGCTTGCTGCTGGAGTGGTGCTGATCAGCGGCGCGCTGGCGCTTTTCGGGTTCCGTCGGGCAACCGGACGGCTGGCCACCACCGAGGAGCTCGCGGCTCGCCACGGCGTCACGCCGCGCGACATCGAACGACTGATCGAGCGGCAGCAGATAACGCCGAACGTGGTCATCAACGGCCGTCCACTCTATGATCCGCGCGACTTGAAAGACGTGGGCAGGCTGCTCCGCGCCTCAGGAGGGCCGGTCGTCGACGCCGAGCTACTGCGCCCCGCCGAAAGCGCCGCACGGAAGGATGGACTTCTCTTGAGAGCGGAAGCGGATTCAGCGGTGGAGAACGAGGACGCCTTCAGTTCCGTACAGGAACCTACACGCGACACATCACGAACAACGATCGATTGACGGATTAACAGATGCCCCTAGAGCTTCAAGGCCGCGATGAAGAGAATGTGCCTAACTTTACCGGCGAGCTGGAGGCGCATTCGACCGCCCCGTGGTTATTCGTCATTGGCACGGGAGTTCTTCTCGCCGCAATCTTCCTAATCGCCGGGTTTCACGCGCTTGCAGTTCAGCATGATGTCACTCGATTCGTCGCCGCCGTCGGAATCGGTGGATTGATTTCTGGGAGCTTGATTCTCGGTTCCGTATGGTGGTTTCGAGTCACGCTCGCGATTCCTCACCTGGCGAGTATCGACGATCTCGCGTTGCGGTTCGGCTTAAACGCGGCTCGGCTTACAGTCTTCGCCGCCAAAACCGGAATCCGACCCAAAGTCAAAATGAATGGCGAAAAGTTGTATAGCGCTCGCGATTTTGGTGATGTGGCATCCCTTCTCCGAGCGTCCTCCGGCCCAGGCGGCGCTCCAGGCGCGATGCTGCGAGTCGCTGAATCGACAGATTCCGAGCGACTTCCGCGACCGGCCGCGCCGCCCATACCGGAATCGAAAGGACCGCAGACGATTCAGCCGATTGCGGGAGTCGACGGGCAAAAACCCTATCGACCTACAGGCGTGCAAGCCAGTCCTGAATCTTCTTGACGGGGTCGGGCGAATCCGGTACACTTGCGTCTATGCAGACCGCTCCGGACTCGCACGAATCTTCCGCTCCATACGTTCCCAAAACCCCCCTGATGCTGCAGTATTTTCGCGCTCGGGCTGAGCACCCGAACGTTGTCCTTCTCATGCGTGTGGGGGACTTTTACGAAGCGTACGGCGAGGACGCGGAGACGATTGCGGCGGCGCTGAACATTACGTTGACCGGCCGTGACGACAGCGGCTCACGGGTTGCTATGGCGGGCGTTCCACACCATGCGACCGAGCGGTACGTGGCTCGCCTGATCCGGCAGGGATTCCGCGTCGCGCTGATGGACCAGGTGGAGGACCCCAAGTTTGCCAAGGGCCTGGTCAAGCGGCGCGTGACCCGCGTCATGTCTCGCGGGACGGTCTTCGAAGATTCGCTTCTGGATTCCAAGACCAACAACTACCTGGTTGCGGCTGTGGTGGGCGAGCCGGTCGCCGGGCTTGGGGTTGTTGACGTATCCACCGGCGAGTTCCTGACGACTGAACTGGATGGTGATCGACCGGTCGACAAGCTGATCGAGGAGATCTGCCGCCTGGAGCCGGCCGAGGTCCTGGTGCCGGAAGGGGCCGACGAACTGGCAGAGCTCATCAAGGATGTGACAGGCGCTCCCGTTACTCCCTATTCCTCCACCGACGGGCCGAGCTCTCGCACCGCCCGCGATGTGCTGACGGCGCATTTCCGCACTCAGTCACTCCGAGGATTCGGGTGCGAGGACTTCACCGCGGGCCTGGACGCCGCGGCGCTCGTCCTCCAATACCTCAAGCAGACTCAGGTCAACGCGCTGGCTCATATCACGTCGCTCGGAACGTACTCCACGCGCGAGTTCATGGTGCTGGACGCTGCCGCGCGTCGGAATCTTGAGCTGACTACTTCATTGGCTGATGGGGGCCGCTCGCGGACACTGCTGGGCGTCATCGATCAGACTCTCACCCCCATGGGCGGACGGATGCTTCGGCGGTGGGTGGAAGAGCCGCTGCTGGACCCGAGCTCCATCAACCGGCGGCTGGATTCCGTAGAGGAGCTGGCCCGCGCTGAGATACTGCGCGGCGATCTCCGTGAAGCAATCCGCGGCGTCAACGACATCGAGCGCCTCGTCTCTCGCTGCGCGGCCGGCCTTGCGAACGCGCGTGACCTTGTCGGCTTGAAGGAATCGCTCAACCGGCTGCCCGGAATCTGCACTCTGCTCTCACAATGTCGATCGGAAGCGCTCCGCACGATCTGCGACCGCCTCGGCAGCCCGCAACATCAAACACCGAAAGCCGACCTGACACTGCTGGCCGAGCAGAAACAGGCCTACGCCGCCTCGGTAGGTGAGGTGGCCCGGTTGATCGAGCGAGCGGTATCCGACGAGCCGCCGGCCGGACTCCGCGACGGAGGCATAATCAGGGCGGGGTTCTCCGCCGAGCTGGATGCGCTGCGGACGGCGTCCGCGGAGGGCCGAACATGGATCGCGAACCTGGAGACCGAAGAGCGCGCGAGAACCGGCATCAACTCCTTGAAGGTGGGCTACAACGCCGTCTTCGGTTATTTTATCGAAGTGACGAAGGCCAACATCGCTAAAGCACCTGCGGATTACATTCGCAAGCAGACCACGGCCAGTGGAGAGCGGTACATTACGCCGGCGCTTAAGGAGTATGAAGCGAAGGTCCTTGGCGCGGACGAAAAGGCCGTTGATCTTGAATATTCATTGTTCGTGAGCGTGCGAGACCGAATCGCGGAGTCCTCGGCCCTTCTGCTGGGGGTGGCGCGGGCGGTGGCGGAACTGGACGTGTATTCTGGGTTGGCCGAACTCGGAATCCGCCAGAACTATTCCCGGCCCAAGATCGACGACGGCGAAGAGATCGAGATCCGTGCCGGCCGGCACCCGGTGGTCGAGAAGCTCCAGGGCGGAATCAGCTTCGTACCGAACGACTGCCTGCTTGATTGCGGAGAGAACCAACTTCACGTGATCACCGGGCCGAACATGTCCGGCAAATCGACGGCATTGAGGCAGGTGGCGTTGATAACATTGCTCGCGCAGATCGGCAGCTTCGTTCCGGCTGACGAGGCTCGAATCGGAGTCGTAGACCGTATTTTCACACGCGTCGGGGCGCACGACGAGCTCGCTACCGGGCAGTCTACCTTCATGATCGAGATGAACGAGACGGCGAGCATTCTGAACAACGCAACGCGCAGCAGCCTGGTTATTCTCGACGAGATCGGACGCGGCACTTCTACCTATGATGGACTATCTATCGCCTGGGCCGTGGCGGAGTATCTGACAAGGATTGGAAGCAAGACCCTCTTTGCGACCCACTACCACCACCTGAATGAGCTGGCGCGCCAGTTTCCTTGCGTGAAGAACTACCGCGTCGCCGTGAAAGAGCAGGGAGACCACATCGTCTGGCTCCACAAGCTGGTCCCCGGCGGCACGGATCGGAGCTACGGAATCCAGGTCGCGCGAATGGCCGGCGTCCCCATTGAAGTCGTAGATCGCGCGAAGGAGATTCTGCGCAGCCTGGAAAAGAACGGCGCTCGCGCGTCGGGCGACCTGGTTGGACAGGAAGCGCGGATTCCGATGACGAAGAAAAAGGTACAGCTTATGCTCTTCGAAGCGGAGAAGCACCCGGCGGTCGAGGAACTCGAAGCCCTGGACGTCACCAGCCTCACCCCGGTGGAAGCATTGATGAAACTGGACCACCTTCACCGTCTCGTTCGGAAGCCCTAGCGCTGACATTGAAGTCCGGAGCGCCCAGAGTCCTCTCTCATGACCAACTGTCCGAGCTGCAAGGCAACGCTCCCGGATGGGGCGTTTCACTGCCAATTCTGCGGGACTAGCTTCGGAGCGGACGCGGGGAAACCACGAGCCGGGACAGTTCGGTCAGCCGCGGGGCGTGGATTTTCCGGGACTGGTCATCATTCGGTCCCTCAAAGTCGAGGCGAGTTTGCCTGGGCATGGTGGATCTATTATGGCGTGGCCGGCTGGTGGGTGCTCAACGGAGCCTATGCCATCATGCTGGCTCTGCGGTCGGGCGCCGGAGTGATCGGAATCATCAGCCTCGCCATCGGTATCTTCACGGCGTGCGTCGGCCTGGGGCTGATCTTCCGTGTCGAGGCCGCTCGCGGAATTGTCAATGTCTTGTGTTTTATACAGATTCTGGAAGGCGCGCTTGGGTTGGCAATCGGTTTCCTCTTGTCCGGATTCGTTGGAATCTGGGGAATCGTTGGAATGATCTTCTCCATCCTTCGCGTCGTCTTTGCAGTACTGATGATCTTTGCCATAGGAGAAACCGAATCACGCGCGCCGGACTTTTGATTCCTCAAGCTGGCGGCCCTGTAGGTTCAATCTTGGGCATGACCAATCGGATCATCCTCCTCGATGAAAACACGTCCAACCGTATCGCGGCGGGAGAGGTAGTCGAGCGGCCGGCTTCCGCGGTCAAAGAACTGGTGGAGAACGCGATTGACGCCGGGGCCACACAGATATTGGTGCAGTTGGAAGAGGGCGGCAAACGGCGTATCGAGGTGAGCGATAACGGATGGGGGATGACGCCGGAGGATTCCGTGCTTTCGCTGCAGCGCCACGCAACCTCCAAGATCCGTTCCTCGGATGACCTTTTCGAGATCACGACCCTCGGATTCCGCGGCGAGGCGCTTCCCAGTATCGCTTCCGTATCCCACCTGACACTGACGACGAAGCCCGCGGGCGAATCTGTCGGAACGCGAATCACGGTCCATGGCGGCGACATCGAGTCCGTCGAGGAGACCGGCGGCCGGGATGGGACGACTATCTCCGTCGAGGACCTCTTCTACAACACCCCCGCACGGCTCAAGTTCCTTAAATCAACCTCTACGGAAGTCGCCCGCGCGGTGGATGTGGTCGGCCACCTGGCGATCTCGCATCCAGGAGTTGCATTCCGTTTGCGGCATCGCGAACAGGAGATGTTCTCGACTCCCGGCACGGGGGATTCCGTGGCGGCGCTGTCGGCCGTCTGGGGCAGGGACATCGCGCGGAATCTGATCCCGATTCTCTCTGAAAGTCCGGGGATTACGGTGCGCGGATTCATCTGTACTCCCGAACACACCCGGCCCGGCCGCTCTCACGAGCTCTTCTTCGTCAACTCCCGACCCATTCGAAGCCGGCTGCTGGGCCACGCGGTCGAGAATGCCGTTCGGTCGCTCACTCCCGACGGGCGGTTTCCCATCGCCGCCGTCTTCGTGGAGATCGCGCCGGATATGGTAGACGTGAACGTGCATCCGACCAAGACCGAGGTCAAGTTCACCCGCGACCATGAAGTGCACCATGCGGCCGGCCAGGCGGTAAAGCAGGCGCTGCTGGGCCACGGAATTGTCCCGTCGCTCGCGGGTGTCGTTGGGTCGTTGGGTCGTGGGGTCGTTGGGGCCGGCAGCTACGCGGCCCAGCAGAGGGGGTTCACGGGCAGTGAGTTTGAAGCGCTCGCCCGCGTTTCTCTGGAAGCATTTTCCTCGCCGGGACCGATGGCATCTGTTGAAAGCGTTCACTTCCCGGACGACCTCCCAACCCAAAGACCGAACGACCCAACGACCCAACCACCCTTTAAGGAGCAGCTCCGCGGATTTAGAGTTCTCGGGCAGGCGAAGAACACGTACATTGTCGCACTGACCGACGACGGGCTGGCGGTCATCGACCAGCACGTGGCGCATGAGCGGGTACTTTACGAATACTTGACCGTCAAAAGGAGCGAGCAGGGGATTCCGTCGCAGCGGCTCACGGCGCCCATCACGCTGTCATTGGGGGCGGCCGAAGGTTCTTTGCTGAAACAGCGGCTGGAGGACTTCGCGGCGGCGGGATGGGAGATCGAGCCGTTCGGACGGGATTCCTTCCTCGTACGAACCGTGCCCTCGTTCAGCCGCCGCAAAGACATCGAAGCACTTCTTAGGGACATGGTCGATGAGTTGGCCCACCAGTCTATCTCACGTAGATTGATCGTGCAGCGCGAACACGTCACGATCACGAACGCGTGCAAGATGGCCGTAAAGGCCGGTGACCCGCTGACTCTGGAGGAAATGAGCGGCCTTCTCGCGCAACTCGCTGAAACGGAAAATCCATACCTCTGTCCTCATGGCCGTCCCATCGTAATCACAATTCCGTTTCTGGACATCGACCGAAAGTTCAAGCGCGCTTAATATGACCTTAACTCGCCGCCAACTCCTCGCCCTCGGAGCGATAGCCCTGGATTCTCCCCAGCTCGAACGGCCGATGGTGCTCCAGAATCTTACGCTTGTGGATGGGACCGGAGGACCGGCCATTCCGGATTCCCGAATTCTGATTCAGCGCCAGAAAATTCGCGTGGTCGGCAAGACGCTTCAAGCTCCCACAGGCGCTGAGACCGTAGACCTGAAGGGCCGAACCGTCATGCCGGGGCTGGTTGACTGCCACTTCCATATCGAGGAAGACCCAAAGATGGCGCTGCGGCAGCTTGTCAATGGCGTTACTGCGTTTCGGGACCCGGGCGAATGGTTCAGCCACTTCGACGAGTTGAAGCGGATGATGGCGGCTGACGGACTGGCCGGTCCGCACATGAGTCTCTGCGGGCCTCACATCGATGGGGAGAATCCGGCCTATCCGGAAGATGCAGTGGTGGCGCGGGATCCTGGGGAAGCGCGGGATCACGCTGAACGAAACATTCGAGATGGGGCTGACGCGATCAAGATCTATTACCGGCTCCCGCTGGATTCAGTTCGGGCAGTGGTGGAGGTCTGTCGCCGCCGAAAGGTCACGACGACGGCGCACCTGGAGATTCTAGACGCTCGAGATGCACTTCGCGCGGGCGTGGAGGGGATCGAGCACATCACCTCCTTCGGTCAATGCCTGGTTCCCCGCCGTCGCGCGGAGGTGTACCGCCAGAGAATGCTCAAGGACAACGCCGCACGCCGCGCCGGCCGGTATGCGGAGTTCGCCGACGCAGAATTCGACGGCCCGGATGCGCGAGAGCTGCTTGACGTGATCAAGATGACTCGGCCGTTCGTCGACCCCACGCTGGCCGTGTTTGAGCTGCGTACGGAATCTCGGAATCCGCCGGTAGAGATTAGGGTTGGAATCCGTGGTTTCCAGAATATGAAGCGTATGACGCTGCTCGCTCACCGCGCGGGGGGGCGCATCGTACTCGGCGGCCATACCGGGGTTCCGTTTGCGGGTCGCGGCGAGGCGCCCTGGCGCGAACTGGAGCTGCTTGTGGAATCCGGTCTCACTGCACTGGAGGGCATCAGGGCCGCCACACTCAACGGCGCGCAGTTCCTCCGCAGGGAACGCGACTTCGGGACTATCCAACCTGGAAAGCTCGCCGACCTCCTTGTTATCGACGGCAAACCCCACGAAGACATCACCCACATCCGACGCCTCTCCCGAGTAATGCTCTCCGGCCGTTGGCTCGACCGCGCCCGATACGCAGGGTACTGAGCCGCGAACCCTACGGTGTGATCTTTTCCAATGGCTGTCTGTTACTCATTGCATAGAGGGATGATCAGCAACCTGCGAGAATGGTCGCGATCATGCGCCAACCGCTCCGGTTAATCTTAGACCGCCCGTCACTCCCAGGACGGACGGTGGAGCCGGACAGTCCGCCCCGTGGACTTTCCGTCGCAGGCGCAGAGTGCCAGGAGGCACGCCATGCATACGGACCATGTTGAGGAGCAAGACATCACCGCCACCCCGCACGAGGACGAGATCCTGCCCGACGGGATCGCCGTTGTACGGGGACACCACGAGGCCGCTCATCACGACCATCCCCATGACCACGTACCCGACCATCACAAGTACGTTCCGCCCCTCGAAATGGGCGACCCGGGTCCGAAAGCGCTGCGGCGCATTCGGGATGGCGCCATCGCGGCCTTTATTCCCGAAAAGAGCCGGGCGCCCGTCAGCGTTACTGAGGTCGCTAATCCGCTCCCGAACGGCAGCTTCGGGTACGTGGGGCGCTTCCTCTCCATCAGCGCAGAGTCTGATCATTTTCGCGGTGGGACCCTCGTTATCAAGCTTGATCGCGATCGATTGGGAACCGTTTCTGAGGAGACTCTGAAGGTCTTTCGCTGGGACGAAATCGGCGGCTTGTTCGACCTGATTCACTGCTCTGGTCTCGGCCAATCGCGCGACTACGTATACGCTGAGATAGACCTGGTTGGCACGTATGCCGTTATCGGCGTCAACGCCGATCCTCGCGCCGCACTGACGGTGGACCTGTTGCGCGAGATGGACGACTGGATAGCGGCCGCGGGACCGGAGAGGGGACCGCAGCTTCAACGCCGCATCTGCGAGCTCGTACTCTGCGCGCCCGAGATGCGGGAGATGATGGGAGATTCTGCCTTCGCCCGGACGGTGACCGAATCCAACCTCCAGAAGGGGCTCCCCGGCCTCTGGCGCGAAGGCATTCAGCCGGTGCACACTCCCAACGTTTGCGATACGTGCGTTACGCTTCCGCTCAAACCGACGAGCGCAGGTGTACGCTATAGGCTGCCGGAGTGGGACATCATTCGGCCGATCGACCGCCGGCCCGTGATCGGCCAGTGGAGGGTGCTGCCCCGCAACTCGCAGATACTGGCGGTACACGCTGCCATGCTGCGGACGGGCAAGGTGCTGTACTTCGGCGGCGACGAGCACGACCCCGGCCAGAACGCCAGCGGCAGTACCGACCACAGCCGGCTGTGGGACCCGGTTACCGGCAACATAACGACGATCAGCTCACCCGCCAATCATGACCTGTTCTGCTGCGGCCACGCCTTCCGGGGCAATGGCCGGCTGCTGTGCGCGGGAGGCACGAAAACATGGTCCGGCACGGGCGGCGGAATCCACCAACCCCACTTCAAGGGCCTCCGCAAAGCGACGCTCTACAGCCCGATGTCCAACGCGTGGTTCAATACCGGCAGCCTGGTGCCGGAACCCAACCGCACGACGGGCGGGGGCCGGTGGTATCCGACCCTCGTAACCCTGCCGGACAACCGGATATTTGCAATGTCCGGACATCCGGAGGAGACGGATTTACGCCACAACAACACGACGGTCGAGACCTACAACCCCGTTACGGGACGGTGGACCCAGGTGGGAGTAAAGCCAGACGCGCCAGACTCCTATCCGCGACTGCATGTTCTTCCCGATGGCCAGGTCTTCTGTGTGACTCCGATGTCCGGATTCAGCCAGAAGTGGAATCCGGCGAACGGTGCCTGGAGCAACGTAGCTTCGAGCCCAGGACCCGATTACGGGGGATTCGATACGAACAGCGTGCTGCTGCCGTTGAGGCCGGGTAACGGTTACCGGGCGCGCGTACTCGCAGTCGGCGGGTCGCAGCCTCGCAGGATCGACCTTGGGGCCGCGTCTCCGGCGTGGACGAATACCGGCGCTCGGGCCATTCCCGGCTCTCCGCGGAGGCGCAATTGCTGCTCGGTACTACTGCCGGACGGGACGGTCTTCGTGGAGGGAGGTTCGCGTACCAATAACGACGTAGATGCGGTCCGAACGGCGGAACAGTACGATCCGTTCACCAACTCCTGGACGAGGCTGGCGACGGCCGCCGTACCGCGCCTCTATCACTCCGTGGCCCTCCTGCTGCCGGATGGGAGAGTCTGGACGGCCGGCTCCAACTTCAATTGCGCTCCCGGGCTGGCAAATCGCGAGCTGCGGATGGAGATATTCTCGCCGCCTTACCTCTTCTGGGGACCCCGGCCGATCATCCATTCCGCTCCTTCAGAGATCAATGCGGGCACGCAGTTCAATATTGGCTGCAGCCGATCCTGGAGGATCCAGAGTGTTGCGATGATCCGCTGTGGTTCGGTTACGCACGCCTTCGATTCGGACCAGCGGTTCGTGGAGCTGTCGATTGTTAGCCGCACGCTCAACCGCGTGCGGGTGGCGGGCCCACCGAACCGGAACATCGCCCCTCCCGGCTGGTACATGCTCTTCATCCTGAATGACTGCGGCGTGCCCTCCGTCGCCCGCTTCATTCGGGTGCGCCCCTAGCGCCTAACACCTGCGGGAGTCGGATAATGACTCCCGCAGGTCTCCCTCTTGAGCTTCCCCGAACCTGCTTCCCGCCGGCCCGGCATTCCCATTCTGGTATCATGATTCTCCTGTGCCAATCTACGCGGATCAGGCTATAGAGAATAGGGGAAACCGGGTCGCCATGAGCGTACGCGATAGTCTGGAGCAGCTGCTGCTGGAGAAGATCCTGATCCTCGATGGGTCGATGGGCGTGCTGTTGCTTACCAAGGGATTGGAAGAGGGGGATTATCGCGGGGAGAGATTCCGCGAGCATCAGATCGACTTGAAGAACAATGCGGATGTCTTGAACCTTACTCGGCCCGACCTCATCGAAGAAGTACACACGGCGTATCTGGACGCGGGCGCCGATATTATCGAGACAAATACGTTCAACGCGCAGGCGGTTTCGCAGGCGGATTTCGGGCTCGAGCATCTTGTCTATGAGATGAACGTCGAGGCTGCTCGCATTGCCCGTAAGGCGGTGGCGAAGACGCTGGAGCGTGATCCGTCGCGTCCTCGCTTTGTGGCCGGTTCCTTGGGCCCGATGAACCGGACCCTCTCCCTCTCCCGCGAAGTGAACAATCCGGGCGCGCGCGACGTGACGTTCGATCAGGTAATGGAGGCCTATTACGAGCAGGTCCGCGGGCTGATGGACGGCGGTGTGGACCTGCTGCTGCCGGAAACCACCTTTGACACCCTGAACCTCAAAGCGGCATTGTTCGCGATACAGAAATACTTCGACGAGACCGGGAATAGCGTCCCCGTGATCGCGAGCATGACCATCGTGGATATGAGCGGGCGGAATCTCTCCGGCCAGACCGTGGAGGCGTTCTGGAATTCGGTTTCGCACGCACCGCTTTTGGGAGTCAGCATCAACTGCTCCCTGGGTCCAAAGGAGCTGCGGCCCTACATCGAGGAACTGGCGGCCATCGCTCCGGTCTACGTCGGGGCCTACCCGAATGCGGGACTGCCGAACCCGATGTCCGACACCGGTTTCGACGAGACGCCGGAATCTATGTCCGCGCATCTGGGCGAATGGGTGCGCAACGGGTGGCTGAACATCGTAGGGGGCTGCTGCGGCTCGACGCCGGACCATATCCGGGCTATTGTCGAGGCGGTCAAGGATGCGCCCCCGCGGCGGATTCCGGCTGTGGAACCCTATGCCCGGTACAGCGGAATGGAACCTCTAACAATCCGGCCGGAATCCAATTTCACGATGGTGGGTGAGCGAACCAATGTCACGGGATCGCCAAAGTTCTCGCGCCTTGTAAAGGAGGGCGACCTGGACGGCGCGTTAGCGGTCGCAAGGCACCAGGTGGAGGGTGGCGCCAACATTATCGACATCAACTTCGATGAGGCGATGTTGGATTCCGAGAGGTTGATGGGGGACTTCCTGAACCTCATCGCCGCCGAGCCGGATATTGCACGCGTCCCGATTATGGTTGACAGCTCGAAGTGGTCCGTCATCGAAGCCGGTTTGAAGTGTGTTCAGGGGAAGGGGATCGTCAACTCGATCAGCCTCAAGGAGGGCGAGGAGAAGTTCAAGGAGCAGGCGCGACTCGTCCGACGATACGGAGCCGCGGCGGTGGTGATGGCCTTCGACGAGAGCGGGCAGGCCGATACCTTCGAGCGCAAGACGCAGATCTGCGAGCGGGCGTACCGGATTCTGGTGGATGAAATCGGATTCCCTCCACAGGACATCATCTTTGACCCGAACATCCTGACGCTCGCCACTGGAATTGAGGAGCACAACAATTACGGTGCAGCGTTCCTTGAAGCTACGCGTTGGATCAAAGAGAACCTTCCGTCCGCGCTCGTGAGCGGCGGCGTCAGCAATATCAGCTTCTCCTTCCGCGGCAACAACGCCGTCCGCGAAGCGATGCACTCCGCGTTCCTCTATCATGCGATCAAAGCCGGACTCGACATGGGCATCGTCAATGCGGGCCAGCTCGCCGTATATGAGGAGATACCGAAGGACCTCCTGGAGCTCGTGGAGGACGTGATCCTCAACCGTCGGCAGGACGCAACGGAGCGGCTGCTGGCATTCGCCGAAACGGTCAAGTCGGATGGCAAGGTGCAGGTCACGGATGACGCATGGCGGCAAGGGACGGTCGAGGAGCGGCTGTCCCACGCGCTCGTGAAGGGCATCGTTGAATACGTGGAAGAGGACACGGAGGAGGCGAGGCTGAAATATGACCGCCCGCTGCTGGTCATTGAAGGTCCCCTGATGGCGGGCATGAACGTTGTGGGTGACCTCTTCGGCGCGGGCAAGATGTTCCTGCCTCAGGTAGTGAAGTCCGCTCGCGTGATGAAGAAGGCGGTGGCTCATCTGACACCGTATCTGGAGGCGGAGAAGGCTGCGAGCGGCGACTACCGTTCCGCCGGTAAGATCGTGATGGCAACCGTCAAAGGCGACGTTCACGATATCGGTAAGAACATCGTCGGAGTGGTGCTCGGCTGCAACAACTATGAAGTCACCGATCTGGGCGTGATGACTCCGGCCGAGAAGATCCTGCAGACCGCGCGTGACATCGGAGCGGACGTTATTGGGCTGAGCGGGTTGATCACGCCGTCTCTGGATGAGATGATCCACGTCGCGCGGGAGATGGACCGACAGGGATTCGAGCTCCCGCTCCTTATCGGCGGCGCCACTACGAGCCGCGCGCATACAGCCGTCAAGATCTCGCCTGCATACCGGAATCCGGTGGTCTATGTACCGGACGCCTCGCGGGCCGTCGGCGTCGTCAGCAGTCTGCTCAGCGATGACCAGAAGGAAGCATTCCTGGAGGCGAACACCCGCGACCAGCAGACCGCTCGCGACCAGTTCGCGGCGCGCAAGGAACAGAAGCCGCTGCTCGGTCTGGAACGGGCGAGGGCGAACCGTACCCCGATTGACTGGGTCAAGAGTCCCATCGCACGGGCGTCGTTTACCGGCGCAAGGAAAGTCGAAGTTTCGCTCAAAGAACTTGTACCGTTTATCGACTGGACGCCCTTCTTCCACGCCTGGGAGCTGCGCGGCCGCTACCCTGCGATCCTGAAAGATGAGCTGGTGGGCGAGGAGGCGGCCAAGCTCTTCGAGGATGCGCAAGAAGCTCTCAATAAGATTGTTGATGATTGCAGTCTCACGGCAGTAGGTGTCTATGGTTTCTTCCACGCTAATGGCGTAGGAGACGACCTCGAGCTTTACTCCGATGGATCCCGGTCGGAGGTCATTTCACGGATTCACTTTTTGCGCCAGCAGTCGGACAAAGGCGAGGGACAGGTCAACTTCTGCCTGGCGGACTTTGTAGCGCCGAAGGATACCGGAATCTCGGATTCCGTCGGGGCGTTCGCGGTGACGGCCGGTCACGGGGTCGATGAGCTCGCTCGCGAATATGAGAGTGAAAACGATCCGTACGGGTCCACGATGGTTAAGGCGTTGGCGGATCGCCTGGCGGAAGCGTTTGCAGAGTATCTTCACAAACAGGCCCGGGTTGACTGGGGATACGGCCGAGATGAGAACCTGAGCAGCGAGGACCTGATCAAGGAACGGTACCGCGGAATCCGGCCTGCTCCAGGGTATCCCGCGTGCCCCGACCATACGGAGAAGGCTATCCTCTGGGACTTGATCGACGTGGAGAAACAGACTGGAATCACCCTCACGGAGAGCTACGCCATGTATCCGGCTTCGTCGGTCAGCGGCTGGTACTTCGCACATCCGGAATCGCGCTACTTCCCGGACGGACGCATCGGCCGCGATCAGGTGGACGACTACGCGCGCCGCAAGGGGATGACGGTGCAGGAGGTTGAGCGCTGGCTGTCTCCCTACCTGAACTACGAGCCGGACCGGTAGCGCAAGCGTGAGCGCCTTCTCCGGACTCTACGTCGCCACGCTAACCCCCTTCGATTCCGTCGGCCGCGTGGACCTGGCGGTGATCCGCAAACACACGGAATTCCTTATTGGAGCCGGCGTGGACGGAATCTGTCCGTGCGGAACGACCGGCGAATGGCTGTACCTCAGCGCTGGAGAGAAGGTGCGAATCATCGAAACGGCGGTGGATGCCGCTGCCGGTCGCGTGAAAGTCATGGCCGGAATCGCCGCCATTCATTCACGAGAGATCTCACTCCTTGCGAGAGCCGCTGAATCCGCCGGAGCCGATGCTGTCTTCCTCACGCCTCCAATCTACTATCCGGCCCCTGATGAGACGGTATTCGAGCATTACGCTTCGGTGCGGGAAGCAGGCGGGTTGCCGGTCTTCGCCTATAACATCCCTTCCCATGCAACCAATACTATTAGCGTTTCTTGCGTCGAGCGCTTAGTAACCGAGAACGTGATTACCGGAATCAAGGATTCCACCGCCAGTGCGCAGAGAATAGGGGAGCTTATCGAGCGGTTCGGCAAGCAGATTACCGTTATGGCCGCGTCGGATTCCTTCGCACTTGAAGGAAGGCGGCTGGGAGCGCACGGATTCATTTCCGCGATCGCGAACATCTGGCCAGGCGGATTCCGTCGGCTCTGGGATGGCGAAGACGTTCTCCAATCCGCCGTGGATTCCGCGCGCCAGTCGGTAAAGGAGGCCGGCGGAATCCCGGCGCTGAAGCATCTCGCGGGCCTTGGCGGATTTGCGTTCGGCGGCTCAAGGCTGCCTGGGACAGAAGTGACGGAATCGCAGAAACATAACCTTGCCACCGCATTCCGTGAAGCAACACTAAAAGGACTGTCCTGATTCCGATTGATCAGGTGTCGCGGACATTTCTTCCACTCTTCCACTCTTCCCACACTTCCACTCTTCCATACTTCTCACGCCCCCATCTGTCACGCCAACTACCGGCAATCGTAAAGGCGTACAAGGCCGCACGCTCTGACGGTGCGGGCTCGCTATGGAAGGAGCATGTACTACATGAAGGTCACGCACCGATTCACCGCCGCCGCGCTCACCGCTGTTCTCGGCGCGGGAATCCTGGCAGCGCCCATCGCGGCGCAAGCCAGCGAGGACGGCCGTAAGAACACGGCTATCGGCCTCGGAGCGGCCGCCGCTTACCTCTTGCTGACGCAGAAGGACAAGGTCCCCGGCCTCATCGCCGGAGCAGGGGCCGCTTACGCGTACAAGAAGTACGACGACGCCCGCAAAGATCGACAGGACCGCGATCGATACGGCTACTACGACCGGAAGGACCGGTACGACAGCCGCTACGACCGGAACCGCGATCTTTACCACGCCCGGTACAACGATCGGAGCTACCGCACGGACCGTAACAGCGATAGGTACTATAACGACCGCTACAACGACCGGCCGTACAACGATCGCTATGATTACCGGAATCGCATCGAAAACCGCTACGACGATCGCAGCAACCGTGACTGCGAAGACGACCGGTACTACAGCTCTCGCCGCCGGTAGTCAGTCGGATAGTGGAACTCGCAAAAGGAGCGCAAGATGATCAAACTTACACGATGGTCGTCTGTGTTGATCGCCTTTACGGTTGCCGGCGCTACGCTGATAGCGCCGGCTTCCGCACGGGCAAGCGAAGAGGGTCGCAGGAATACCGCACTCGGCCTCGGCGCCGTTGCTGCGTACTTGCTCCTGACCAAGAAGGACAAGGTCCCGGGCCTGGTCGCTGCCGGGGCCGCCGCATGGGCGTACAAGAGCTACGACGACGCATTCCGAGCCCGCAAGGACCGGGAGCGTTACTACGGCTACCGGTACGATGGAGACCGGTACTACCGCAGCCGCAGGTCTTACGATGACGACGGCGATCGCTACTACCGGGCTCGTTACGACGAGCCTCGTGGGTGGAGCAAGGGCAAAAAGAAGGGCTGGCACAAGCACAGCAAACACTGCCATCACTAAGTCCTAGGGCTCCGATTGGAACAGATAGAGCTGGCCGGGAATCTTATGACTCGGTCATCCGCAGCACGGGTGTACGGGCGGTAATAATACCGCCCGACTGACTACCAACAGTGGGGTAACACGACATGCAGAAGAAGACGAGATTCTTAGCCGGAACCCTGGCCGCGCTGTTTTTCGCGGGGATGCTGGCTGCCCCGATCGCCGCGAAAGCGAGTGAAGAGGGACGCCGGAACACCGCTCTCGCGCTGGGCGCCGCGACGGCCTACCTGTTCACCCGAGGCGGCACCAAAGTGCCCGCGTTCGTGGGTCTTGGCGCTACGGCGTACGCATATAAGCAGTATCAAGACAAATACAACGAACGCAAGAAGCGTGAGCGGTATTCGACCGCTCGTCGGTACTACAAGTCCGGTTACAAGCGTGGCTACACGGCAGCCCGCCGAAACCGCCGATAACGAGCCTCCAAACAGTCAACAACGGGCCTGGACCAATTCCGGGCCCGTTGTTTTGTCAGGTAGCTTTTCTTTCAATCCAGTCCCACGAGCCTCATGACCGGAAGTTCCTCATGTTTCGAACTGATCTGAGTCCGTCGGTGCCTGCTCGATTCGATTTGCGAGAACCGGGAAGAGTATGGAGGACTCCGGCCATGAAAAGCGCGAACTGATGAGTATCACGCGGAATCGATAGCTACCTGGCTCCTTAGCATCCTGACGATCATCTGATCGCGTGATTGTACCTACTGAGTCCACGACACAATGAAAAGGAGGCTGCTGCCCAAATGAGACCTCGCCATTCAATCGCCGGACTTATTTTCTTGCTCGCTGCGCTCGGATCCGTACCGGTTCATCCTCAATTACGTCGCGCCTCCAAAAATGCGCCGGTCCTCACCCGGAATACGAACCCGCCATCAATCACCAGGGCAAAACGCGGCGCCGTTCCGAAT
>JBKJZI010000360.1:0-26505 GCA_046715155.1 Chthonomonadales bacterium | reverse complement strand
CCTTCCGACCGGCTCGGCTGCATACGACTTTTACGGCGGGGATCGGAAAGGGCAAAACCTCTATGCCAACTGCCTCATGGCGCTCGATGCGGCAACGGGCAAGCGGCGATGGCATTTCCAATTGGTGCACCACGATATCTGGGACTACGACCTTCCCGCACCTCCCAACCTCATCACCATCCGCCGTAATGGCCGCTCGATTCCGGCGGTGGCCCAGGTCACCAAAATGGGGTTCGTATTCGTCTTCAATCGGGTAACCGGCGAACCGCTCTTCCCGATTGAAGAGAGGCCCGTGCCGGCGAGCACGGTTCCCGGCGAATCGACGTGGCCCACGCAGCCGTTTCCTCTCAAGCCTCCCCCGTTGAGCCGTCAGCATCCGGTTACGCGAGAGGACCTCAGCGATGTGACTCCGGAATCGCGGTCAACGGCTCTCAAGCTGTTCGAAGAGCTTGCCACCAGCGGCGGCATATATACACCGATCGGATCGGAGTTGACCCTTTTCTGGCCCGGCACCCTCGGCGGCTGCACGTGGTCGGGCGCCTCGTACGATCCGAAGCGGCAATACCTCTTCACCAACGTAAATGAGACCGGCGCTATCGGCAAGATGGTGGCAGGGGCAGCGGGATCGGGAATTGCGTTTCGTCGAACGAGCTCCGCCGGGGACTACGCCCGCTTCTGGGATGGGAAGTATCCCGCGGTGAAGCCTCCGTGGGGCAAGTTGGTGGCGGTAGATTTGAGCAAGGGAAAGATTGCCTGGGAGAAGCCCCTCGGAATCGTACCTGAGCTCATAAGTCGCGGCATTCCGCCTACCGGAACTCCCAACCTCGGGGGCTCGATCGCTACGGCCGGCGACCTCGTCTTCATCGGCGGTTCCAATGATAGTCTCTTCCGCGCATTCGATTCATCGAACGGCAAAGAGCTCTGGGCTGGTCGCCTGGAGGCGAGCGGCCACGCAACACCGATGACATACCAGGGCAAGAAGTCGGGCCGGCAGTTCGTGGTGATCGCCGCCGGCGGCGGCTGGACTTTCAGCCCCACCATGTCTGACGTTCTCGCCGCCTACGCGCTTCCGGAATCTTCGCGTTGATAATCCTTGGCCTTGACCCTGGCATCGCCACGACCGGATTCGGAGTCATTCTAAAGGACGGACAGAAGGTCACCGCCCTTGACTTCGGAGTCATTACCACAACGCCCAATAACTCCCCACCGGATCGCCTCCACCACATTTATGAAGAGCTAAACCGTCTCTTCGACCTCCACCAGCCGGACTTCCTCGCAACCGAGCGGCTCTTCTTCGCGAAGAACGAGACCACTGCTTTTGGCGTGGGTCGCACAATCGGCGTAGCGCTATTAGCCGCCGCCCAGCGCGGAATCGACTGGATCGAATACACGCCGCCGCAAGTAAAGCTGGCCGTCGTCGGCTACGGCGGCGCTGACAAGAAGCGGGTCCAATACATGATCCAGCGCCTCCTGGAGCTCCCCAATCCGCCTAAACCGGACGACGCCGCCGACGCACTAGCAGTCGCCATCTGCCATGCCCATTCTTCCGCGCTCACGATGTTGGGGAAAAGCTAACCACAAAGGCGCTGAGGACACAGAGCAACACAGAGAAAGACTGCCATTCTTCTCAGTGAACCTTTGTGTCCTCCGTGACTCTGTGGTTAGCTTCTTAGTATCGCGGGGTCTCGGTGCCCTCCCGAACGCCGATCACGGACTCTGCAGTGGAGCGGGCTGCCGCCGACATCAACCCGAGGTCGCTGGAAACCGCTACGAAGCGCCAGCCCTGCTCGATCCGGCTTTTCGCCATGGCGGCGTCCGCGCTGTGGATTCCGGGGGCGATTCCGTGGCGGTTCGCGGAATCGCGGATCGTCCGGAGCGCCTGCTGGAACTGCTCGTTCGGAGAGTCCATCGCTGGGGGAAGGCCCATCGAGGCCATCAAATCGTTCGGCCCGACGAAAACGCCGTCCAATCCTGGAACCGAGAGGATGTCGTCGCAATTCTCCACTGCGGCTACGTGCTCGGCTTGAACGATCACCAGTATCTCGTCGTTCGCCCGAGCGTAATACTCCGCCGGATTCGTCCCGAAGTTCAGGGCATGCAAGGAACCGCCCACGCTGCGGAGGCCGGCTGGCGGGTACTTGCAGGCAGCGACAGCGTCTTGCGCCTCCTGCCTGCTGCAGCACATGGGGAAAATGATTCCGTAAGCTCCGGAATCCAGCGCGCGCTTTACGTTCTCGACGCTGTTCGCCGGCACCCGCGCCAGCGGAACACACCCCGCCTCTGCAGTGTGTGCAAACATCGCCGCCGCCGTCTCCCAGTTCACGGGCGTATGCTCGACGTCAACATTCAGCCAGTGAAACCCCATCCCAGCCATAAACCGTGTCGCGATTGGAGAAGCTAACGAGAGCCAGGAACCTACTTGCACCTCGCCCCGAGAGAGTGCGGCTTTAACTGTGTTCGACTTCAAGAATCACCTCGAATCATTCGTTGTGTCCTTGGTGTCTTCGTGGTTCGACTCCGTCGTTCCTATGTAACTCTTCGGCGTACCTGGTAGCTAAGCGCATCGACGATCAAAACAAGGGTCACCAGGAGGAGAACATACACAGCCACTTTCTCCCACTGGTTGTAGTTGATGAGCTGCAGCAGACGGAATCCGATTCCCCCCGCGCCGACGATTCCGACCACTGTCGCCGATACCAGGTTGTGCTCGAAGGCGTAGAGCGTGTGGGAGATGAACTGCGGCAGCGCCTGGGGCAGCATGGCGTAGGCGAAGACCTGGACCGGCGTCGCGCCCACCGCCTTCACGCCCTCGATTGGCGCCGGGTGCACACTCTCCAGCGCTTCCGCGAACAGCTTCCCCATAAAGGCGAATGATCCTACCCCGATTCCCAGCGCCCCGGTAAATGGCCCCAACCCCACGATCCAGACGAACAGAATTGCATAGATCTGAACCGGAATCGCCCGCAGCACGTTCAGTGCCTGCTTGATTCCGGAGCTGAACCACCGAGGAAGAACCATCGTTCGCGCGGCCAAGAAGCTCACCGGGAGCGCCACGGCGAATCCAAAAAACGTCCCTAAGATCGCCATCTGGATGGTCACGACCAGCGAATCCAGCGCCGGCCTCAGTTCGGTCCAGTCCGGAGGAAACAGCCCCCGCAAAAAACGGGAGGCATTCTCTCCCGCCCCCCGAAACAGCCCCGGCTCGAACTCCGTCCCCCTCAGCGCCCACACAATTATTAGCGAAAGAGCGACAACCGCGCAGATTCGAATCAGATTCCGCCGCCGGGACATCATTGCTTTGGCGTACCCAGGACATCGTCTGGCCTAACCAACGATATATCCCAGATCTTTACGGAGCGATCTCCTCCCGCGCTCGCAAGCGTTGTTCCATCCGCCGCCAGCGACAGTGAGGCCACATCCTTACTGTGAGCGTTGAAGAATGACTCAAGCTTGAGGTTAGAGACATCCCAAACGGCGATGGTGCGCCGGCCGCCCGAGAAAAGTCTGCGACTATCCGGCGTGAATCCCAAATCCTCTACCGTTCCCTTGTGATGCCGGAGCTTTTTCACGCGGGCTCCATCCGGCATGCTCCAGAGCCCGATGGACCAATCATCGCTTCCCGAAGCCAGCAGGGACCCGTCGGGCGAAAACCCGAGCGAAATAACCGCCCAGTTATGGGCGTCGATAGCCCGCAGCAATCCGAAGCTCGGCTGACCCCACAGCCAAATAGTCCCGTTATTGTCGCCGACTGCAAGCAGCGATCCGTCGGGCGAAAACGCTACGACGTAAGCCTTCA
Organism: Chthonomonadales bacterium; assembly: GCA_046715155.1. Lineage (GTDB taxonomy): Bacteria > Armatimonadota > Chthonomonadetes > Chthonomonadales > CAJBBX01 > JBKJZI01. The sequence goes on along the minus strand of JBKJZI010000360.1, from coordinate 22,709 downwards.
GTTCATATTCATCGCTTACGTTAAAGGCTCTCGACATCTGCCACGTATCTGTGTTCCAGAGGATAACCTCCCGGCCCTGTCCGCACGCCAGAAATCGACCGTCCGGCGAAAAGCGGATGGATCTAATGACAGGGGCGAGCGGCCCGGAATACTCGACGTCGCGATTAATGACGGCGATCTCGGTCCAGGACTCGGTATCGAGAATTCGAATGTCCGCCCGAAGCCAATGCCTATCCTCTTCGCGATACGTGGCGGGTCCGCTCCGGTCGTGGCTCCAGCCATACACGGCGAGCCGTTGGCCGCTTACCGAAAACGTTCCGCGCGACGCGGAATGATACCCATCTAAAGACCAAACGGTCTGCCACGTGGCGGAATCCCACACGCGGAGGTTGTGAAATTCTCTGGAATAATCGTCGCGGTTCCAGCCGTTTGTAAACAGGAGCCGCCCATCCAGCGAAAACACGGCCTGGCTAACGGTACCCGGTAGCTTCTTTAGAATCAGCTTGGGCTGGATATCCGCAGCCGTTGCTATTGATGGCATCTCATCCGGAAGTCACTAAAGAAACGAATGGCGAGGTCATGGCGCGAACTCCATCAGCATAAGCTCGCCGCCCTCGGACTGCGTGTAGTGAAGCTTGATCGGCTTCTGCAGAATCTGCGCCAGGACGGAGAGGGCGTCGAGGCTTTCTTGCGGTGGGAGACCGCCGCTCTCGGTCCAATTCCCATCGTATACCAAATTGATTCCGGGCTGCTCCCAGATCTTGTACCCCTTCCGAGTTGAGTCCACGGCGAGGCGGATGAAGCCCTTCGGCAGCGCGCACGCCGTCTCCGGCCGCAGCCATGCAATCATGTTGGTGACGCGTTCATCCTTCAGGAACTGCATGAAGTTCACGCCCGGCCGGTGGCAAAACGTCCGGCAAAACTCATCATGCAGCGCCTCGATGATCTCATCCTCCCGCACCCCTTCCGGAGCGGAATCCCTACCCAGTCTCTTTCGCAAGAATCCGATCACGTTCACCCCGAGTGATGACCGAGTATCACATCTCGAACAGAGCTATACGGTTCGTATGATTGTCGTGTTATACCTCGCCACCCGAAAGAAGGAATCGGCTGCGGCGCAAATCTCACTATCATATCCTTCGGCACAGGCCGCTCTACACCCGCGATCTCGGGAAGCTTTGGTGTTACGGAATCGGGGCCGAAAGCCGATAGATCTGGGCAAAGAAATGGGCGGCCGCAATCTGGCCGCCCATACTAATCTCCGGCTCCGCAGCTTTTACCGAAAGATCTCGCTAAGCTTTTCTTCCAGGATGCGGCCGGTCTTCTTCTTTTCGTCGTCATCGCGCTTCTCTTCTTTGGAGTCGCGCTTGTGATCGGAATCCCACTTGCCGTTCTTGTACCAACCCTTTTTCTTGCCACGGTGATCGGCGTTATGGAGACCCCGGATGTGGCGGCTATTCCGGTAATGATCCCAGTTATTGCACTGGTCGTCATCGTGATCTCGGTCGCGGTCTCGGATGACCACCGGGACCGGGCGCTCGTAGCGGTCGCCGTCATAGCGCCGGCGAGTCACAATGTTCTCCTGACCCTCGATAGATGTATCGATCAGAGCGATCGTGCCAACGCCCTCCACGCGCTTGATCTTCGTGGGGTCGATTCCGTTGACGGGAACGATCGCGCGGATGCGGTAGCGCCCCTTGTCGAAGCTGTCCCAGTATTCGAACACGGCCTTCACCTGATTCACGCCTGAAGCGGGGCCGGTGATCTGCGCGCCGCCGATGTAAGCGGTTTCGCCGAAACTGGCCTGCGGCACTACCTTCGTGTTCACGCCTTTGTTGAAGGTGACGGTGTTGATGAATTGGTTGAGCGGTTTGGCTGCTGCGATGACGATGGCGGCCACCCCTGCGGCCCGAAGCACTCGGGTCCCGGTCAGACCCGCGGACCGCGTGTAGCTGCGGAATCCGTTGGCCAGATCGACGTCGATTAGCGCGCTCATGCTGACCTTGTCCACCCGCTTCAGCTTCAGCGGGTTCAGGTCGGCGGACGGGACAAGCGCCTTGATGCGGAACTCCCCTCGCTGGAAGCCTTCCTCGTACTGCCAGACGACCTGGACTTTGTCCACCATCGCCTTCGGCCCGAGGACCTGGGCGCCGCCCACGAACCCGCGCTCGCCAACCGACAGGATCGGCACGACCTTAGTCGCCAAGCGGTTCGGCACCTTGTTACGTAGGGTTACGGTGCTGATGAACTGGTTGAGCTGCTTGCTGGACTGCTTGACCGCGTAGGCGATTGCGAGGCCCTTGACTACCTGCCCGGTTGTTGTGTCACCCCGCAGCAGGCTTTGCAGCTCTTTGATCTGTGCACCGGCCGAAGCCGGAATCGATAAAGTAAATGCGACGGCAGTTACCGCCGCCCCTCTCTTGAGCCAAATTTGTTTCATAGGTCATCTACCCCGTATGTTCTGTGTGGGTGTGTGGGTGTACGAGTGGGGTGGCATTCACCCATACACCCACACACTCACCCAGTCTTTTCGCTGCGGGATTGTTCCACAATCGACCGCCTGTCGGCTCGGACGTTGAGTATACTTCAGGGTGTTCCATGAAGGGCGTGACCGGAAATCCGGCACAATTGCCCGGTCATTGGCCGCATGATTCAAAGTATCAAGGAGCTCTCATGGTGACTGAGTCGACCTCCGCATTTTCAAGTATTCAACCCGCCGCGCCGGATCCGATTCTCGGTCTTACCGAGGCATTCAACGCGGACCCGAATCCGCATAAGATCAACCTCGGAGTCGGGGTGTACCAGGACGGAAGCGGCAAAGTGCCGATTTTGCGCGTCGTCAAGGAATCGGAAGCCCGTTGGCTGGATAAGGAAGACTCGAAGAGCTATCTCCCGATGGATGGCGTGCCTGCATATAACAAGGCGGTGCAGCGACTGTTATTCGGTGCGGAGTCAGAAGTTGTACACGCCGGCAGTGTTGTGACGGCGCAGGCGCTTGGCGGGACGGGAGCTCTGAAGATCGGCGCCGACTTCCTCCGCCGCTTCTTCCCGGAGTCCGGCGTTTGGATCAGTGATCCCAGTTGGGAAAACCACCGCGCCCTCTTCGAGTCGGCCGGATTCCGAGTCCAAACCTATGCATACTACAATCCCGAAACTCACGGGCTCGATTTTCCAGCCATGCTCTCAGGTTTGCTAGCACTGCCGGAGCGAAGCATCGTTGTGCTGCATGCCGCCTGCCACAACCCGACAGGGGTCGATCTCGGTCCGGAGCAGTGGCGAGAAGTAGTCGACGTGGTTCGCGAGCGCGGTCTGATGCCGTATCTCGACTTCGCCTACCAGGGGTTCGGGGCGGGAGTCGAAGAAGACGCGTTCGCCGTGCGCGCGTTCGCCCAGGCCGGAATCTCCTGCCTGATCGCGAGCTCATTCTCCAAGTCCTTCTCGCTTTACCGCGAGCGAGTAGGCGCGCTAACCGTACTTACTGACAACGCAGCGGAAGCGAAGGCCGTGCTCACCCAGATTAAACCGGTGATCCGCACCAACTATTCGAATCCGGCGTCGCATGGGGGCCAGATCGTCGCGCTTGTACTTGGCGATACCGACCTGCGCTCGCGGTGGGAGGCGGAGGTGACGGAGATGCGAGAAAGAATCCTGGAAATGCGCTCGCTCTTCGTCCGTACCCTGCGAGAAAAGGCCGCGCGGCAGGATTTCGGATTCATCGAGCGGCAGAGGGGTATGTTCTCCTATTCCGGATTGCCGCTCGACGTGGTTCGCCGCCTACGCGAGGAAAAGAGCCTCTACATACTGGACAGCGGCCGGATCTGTGTTGCCGCTATGAACGAGCGGAATATGCCGTACATCTGTGAATCCATCGCCTGGGCATTGAACGAAGCCTGACCGGTTCTCCGTAATAGAGGGCGTACCATGTCCCTACGCCCGCTAACCGTACTCGTACTCGTAATCGGCTTCACCCCCGTAGGCTGCCGCCGGCCGGAGCCTCATGATAACGTACCCACCACAGACTCCGCAAAATCCGCGCCTCTCCAGCCATTAGCGGATTCTCTCCCTCTTAGCGTCGGTCGCGAGAAGCTCGCACAGATGATCGTGCAAAGTCAACACAAACGGGTCTGGGGCCGCTTAACCGCCTACGATGAAATAGAACGGATCGTGCGGCAGGTCGGACCTATCATCCGCGAAGCCGCAAATCAGCCTGAGGTACAGCAATCTCTACGAAGGATGGCCGCAGATTCCGGACTCTCAGTCAGTGCGATGAAAGAGCGATGGATCCACCTTCACGAAGCGGACATACTCCTGGAATCCGGTGGCCGTGATGACGCGGTCTCTGTAGCAAACGCCGTGGGCGTATCGCAATGGATGGCCGGAACCGCACAGCGGGCGGGTCTTCGGGTAGACCTTGCGGAATCCAATCGGCTGACAGCACAGCTCGAAATACTGACGAAGCGCGCGGCCGAGCTGAGGGACAATCCAGTAGGAGCTGCAGCGCCAGACGATCTCGCCATAACTCTCCGTGAGATTGAGAGGCTGCGGTCTCGACGTCGTCTAGCCGACCAGCGCTACGATCTCCGCCCGGCGATTATGGCTCAGGCCCGCTACCTTCTCGGGCTCTATCCGAAGTTCCCGGACGGCGCCTGGCTCCTCCAGGCCTACCACGGAGGGGAGAGCGGAGTTTCACGCACATTGAGCAAGTACCTCGGGAGCGCCTGGCGGGGGAACGCGGCCGAAGCTATTCAACGCGGGAATCGAGGCAGCAAGCTCTCGTTCGAGAGACTGTACGTCAATACAACACCGAGAGGGCGGCCAGATGCCTTCTCCTATCTCTATGGACGAAGCGACGACCACCGCTATTACTGGTGGAAAGTCCGCTCCGCGCTGGAGGCTTTTGCGCATTACCGTAAGGATGAACGCGGATTCCGCCGCCGCTGGGAATCGTTCCTTCCCGGACGGGCGAAGGAGGCATATTGGTATCCACAGCCCAGCGTCAAGTATGACGGCGACGGTCTCTTGCCCGTAGTCGCCGGGAAGACGTATGTCGCCCGGACGAACGGTGCAGTAACGCAAGCGTCGAAAGGCGCGCTGCTACTGGTCGGGGAGCTTTACCGGCGGAATGGCGGCGGAGGAAAGTTACTCGTAGGCGATGCCCTTTTGCCGCCCAGCGAAGCGGAGAAAATTCGAGAGCATGCGGCGAGCAGAGACGCGAAAAGAGGAAGACACGTGGCTGTCCGTAACCTCGGCATTCTGCCTGGCGGCGGGCCTCCAGTGGACTTTAACTTCCACACGACCGGACTCGCTGTTGACATAAAGCGGCCAACTGACCCGCGCAACGGCAAGATTCTCGAGTATGCGCTCGGTTGGCTTACCGATCGCCATATTATATGGTGGCGTCCCGACGACATCGACAGCGCCGGCGCCGGCAGGCAGCACTATCATCTCGTGCCGAATCCTCTTTACCGGCTGCCACTCGAACGAATCGCGCGCACAGGAACACTGCCGCGACTGCCGAATCTGTGAGGCGCTATGCCGCTGTTCGAGCGTAAAAAGGGCAAGGTCGACGCTACCCGCCACTGGGTAGGCGACATGAGGTTTCCATTGGAGCTGGACTTGACCCGCAAGTCTCTCAGCGGCGTGCGTATCGGCGGGACCGTCGATGGCCTGATGCGGCTGGGGCCGGCGGAAGACAGAGAGGCGGCTGAGGATGAGATCTACCGCTACTACTCGAGAGGGCTGGAAGTCACCGCGGACGATGGCTTCGTATCCGGATTCCGACTCTTGTGGGATCCCATGGAAGGATTCCAGCCTTACTCCGGTACCACTATTCTTCGCGGTGAGCCAATAACGCTAGGGCAAGGGACCTCCGAATCTGAGCTCAAGACCCTGCTGGGCGAGCCCTATTGGCGCGATGAGGACGAGGCCGAGATTCTTCTCTTTTATGAACTGGGCGAAGTGGAGTGGCAGATCGAGCTGAACAAGGAGGGGCGGCTTGGGCAGTGGAGCATCGTTTCACCCCCGCTCATGGCTGACGACGAGCAGCGCCTCGCCTATGGGGTAACCAAACCGTGGCCGCCGGCATCTCCCGACCGAATCCGTCCTCGGACGGCCGGTAGGTTATTTGGTCCTCGGAAATAAATGGCACAGAATCTGGAACATTCGGAATCGAACTTCGTCTTTAGAATTGCCGGCAACAAACCGGCGCTACAACAAACCACTGATCTAGCTGAATACCGACAACCGCATACCGAAAACCAAATACTGAAAACCGAATACCGACAAACTGAATATCGATCATGAACTGCATGGGGCCCTGAGTCAGCGTCGCATGCGGGTTCAAGCCAAGAGCTCCCGGAGCCGGTTGACAAGGCCGTTGTTTCGGTTGCTCGTTAAAGATAAATGGGATCCTGCCCGAGGGGCAAGGATCCCATTTTGCGTGTGAAGGTATTGATTCACTCCAACGCCCACGTTAGCACTTCGTCCATATCCAGGATTTCATAGTGATAGCCCTGCTCCGTTAGAAATAGCTGCCTATGCACTGCGAATTGCTGATCGACTGTCTCGCGGCTGACCAGGGTGTAGAAATGCGCAAACCCGCCGTCTGACTTCGGCCGCAGAATCCGCCCGAGCCGCTGAGCTTCCTCTTGCCTCGAACCAAACGAGCCGGAGACCTGAATCGCGACGTTTGCGTCCGGCAGATCGATGGAGAAGTTCGCGACTTTTGAAACCACCAGCCGCTTCCACTCCCCGGCCTTGAATTCCGCGTACAGTTTCTCTCGCTCCGGCAGGGCGGTCTTGCCCGTGATCAGCGGCGCTCCGCACGCGTCGGCGATCTTCTGAAGCTGATCCAGATACTGCCCTATGATGAGAACATTGTCGTCGGAATGCTTCCGCAGAAGCGCCCAGATTACGTCGTCTTTCTGTGAATTCGTGGCGGAGATCCGGTACTTATCGCGGCGGTCGGCTACGGCATACGCAAGCCGGAGGTCATCTGCCATGGGAATCCGCACCTCGGTGCATAGGGCGGTTGCGATCCATCCTTCCTTCTCAAGCTCCTTCCAGGGCGCGTCGAACTTCTTTGGTCCTATGAGGGAGAAGACATCCTCTTCCCGACCGTCCTCGCGCACGAGGGTGGCCGTGAGCCCAAGCCGGCGTTTCGCCTGGATCTCCGCCGTCACGCGGAATACGGGCGCGGGTAAGAGATGCACTTCGTCGTAGATGATAAGTCCCCAGTTTTGCTTATCGAAGAGCCCCAGATGGAGAAAGCCCTCGTCTTCGCCCAGGTCGGCGTTTGGTGTCGGGCGTGGTGCCTGCGGGTCGGACGTGTCGGACTTGTCGGACTTGTCGGAAGAGAGCGGCGGCCGTCTTCTCGCCGTCAGAATCTGATAAGTGGCTATCGTGACTGGCTTGATCTCTTTGTTCTCACCCGAGTATTCGCCTACCTGGTCTTCCGAAAGGGTGGTCTTGTCCAGGAGCTCTCGCTTCCACTGTCGCGCTGCGGTTATTCCGGTGACTACGATGAGCGTCTGCATTTGAGCGCGGGCAATACACTCCATCCCGATGATGGTTTTTCCGGCGCCGCACGGGAGCACCAGCACGCCGCTGCCGCCTCGCTCGGAACCGCCCACCCAGAAGGCGTCCGCCGCGGCATCCTGGTAGTCCCGCGGCCTATAGAGAGCCCCACCGGGGGTGAAATCCCGCATCGTGAATTGGAGTCTCTCACCCGGCGTGTAACCTGCCAGGTCTTCGATGGGGTAACCGATCTTGATGAGGATCTGCTTGATGCGCCCCCGGTCGATAAGTGGAATCTCTACCGACATCTCGCCGATCTGGCGGGAGACGATCTTCTGCACGGCGCGGTTATGCAGTATCTCCACCATCAGAATCCGGTCTTCAGAGCGCAGTACGAGACCACCGCCCTCACGGTGGAGCTTCAAGCGTCCGTAGCGGCCGACGTAATCACGCAAATCCGCGACGACGTTCCCGGGGACGTCGTACTTGGCGAACTCGTAAAGGGTGGCCACCATCTCGTCTGCCGTTACTCCGGCCGCACGCGCGTTCCATAGGGAGAGGGGTGAAAGCCTGTATGTATGGATGTGTTCAGGGCTCTTCAGCAGATCCGCGAAGAGGGCGAGGCGGTCTCGGCAGGCTTCGGCACGCGGATTATCGACCTCCAAAAGGATGGTACGGTCTGACTGGATGATGAGCGGGTTGTCGGGATTGTAGGGCATTTCGGGCGTTCGGGCGTGTTGCGGGCTGTGTGACGTTACAGTATACTTATCGGGCGCGGGGTGTAGCTCAGCTTGGCAGAGCGCGTGCTTTGGGAGTACGAAGTCGCAGGTTCAAATCCTGTCACCCCGATGAGGAAGAGTGGAAGCAAGTACAACAACAGAGTGGAAGAGTGGAAGACAACGTCGTTTCTTCCACTCTTCCACTCTTTCATGCGTCTTACTTCAATTCTCGCTATTCGCTGCTCCCTCTCCCTTGCTGTTGAACTTATTCATGGCGACTGCGAAGTCATGTTTGAGGGCGGTCTCGATTGAGTCGGCTGCGCGTTCGATGGCATTTTGGATCGGCTCTCGCTCATCGGGGCGGAATCGGCTGAGAACGTGGTCTACCATGCGACCGGGGTGGGCGTGGCCGACGCCGATGCGGATGCGGGAGTACTCGCGGGTGTTGAGGTGACGCTCGATGGATTCCAGCCCATTGTGGCCGCCGTCCGATCCCTTTAGGCGCAGGCGAACCGTTCCAATGGGGAGCGCGATATCATCCACGACCACGATGATGTCTTCGGGAGGAATCCGATACCGGCGGGCGATGGCGCCGACCGCTTCGCCGGAGAGGTTCATGTAGGTCATGGGGCGGGCGAGAATGACCCGTTGGTTTTCAATGGTCCCGTCTCCTATGACGGAGCGGAGGGCGCGCTTACGGAGCGGGATTCCGTGACGCCGGCCGAGGAGCTCGACGACCTCGAATCCCACGTTGTGCCGCGTTCCGGCGTATTCCGCGCCGGGGTTACCCAGGCCGACGATGAGGTGCATGGCAAAGACAGTATCTAACGGATCAATCGGATCGGACAGTTCGGACGGATCGGACGGATAAGAACCCGATTGGACCGCCGCAATTATACCAGCGGGTAGGTTAGAGGGATTCGGCGGATTCGCCGGTGGGCTCTTCGGCCGCGTCGGGCTCGAGCGGGTCGGCGGGTATGGAGTTGAGGATAGACTGCTGGAGCGCGGCGAAGCGGTTTGACCAGGGGTTGTCGTGGCTGAGGGCGGCGCAGCGGTCCGAAAAGATCTCGATGTATCGCTGGGCGCGTTCTCGCTCGCCCAGCTTCAGATGCGCGGCGGCGATGTAGTAGAGCGCGCGGGCTCGTTCGGAGACTGCGACATTGTCTTCACCGGACGCCCGGTCCAGCCGGCTGAGGGCGCGATTGGCTGAAGTTATAGCGGCGCGATACTGGCCGCGCTCGAAGGCCTCGCGGGCGGATTGGAGCTGAAGCGACGAACCAATTCGTCGCAGATCCGAAATCTGCTCCGGCTTGAGCGCGCTTGCGTAGCGGTCGAGATTCCGCAAGTCTTTCGCGACGGACGCTGAATCACCGCGAAGGTAGGCAGCGGACACACGCTCGTAGTAGAATTCGGCAGGGTTCGCAATGGGTCGGGTGTTAGATGTTGGGTGTTCCGTGTTGGGTGTCAGGGCGGCTATTCGATCGCGGGTCCAGTGATCGGGCGACAGTTTGGGGGCGAGCTCGTGGAACCGGCTCACGTAACGTGAAGCAGCGTCGCCGCTGCCCTGTTTGTTCGCGCAATAAGCGAGTAGGTAGAGTGATTCCGCTCGCTGGGCCGGCGTGGAGTCCTCCGCTTTGGAAACAGGGGCGGCACGGTCGCCCGCGGAATCCCAGTCGCGAATTGCGGCCCTCTCGCGGGCGGCGAACAATGGCGGCTCCCAGCGCATAGCGCCACGGGTCCAATGGTCTTCCGGCAGTTTGTCCGCGAGGGCTTTGTACGACTTTGCTGCTGCCGCAGCCTTTTCAACGCTTCCCAGATGATAGTACGCGCTCACGATGCGGAAGTAGGCTTCGGCACGTTGCTCGGGCAATGTACCTACCGCTTTAAGTACGCTCTTTGCCTCGGAGATCGATTCTTTCCACTTCTTCTCGTCGGCGTATGCGGCGGATCGCAGTAGCATCCCGTCGGCGCCTGACTTGAAAACGGTGCGCCAGGCGGCCTTTGCAGAAGCGCTAACGGTGGGGAAGACCTTTGGCCCGAACTGCCACGCGAGCGCGGCGATTCCGGCCAGGACGGCAACCCTTACATACTTTCGCGGGTTGAACCGCGCCTTGACCTCGACCAGGCGGTGGCTGGACACCTTCTTCGGGATTCCGCGGTTGCCGACGTCGCCTGCGCTCAAATTGAATAGGTGGACTTTCTGGCCGTGCTTGACGGGGCACTCGCCAAGGTCCTGGACCCATCCCTTCCACTCCTGCAGGTTCCCAACGAGCGCGGCGGCTTCTTTGGACATCAGGATATGCCCGATGTCGCCGCAGTCCATTACGCGCTGAGCGGTGTTGATTCCCTCGCCGATGACGTCCGAGTTTCCAAGGGCGTCCTGCACGCGGTAGACGTGGCCGCTGTGAATGCCCATTCGCAGGCGGATCTCTTTGCGGTGCTTGAGCTCTTGCGCGACCGCAACCGCGCAGCGAGCCGGTGCGAGGAGCGTGTTGAAGAATACCAGGGCCATGCCGTCGCCGGTAGGGCGGCAGATGACCTTCTGCTCGGCGTCGGCCTCTACGTAAGGGACCGTTGCGAAGACGAGCGTCTGGAGGTGCGCGCTGGCCTCGCGCTGGCGGTCCATGGGCATGCGGGTGAATCCCACGATGTCCATGAACAGGACGTAGGCCATGATCGGATGGGACCCGGCGTTGGCCAGGTCCGGCCGATTGTCATTATCCAGCCGCGATAGGTCGATGGGCGTGCGTTCGAACATTGCTTCCAGGGTTTCGGGTATCGGGTGTCAGGTATCGGAGACTCCCGTTTTGAATGTTCGGGTGTTGGGGTGGGGGATTAGAGGCGCGACAGAGGCGGGCGCGCGAAATCCGGCATTTGTGCGAGTGGATCCAGGGGATGAACCACGGGGGACACGGGGGCACGGGGAATTGCTGATTCCCGAGGCACCCTTCTACCAAGATTCGTTATTAACTCACTGACGATTCCGGGCTGAAGTCTAATGCTAAGTGGCTTGCGGCCGAGTGTCCATGTTCGTTGGCCCCAACAGGTGGCGAACACGCGTGATGGCCGCTCGGTTACTTCCGGCTACCGGCAGTCGCTGTGTTTTGCGGAATCCGGCCACCAAGTTTAGTTGGCGGGGGTCCAGATTTGTAGGCAGCCTACGGTCGTGATGCTGGCGATGGGCTGCGTAGTGGTGTCGCCTTGCGGGCCGAATGCCATGAACGACAGGGTGCGGGGGCCGTTGAAGCCCCACCGGTCCATGGGCAGCAGCTCTACGGACGCGCCCGATACGCGGCAGCCGACTGTGGAGACAACGGTAAGCACGACCAGCGCGACCGCGGTCCATGCGCCACGTGGGATCCGCTTTAGTTTAGCGACCTTCATAATCCATCCCTCCCTGGTCTCGTCTGCCGGCCCAGGCTACAGACTCTCGGCGCGGGGCTTTGATTGACAGATACAAGCACTTCGACGGTGGTGCAGACACTCCTTTAGTCCGCCCGCCTGCCGGCCTAACGCCGGCCGAGGAAATGTTCAAACACAAGGCAGATCTGCTCGCTGGCTTCGGCCGATATCTTATGGTCCCGGCGAGTGGACATGCCCGCTCGGTCCTTGTACCCGAGGAGCGCGGTTACAGCGACCAGATGGTTGATAGCTTGCCACCGGGACGCCGGGTCTTCCGAGCCGCCGGCAAGAAAGAATGGGCGAGGAGCTATGAGAACGAGGAGCTCATTGAGGTCTCTCCCAGTTTCGATCAGGCGTTTGTAGGGACCTGTCCGCGGATTCGATTCCGTCGGGACGCCGGACTTACGGGGTTCCTTATTGGGCTCATAGCCGAGGTACCAGGGCTCCCAATAGTTTACGTTGGGGCGGGATTCATCGAATACAATTCCAGGGTCCGAAAGGACCACGCAGGCGAACTTATCGTAGAGCGCCCCGGCGAAGAGCGACCACTTGCCGCCGTAGGAGTGGCCGACGATTCCGATTCGTTTTGGGTCCACCTCGGGACGACGGGCGAGAATGGTGTGGCAGTTCGCGGCTACGTACGCGAGGTAGGAAAGAGGCTGTAACTGCGCGTTGTCGAAGTCCGGATAGTAGATCGGGGAGCCCCGGAGCCACGGCTGTTGACCAACGCAGAGGGCAGCGAATCCGCGTTTGGCGAGCTGATAACCGAAGTCGTTCTGCAGGCGGCGCTCCGGATTCAATCCCGCGCCATCGAGAGGTTGATAGAAGACGTCCACGACGGCGGGAAAGGGGCCTTTGCCGTCCGGTACTAGAAGAAATGCGTCCGCGGTCCGGTCCGGCGCGATTTGAATCAATACTTTGTGACGGGTGAAGTTTTCAACGTGCTCCTTTGTGAGATAGGTGATTTCGGGTTTGCGGACGAGCGGGGGCCACGGGCCGAGGATTCCATGCCATTCGGCCAGGAGCTCTTTTCGGCGCTTCTTCCAGTCGGCGGCAGATCTGACCGGGCGGCCGTCACGGAATCGGAGGGTGGCGGGGAATGAACCGAAGTCCCTGCGGTAGGATTCCGGCGAGGTGAAAAAGGGCGCAATCTTCGTCCAGTCTTTGGCCGAGGAAGCAACTCCACTCTCTATCAGGGGACTAGTGGCAAAAATGGCCAGTGAAGCGAGAATCGCGGCTGGCTGTCCAGAGCTCATCGGAATATGTCCTGAAAACAGCCGCCTAAAAGCGGATTCTTCGAAGGTACGGTCTGAGGCATTTTCATGCATGGTTATGAACGGAGTTCATGATATCCCCTAAGGGGCCGCGGCCGGCGGGGGCCTAGTTGGCCGCGGCGCATTCTTCGCTAAGTAGGCTGTGATTTCGTCACGATGCTTGCGGCTCATTCGCTTCGCCGTTTTCTCAAGCAGTGTGCTAAACGCCTGTATCTCCTCCGGCGTGGCCGGGTATCCGATGTTGCCGCCGCCGGGCATTGCATTGGAATCCGCGATCTTCTTACCGGTCTTATCCAGGAAAGCATAGAAGGGGAGGCCGGACTTTTCGCCACCCCATTGCGTCATAAGCTTGTCTCCGCCGGGATTCTCCAGCGCTTTCTTTCCGGCGGACTCTTTGACCGTAAGGTTGACGACTAAGTAATGATCTGAGACTAACTTTCTTATCTCCGGCGCGTGTAAAGCGGCATCCAGCCGCTTGCACCAACCTCACCAGGAGGCGCCGAAGTGGATCAATACGGTCCTATTCGAAGCCTTCGCTGTCTTCACCGCCGCATCGACCACTGTCTGCGCCGACTCCGCGGCCTTCGATACTGGTCCATCGATTCCAGGTTCGTGGCCGCCTTGTGCGCGAACTGATAACGCAGAACTCAACCCGATCACCGCAAAAACTGCGGCTATGCCAAGGTACTCCCGAACGGCCTTGAACATGGTGCGTCTCCTAGTCTTTCGGTTGGACGATTCACGTAGCATGCACTTCTGTCAAACGTTAGCGATTCCCTCCTCGCGATTGAGCCCGAAGGATTCGCACGCCTGCTCGATTAACTGTCGAGCATGATGCGTGAACGGGAAGAGCTCGGAATCGTGGTGAGAGGGTCGCTCGCACAGGGGCTTGAGATGAAGCTGTGCGACGGCCGGACGGTGGAAGACGTTCGGGCGGGACGGTTCGTGGTGGTCCAGGGAGAGCAATTCCGCTACTTCAGCATGATCACGAACGTTGCATTGGCCGCATCCAATCCACAGATGCTGCTGAATCCGCCCGGCCCGGATGAATTACTTCATCGGCGAGTTCTCGCGGGGACGGGAACATATGGCACGGTGGAGCTGCGGCCGATGCTGATGCTGCGCGCGGATGTATCGGACCGATCGGACGGATCGGACAGATCGGACCGCGGACATCCCGGGCCGAACCCGGCACGGGTTGCGGAGGACGTACTTCTTCCGGTTAAGACGATTCCTCCGCACTTCAGCCCCGTTTTTGAGGCGGAGCGCGAGGATGTTAGCCTGGTTTTTGGGAGCGAGAAGGAGGCGGGGTTTTTCGAGATCGGCGAGCCGCTGGACATGGAGGCGATTCCCGTCTGCCTTAACCTGGAGCGGTTCGTGGAGCGCTCGAACGCCATCTTCGGCAAGTCCGGCACTGGCAAGACTTTTCTTACCCGGATCTGCCTTAGCGGAATCATCCAACAGCGCGCCGCGGTCAACCTCGTATTCGACATGCACAGCGAATACGGGTGGAGCGGCACGACGGAAGACCGGAATCGCGGCGCCGTCCGCGGGTTGAAGCAGTTTTTTCAGAATCAGGTCCTGGTCTACTCGCTGGACCCGGAGTCCTCCCGTCGGCGCGGCGTGCCGGTGGAGAACGAGGTGCGGATTCCGTATTCGCAAGTCACGGTGGAGGACGTTGCGCTCCTGGGACGCGAGCTGAACCTGAATCCGACTGCGGTGGAGACCGGGTATCTGTTGGTGGCGAAGTACCAAAACGACTGGCTGCGGCAGGTATTGAGCATGGATTCGGATCAGATGGCAGCCTTCGCGGACGAATCCGGCGCTCACGCCGGCGCCCTGAGCGCGCTGCGACGCAAGCTGAACGTCCTAACGACCGATTGTGAAGGGTTCTTGAAACCCTCCTTGCCGGATGAAGACAATGCCGTAAAGTCGATCTTGAATGCCCTGGAATCCGGCCAGCACGTGGTGATTGAGTTTGGGCAGTACTCTAAGCCGGTTCAATACATGTTGGTCGCGAACATACTCACGCGACGGATTCATGCGGCATACGTAAAGAAGACCGAGCAGGCAATCGGGAGTGGGAGCCGGGATACCCGGCCGCTCGTCATCACCATTGAGGAGGCGCACAAGTTCCTCGCTCCCTCGCTGGCCGGGCAGACCATTTTCGGCACCATCGCGCGGGAGATGCGTAAGTACAACGTGACCCTGCTCATCGTGGACCAGCGGCCCTCGGGCATCGACGACGAGGTGCTCTCGCAGGTAGGCACGAAGCTGATTTGCCTGCTGGATGATGAGAAGGACATTGAGGCGGCGCTTTCCGGCACGCCGAACGCGGCCGGGCTGCGCGGGGTATTGGCCAGCCTGGACAGTAAGCAGCAAGCCCTCATCCTCGGCCACGCCGTGCCGATGCCTATCGTTGTAAAGACCCGGACCTATGACGACGAAGCCTTCCGCCAGGCAATGGGGTATGAAGATTCCGAAACTCGCCGCGAGCGCGTGGAGAGGAATCGAGATATTGACTTCCCGGAATAGGGCATTTGGCATTGGGCGTTGGGTGTTGGGTGTTCGGGCGTTCAGGCGTTCAGGCGTTCAGGCCCATAGTCTTAATCTTAATCCTAATCTTAATCTTAATCGACTCTCCCTCCTATTTGCCGCCACATCCATCCTCGGTATTCAGGTTCCGATCTACGCCCAACAGACGCTGCAGGGTCGAACGCCGGGCGAAATATTGTTCGATCAGTTTCGCGAAATCATCAGAGCAGGGAACTTCTTCAAGTCTCCCGGGCCCGTTCGCATTGAGATCACGGATGCGGTGACCGGCGAGAAGACGATCTTCTATGCCGATGACGCAGAGGGGACCATTGGAGGCGATATCTTCGTCCGCGGCGCGGTGCGGCTAGAAGATGCGCAGGGGACAATGAGCGGGCGGAATCTGCGCATGAACATGGCCGATGAGACCGGCACGATTCTAGAGGCGCGGGTAACCGCTCCCGGGCTGCGCGTAGGCGGCGCGAAGGTTGAGCTCTTGCCGGGCCGCATACTTAAAGCGACGAACGCCACGTTCACCACGTGCGAGAAGGAAGAACGGCCGGACTACAAGATCACTGCTCGCGAGATAGAAGTGAACGTCCCGAAGAGGAAGATAAAGGCAAGGAACGTCACCTTTTATCTGGGAAATACGCGTATCATAAGCCTCCCCTTCCTGGAGCGCAGCTTTAACCGCAAGCAGGGCAGCCCGCTTCCTTTACCTGGCTATTCGAATTCGCAGGGCGTGCACGGCCGATTCCGCAGCGAGTTGATCTCGAATTCTTCCACCTCACTGGAATACAACGTCCTCCTGGGTCTAAAGGGGAACCCGGAGGGCACGTTGGCCTATGAACGCGACCTGGGGAGAACGACCGAAGAGGATGACCCGCCGCGAACGCGGGTCGAAACAGCCTTGACGCCGATGAAGACCGCGTTCGAGATCACGCCACCCCCAACGCTGAAGTCGCTGGGAGATTCGCCGGAGCGGAAGAGGCGTACAACTCTTTTCGGTCTCCTCGCGGTGAACAACGTCGTTTACAACCGCAAGCGCGGCGATCTGCGCGTGAGCCGTCTTCCGGAGATCGGAGTCCAGGTCGCGAACCTGACCAATCGACCACTGGACGCGGACGAACAGCCTGGAGTCTTAGGGGACCTGACGAATCCGCGGAAGTGGTTGGTGAACGCGGAGGCTTCCGCGGGGTTCTATCATGAGCGCCCGACCGGAGTCAATGCATTTCGTACAGGCATGCGCGCGGACGCCTCAAGCACGCTCATTCCGCTCGGCGGACCGCTATACGGTAGAGCGGGGTTTACCGGCTGGGCCAACGCCTACAGTAAGGGTGGGCCGCACGTACTGCTGGCGCCGGAGGTCGAGGCGAACTACTTCTTGCAGAAGGACCGATTGATCGGAATCGGATTCCGCCACACGCTCGCGATCGGCGATACTCCCTTCGTCTTCGACAGCCGGGACGTAGTGAACGCGTTGAGCGTACGGTACGCGTACGCTGGCTCGAGATGGGCGTATGACCTGGCGGTCCACTTCGACGCCGGGCGCCGCCGCGCCTACGACACCACCGCCCGCCTCCTAAAGCGCACCGACTGCCTCGAATACGGAATCGGCTACAGCGCCCGCAGCCAGAGCTTCAACCTGGTACTGAATCTGCTACCGGCCGGCGCTGCGCGTCCCATGGCGAAACGGAATTAAGAATCTGAATCTAAAGGGGGGGAGCGGCGCCGATGGCGGGTTCGGGGGCGGAGGGCTGCTCGCGGTCCATTCCGAAGAGTCGGAGGGCATTGAGCGAGAGGATGCGGCGCTGAAACTCCTCGCTCAGGCCGGAATCCTCCAGCAGTCCCAGGGCCGCGGCTGCGTCCAGGTGGGGCGAGCCCGAGCCAAACAGGATACGATGGACTCCCAGGGTCTCCACGGCGGCCGGAATCTTAGCGCGGTCCAGGGAACCGGAGGTCTCGAGCAGAACGTTGGTGGCGGACCTGGCGGCGGCGATCGCGACCCGCCAATCCTCTCCGCCCATACCCAGGAAGACCACGCGATAGGTGTTATAGGCCTTCGCGAGGTCCAACGCCGCGTGAACGCAATCCCCATTCGGCGTGAACATGAAGAGCGGCTTACCAAAGCGACGGTAAGCATTCATGATCTCGTCGGCCACCAGTTTATCTATCGGTTCCAGGGGATGCATACCGGCTATGGCCATGCCGACAAACTTGGGGTGGCTCATCAATTCCCGCATCGCGGTTTGGGAGGCGTCGATGCGGTTCGTATGGGTTATGAGGCAGCCGAATAGCCCCTTGCCTTGATCAAGTATGCGGCTGAGCACGCGATTTCCGGCGAGCAGATCGACGTTGCGGGCGTGTGCGGAGAAGAGAATGGCGCGTTCGATTCCGCGGGCCTTCATGTCCGCGTTGATGGACTCGGCGCTATTGGCGACCTCCGGTATCAGACTGCCGCCGAAGTACTGATGAGAGTCGAAGATCAAGAGTTCATAGTCCTAAAAGTCTTTTCGCGTTGCCACTAAGGACGGCCGCAGATTCCGTCTCGCCAAGCCCCGAATGTTTCAGCACTCCAAGCACACCCGCCATGGGCCGCGCGGGAGCGCCGGAACCGAACAGCACGCGGTCCGGGCCGACGGAATCTACCACGAACTTAAGTGCGCCTGCTGAAAGTAATCCAGCGGTCTCGATATATACGTTGGCGTGTTCGCGCTTCAAGCTTAATGCTTCGGCGAGAGAGCGCTCGTCTACGCCGGAGAGAATGATGGGTGCGGAGTTGCCGGCGATAGCGTTTACCAGTCGACTGGCGGTCCCCGGACCATCGAGGTCCACCATGACCGGAATCGAATCCTCAGAGAGCGACTTAACCAGGGTAGTAAATGCGGCGTAATCCGGCTGCCATCCCTGCACTCCCGGGAACACCCTCAGGAGTTTGAATCCGTCCGACTTCAGACCCGCGTGCGCGCCTTCTCCTCCATAAAGGGCTTGCGGATTGATGGTTGCGGTCGGAATCAAGCTGGGGTTCTCTGAACAGGCGGCCTTCGTGGCGGCGTTTCCGGCGGTGTGATCCAGTAAGAGCCCCACAGTCGATAGAGTGCACGCGCTCCGGATTCCGTGCCGCTTCATGAGGGCAAGGAGCTCATCCACGCTCAAGTCCGTGGCCGACGCCGGCCAGGGACCGAACAGCGTGTTTATGTCGATGATCTCTGGCACGTTCGTTCGTTTGAACCACAAAGACACAAAGTCACAAAAGTGCTCACTAGCCTAAGCATATTTGACAGAATTCAAAAGCGCGAACCGCGTGCGTATTTTAGCGTCTTTGTGGTTCATTCACTCCTCTGAAATGACCCACGACTTTGCGCGTTCGAGCCTCGCCAGTATTCGCTGTTTTCCGAGAACCGCCAGTGTCTCGAAGAGGCCGGGGCCAACGGTACGACCGGTGACTGCCATTCTGAGTGTGTGAATTACCGGTCCTCGCTCGATTCCAAGAGTAGTCGCAATGTTATCCGTTGCGAGCTCGGCGCCTTCTTCGGTCAAGTCATCCCGAGCCATTCCAAACCAGCGCACGGCCTGTGTCAGGATATCGTTAGCCCTGTCGCCTGTGAGCCACTTGCGGCGGCCCTTTTCCTCGGGTTCCGTAGGTTCTCGGAAGAGGAATTCGGTATATGGAGCGACTTCAGACAGTAGCTTGATGCGCTCGGACACCAGTGGAATCACTTTCGTCACGAAGGCTCGCTCTTCCTCGCTCGGCGGATTCGAAACGAGGCCGAATCCCTCCAGGTATGGGAGGCAGAGCTCGACCAGCCGATCGATTGAGCACGCGCGGATGTACTCCCCGTTCATCCACCTGAGCTTGTCGTAATCGAAAACGGCCGGATGGCTGCTGATTCCGCCGAGACCGAACCGTTCAACGATCTCCTCTCGCGAAAACAGCTCGCGGTCCGCTTCGCCGGGCGACCAACCTAAGAGAACCAGAAAGTTGAAGAGAGCTTCCGGCAGATACCCTTGCTCGATGAACTCGGTGAACGTGGTGGAGCCGTGCCGCTTGCTCAGCTTCTTCTTATCGGTCCCGACAATCAGCGGGACGTGAGCGAAGATCGGCGGTTCCCAGCCCATCGCCTCGAACAGGAAAACATGCTTGGGCGCGCTGGACAGCCAGTCCTCGCCCCGGATGACGTGGGTGATTCCGGTGTCGTGGTCGTCCACCATGGCGGCCAGGTGGTAGGTTGGCCAGCCGTTGGACTTGAGCAGCACGGGGTCGTCCTGACCGCGGTAGTCGAATTCCACGTGGCCGTAAACCGCATCCTCGACCTGTGCCGTTCCTTCGAGCGGAATCGCCAGCCGAATTACGAAGGACAGCCCTTCCCCTAAACTGCGTTTACTGTCTTCCTCGGTCAGGTTGCGGCAGAGGCGGTCGTAGCCGGTGGAATGGCCCTTCGTCTGCTGCTGCTCTCGCATCTGTTTGAGCCGCTCCTCGGTACAGAAACACCGATAAGCGTGGCTCTTGTCGATGAGCAGGTTCGCGACTTCACGGTAGCGGTCCAGGCGTTCGGACTGCACATAAGGCGCTCTCGGACCACCGCTGACCCACCATTCATCCGGCTCGATTCCGAGGAAGCGAAGGCTCCGTTCTATGTCCTGGATGTATTCCGGCTTATAGCGGGCGGGGTCGCGGTCCGTATCCTCCAACCGTGCGATAAACTCTCCGCCCTCTTTGCGCGCGAGCAGCCAGTCGTAAATGGCAGTGCGCAGATTCCCCACGTGCGGGGAGCCGGTTGGACTGGGGGCGTAGCGGACTCTGACCATAGGGTTCAGGGTACAGGGTTCAGGGTTCAGGGTAAGAGGCAGTGGGGACGTAAACCCTGTACCCTGTACCCTATTTCTTCAGATACTTCCGCTTGCTTCTGTCGAAGCCCTGGGATAGCTTCTTGGCGTCGTAGACCCAGGCGCCGCCTCGCTGGAAGAAGCAGTGGAATCCGGAGAGGAGGGAGGCGACAAGACGGCGCTGCGTGCGGCGCGCGATGTTCACCTCCGTAAGGAGCGTCAGGTAGTCGATACCCTTGCGATAGTGCTCCATGATCTCCCGCAATATGTCGAAGGTCGGCAGCTCCTCGTTTTCGGCCCGCTGTCCGAGCTCCATCAGCTCATTGACCCGGTTGCGGCTGATGAACATGGCCGGTTCGGTCTCCTCGCCATAGGTGAGAAGGAACCGATCCGGCGCCTGTCGCTCTAGATAGAACACGGCGCCGGAATCCACCGGCAGCGTCTGGTACCAGTCCAACAGGCCATAGACCAGTCTGGTTTCGCTATTGACCCAGACTTCCGCCACGTGTCCGGAAGGCAGGACGATCTCCGCTTGAATGACCGGGGCATTGACCGGGAAGAAGCCGGAAGCGAACTGACAGAGCGGGAGCGTGCCGATCTCCTTGTGGTGAAACTTCAGCACGCAGCGGGTTGTAACGGGCGGATTCGGCTCCGGGTCGTAGACCGGTTCTTCGTCGAGGACGTCCTGGGCGAGCGGGGTAAGAATCTCACGCTGCAGGCCGCCGTCGAATCCGTCGACTTCAAGGATAAGGTCGACATCATTGCCTTCGGCGTCCGTGTAGTGGCCGGAATTGAAGTGGAGCAGCTCCGGCACCGTAAAGACGTACTCCGGAATTGCTCCCTTAGGTACGAAGCGATCCGCGCCGACCCACACCACGCGTTCGTCTCGTTGGAGAGAGTCGACTACCGTCGCGAGGTCCTTCTCATGGGTGGACTCTCCAGGCATGACTTCAAAGATCTCTTCCAGGAGCTGGCCCGCGGGGGCAGCGCCCGTCCCCTGTAATACCTTCTGTGCGAGCTGCTCGCGGTCTTCATCGGTCACGACGAGCGGTACCTGCGCCTCCGCAGCCTTCTTCTCCCCGTACTCATCGACCTCTCGCTCGGATACGGACTTGAAGTACTTCCGCAGCTTTTCCAGGGCCTTGGGTCCGACCCATTCGCCGGACGACATATAGGCCGCGCGGCCGTCTTTGAGCATCGCCCTGAATATCGCCGCCGCACTGAACCGATGCGGATTCGCGCGCCAGACCAGGAACTGCAGGACCTTGTTTGGAACGGGCTCGTCCGCTTTGTCAAGGAATTTGACAATCGCGTCCAGGTCGTGGCCGGTGAGTTTTCCGGCGTCTCCTTGAAAGCGCGCAATGTCGGCTTCGGTCAAGTAATTATCGAAGAGGATGTCCTCGTCATTATCCGAAGAGGAATCGAGGAGCCAGCTCGCGAGTCCGAATCGACCGTCTCCCGCCGCAAAGTAGCGGTCCTCGTTATAGAGGGTCCGTTCGAGCATAACCTCGTAGATCTCGGCCGGTCGATCATATATGGCGGCGAGCTCACGGGCGAGGGCATCCGCGGACGCCGGAAGCCCGTAGCTCTCGAGAGTCTCTTCCAGATTGCGCTCGGTGGCGCGGTCCGGGCCGGCGAACCGGGTCCAGACAGTCCACTTACGATCCGTGGAGGCGAACCTCTTCGGGTTGCTTGCAAGAACAACGCGAGCCAACTTTAGATCAACGTTCTCATCGCCGGCAAGCCGGGCGGCCTCGGATGCCTTAACCGGCTCACCGGCTGCGAGCAAGCCGCCATGCACAAGGTCTTCCGCATACCGGATAGCCAGCGATTCATCGAGCGTCGGTGATGTTTTAACTGCCAATGAACTCCTCCGTCTTGGGGCGTTCGGGCCTTCAGGCGTTCAGGGAACCGCCCTGCACCCTACACCCAATAAGATCGTAATGCCGCGCGTCTGTGATGCGCGCGGTAATGAATTCTCCCGGTTTAGTATTTGGATCCGTAACGTAGACCTGGCCGTCGATTTCCGGGGCATCTCTGAAAGACCGACCGATGACGGATGACGGATGACGGGCGGGCGGGGATGATTCCGTCATCCGCCGACCGTCGTCGGTCGTTGACTCCACGAGCACTTCCAATTCCCTCCCGATCCACCGTCGATTCCGATCCAGGGATATCTGCTGTTGGAGCTGCATCAGGCGGTCCTTGCGGGCGCGTTTTACTCGGGCGGGAACGCGGTTCGACAGATCGGCGCTGGGCGTCCCGTCTTCGACCGAATACTCGAATACACCCACCCGGTCGAATTGCGCAGATTCCAAGAATCGCTCGAGATTCGCGAAATGAGCTTCCGTCTCACCGGGGAATCCGACGATGAAGGTTGTTCGGATGGCGACGTCCGGAGAAGCATCGCGGAATTCCTGGACCAGTTTGAGGTACGCAT
>JBKJZI010000359.1:0-7524 GCA_046715155.1 Chthonomonadales bacterium | reverse complement strand
GCGATAGTCTCGTCGTCCTAGACCGACCCGCCGGGCTGGATGATCGCCGTGATACCGGCCGCGGCTGCGGATTCGGGGCCGTCTGGGAAGGGAAAGAATGCATCCGATGCCATCACCGCTCCCTGCGCCTTGTCGCCGGCCTGCTCCACCGACAGCCGAACCGACCGGACCCGGTTCATCTGCCCCGCACCCACTCCAACCACCTGCCGGTCGCGCGCGAATACGATGGCGTTGGACTTCACGTGCCTTACTACGCGCCAGGCGAACAGTAATTCGTCCATCTCGGAATCAGTCGGCGTACGCTCGGTGACGACCTGCAAAGCTTTCGGATCGATGGCATGCAGGTCGCGGTCCTGCACGAGCAGTCCTCCCACGACCTTCTTCGTGTCAAAACCAGCGGCCCGTTCACGCCAGCCCGTCAGTGGCCCCACTTCCAGTAGGCGCAGGTTCGCGCCCCACTTCTTGCGCTCCGTAAGGATGGGAATCGCCGCCGGCTCGTATCCCGGGGCAATGATCGCTTCGAAGAACGTGTTCTTACCCGTGATCTCTTCCGCCGTAGCGACGTCCAGCGTGCGATTGACGGCAAGGATTCCGCCGAACGCCGAAATTGGGTCCCCTTCCCGCGCCTTCTGAAACGCCTCAGCCAACGATTCTGCCAGGGCCGCGCCGCAAGGGTTCGTATGCTTGATGATCACGGCTGCAGGCGCTCCATCGAACTCTTTGACCGTCTCAAGGGCCGCGTTCAGGTCATAAATGTTATTGAACGAGAGCTCCTTCCCATTAATCTGCCGGGCGGTAGCGACAGAAGGTTCCGCGACGTTGGCTTCGCGATAGAAGGCCGCTTTCTGGTGCGGATTCTCCCCATACCGGCAGTTCTGCGCCTTCTCATACCCGAACGTCTGTTCCTGAGCAAAGTCGTCCGCTCCCAGCAAGCGGCCGTAGAAGTACCCGGCGATCATCGAATCATAGCGGCTCGTGTGCGCGTACGCCGCCGCCGCCAATCGTCGCCGGGTGTCGAGTGTAGTCTCACCGCCGTTCGCGTTTATCTCCCGAATGATGTCTGAGTACTCCGATGGATGCACCACGACGGTCACCGAATCATGGTTCTTCGCCGCGGAGCGGATCATCGCCGGGCCGCCGATGTCGATATTCTCTACCGCTTCCTCGGCTGTCACGTCTTCCCGCGCCACCGTCTGCGCGAAGGGGTACAGATTGACGCACAGAAAGTCGATCTTGCGGATTCCGTGCTCTTGAATAGTTCGCATATGCTCAGGAACGTTTCGACGCGCCAGCAGCCCTCCGTGGACCTTAGGATGCAGAGTCTTCACCCGCCCGTCGAGCATCTCGGGAAAGCCGGTTAGCTCGTCGATGGGGATGACGGGGATTCCGGCCTCCGAAATCGCCTTCGCTGTCCCGCCGGTAGAGACGATCTCCACGCCCACTTCGGCCAGTTGGCGGGCAAACTCTACGACCCCCGTTTTGTCCGACACGCTTATCAACGCCCGCTCGATCCTGCCCATGACACCCTCCAAAAATGAAACGCCCGAACATCCTCCACATAAGGATGCCCAGGCGCGCGGCTCAAACCCCCGGCAGGCGCTCCACGAGGTCATCCCCCAAGCGCCAGTAACGCCCGCCGTTTCTCTTATCGGCCGTAGTTTAGACCATGCATTTCAGTCAAGTCAATGCAGAGTGACTCACCCGAACGACACGGACGGGACTCGCCACGCTTCAGATCGACGCCGGATCCAGCTCAACGACTTCGCCGTTCATCAGGACCGCCAGAATTTTTACGTCCCTGATCTCCGGTGCCCACTCGACGCGCTGCTCCTCGGAGAAGGCACCCAACGGCGGCCGTCGGTTGTAGGCGACCTTAAAAAGAGCCTCGCCAGAGCCGTTTTTTCAAGATTCGGGGCAAAGTCAACGGCAAGAGTGGAAGAGTGGAAGCCAAGACCAGCTTCCACTCTTCCACTCTTCCACACTTCCATTCTCTGTCTTGCCCTCCTACCGCGCATGTCCGTCACTCAGGTAGAATCCCACCATGCGGATTCGTCGTGATGACATACCACGTCTTAAGGGGCTGATCATGTTCAGCCTGGGCCTCCCGATTGCGGCGCTGGGAGCGGTGACCGGAATCGGCGTCCAGGTAGCGGCGCAGCCGATGGTCCGATTCTTGCTTGGGCTGACGCCCGAGAGGTCGATCGGGACGGCGGTCGCCTTCGGCCTGGTGGCTTCCGCCGCCGGATTGATCGGCGCCGCGGCAGGCGGCCTCGGGTCGGACCTCACGCTCTCGTTGATTCTGGCAATTAGCGCGACAGTGGGCGCTCTGCTGACGGTCCGGGCGGCCGTGGATCCGAAATTGGCGACCGTGAGAAGGGTGGCACAGTCAGTCGCCATGGTCCTCGGAATCTATCTTCTTTCCGGCGCTATTCGATCGCGGTTCGGCCCGGCCGCTGTCGACGTCGAGTTCTTCCGTACGACCGCGGGGCACGTGGTCATCGGCCTCGCCGCCGGCTTGCTTTCCAGCCTCTTTTTCCTCGCAAGCGGCGTGCTCTTGATCGGCGCGCTTATCCTTCTCGCCGGCATTCCGCCTCCCCAGGCCATCCTGACCTCGCTGGTCGTCACGACATTGGCGTCGATCATCCCCGCGCTTGCGCACGCTTCTCGCGGCGGCGTGGATACCGGCGCGGGCGCATTCATGGTCCTCGGCGGAGCGATCGGCGGATTCGGCGGCGGGTTCCTTCTTGCCAAACTCGCCACTGCCGGGAGCCCGATTCCGCTCATCGCGTTCGCCCTCACCGCCATGTTCCTCAGCGCATGGACGGCTTGGAAGATGTCGTAACACCCCGGCGTTCAGGCGTTCAGTATCGTCCTCATCCTCGATCTCGTCCTCGTTCTCGGTGGTTTGATCGTCTGGAGTTGTCGACGAGTTCCCCGTGTTCCCCGTGGTTGATTCCGCAACGTTTGATGGCCCGAATGCCTGAACGCCCTTCCGCTGGTATAATAGCCGCGATTTCTTACCTCGGAGATTCCCCCTTTAATGCGCTTCGGATTCGTCAAAAGCATCTTCCATAAAGTGGATACGCTCGTCACCGGCCGCGGTCGTATTGACGAGGAGCTATTCGAAGATCTGGAAGAAGCGCTGCTGGCGGCCGATGTAAACGTGCACACCACGATGGCCGTGCTGCAGAAGCTGCGGGATTCCGTCCGGGAGAATCGTCTCAAGGAGAGCGAAGACGTCAAGTCGCAGCTTCGGGCGGGGCTTTCAGAAGCGTTCAAACGCGACGGCCAGGGTTCCACCGACCTCAAAGTGGGCGCGATTCCGCCTACGGTCTATCTCGTGGTCGGGGTGAATGGGGTTGGTAAGACCACGAGCATCGCCAAGCTCGCTTATCGGCTGAAGCGGCAGGGTAAGACGCCAATTCTAGCGGCCGGTGATACGTTCCGCGCCGCAGCCATCGATCAGCTCGAAATCTGGGGGCAGCGGATAGGGGTGGATGTGATCAAACATCGCGAAGGCGCCGACCCCTCCGCGGTGATCTTCGATTCCGTCAAAGCCGCGCGCTCCCGCGGCGCGGACTATGTTATTGCAGATACCGCCGGCCGCCTCCACACTCGCAGCAATCTGATGGACGAGCTCAAGAAGATCAACCGAGTGCTCGAGCGCGAACTAGGCCGAGAAGCGGACGAAACGCTTCTGGTACTAGATGCCACCACCGGGCAAAACGCCGTAAGCCAGGCAAAGGAATTCAAAGCGGTGGTACCGGTGAGCGGAATCATTCTAGCTAAGCTAGACGGGACCGCCCGAGGCGGAATCGTCATCACTATCGCGGACGAGCTCGGAATCCCCATCAAACTCGTCGGCACCGGCGAAAAGCCGGAAAACCTGGAAGACTTCGAACCGGGTGAGTTTGTGGAAGCGCTGCTAAGGTAGAACGGTCTGGTATTGGGTGTGACTAGCAATCGAATTGTATTCGCAATGCGTGCCCTACTCTGCCTCGTCGCGGCGCCCGGGTGTTCCAAGCGTTTGACGCCGACCGGCGCGGTGGAATTCCGCCACCGGTACTTGCACGACAGCTTCGACTGACATTCACGAATCTAGGATCAAATCATGTCGGAATCGACCGAGAAGCGCATCGATGCGCCGGCGACGGGCGCACGTCTGATGCTGCGGGCGCTTGGAAAGAAAGCGTCGGTGGCGGCCGCGTATCTGACGACCGGGACGTTGATCCGGCTGTTCTGGCTCTTCGAGGCGACCCTGGACATCCGCGCCTGGGGGACGGAGCATGTGCGGTTGTGCGCCCGTTCCGGGGAGCGGCCGCTGCTGGTGATGTGGCACGGTAAGGGTTTCATTCCGATCGCCTATTTCCACCACGAGCTGCTCTGCCTTTACGCCAGCCATGGGCGCGATGCTCGGTACAGCGGGATACTTCGGTCCATTCGGTGGCTGACGCTGCGCATGATCGAGAGGCTGGGGTACCGCGTTCTCGACGCATCACAATTCGCGAGTGAGTCGCGGGGGGTCATTAAATACATGCAGACCCTGCGGGAAGGAGGCGGGGCCATCGCAGCGGACGGTCCCCTCGGGCCCCCGTACCAGTCGAAACCCGGCGCCTGCTTCCTGGCGAAGAAGTCCGGCGTCACGCTGATTCCGGTCGGCTCGGCGGTCGCGTCGGGAATTCGGCTAAACAACTGGGACCACTTCGAGATTCCGCGCGTCTTCAGCCGCGCGGCGATCGTTGTCGATCTTCCCATCTGGGTGCCGGAGGACGCCACAGACCAGGACCTGGAAGAGAAGCGGTTCGAACTGGAAAATGCTCTCAACCGCGCCACCCGTAAGGCCGAGGAGCGGATCGGCCTGAGGCATGCCGCAATTGCAGCCGCAGATGGTGGCCGTTGACGTCATTCGGCAGCCGAAGAATCCGGCACGTTCCTCTTAACGAGGGGAAAGGCGCCGGATTCTTCGACGTTAAGAGCTCCCCAGAATGACGTCAAAGGCGATCGTTCTCAACGTTCGGATTCCGTATCGCTAGACAAGGCGTTTCCCGGTCGTCGCACTCCAAAACCGACGTCAAAGGTGGCGCAGGAGGAATGAGACTGCCGTCAGGAGGGCGAGGAGGCCGCCCAGAATAAGCAGCGGGTAGAAGAGGAACCAAAGGGCCGTCGGCGCCAGGAAGTTGAGTATCAGCACCGTCGCGAGTAGGAGCACGCCCAATGGCGCCAGGGAGCGAACCCATCCGGCCTCTCCCCCGACGAGCTTCAAATGTTCCGGTGGGCGCGGCGGTTCCTCTGTTGGCTCATGCATCGGCTGTCGACTCGTGTCGCTTCAGCTCCGCTCGCAGGTCGGCGATGGTGTCCTCGTAGGCTGCGATCTCGTGCGCCTGCCGGCGGATACGGGCTGCGACCGTACCCCCATACAGCGCGACTCCCCAGAATGCCAGGATCTTCAGTCCTTCTCCACCCAGCACGCTCGGTTCCACGCTTCGGTCCGTGGACAGTACGATAACGTACAAAACGTTGACCGCGGCGGCAATGAAAAGGCTCATCAATAATCCATAGCGAATGCAGTTGGAGATCAGGATCACGAAGTAGACGTAGAACAGGGGGCTGCGGCTGGCCTCGGTCATTACCATCGCGGCGGTGAGAAATAGCAGGTCCAAGCTCACGGAAAGGTACTTGTAGAATCGGGGACAGGAGCGCGCGCGAAATAGATAAAGCGTATGCAGTAGATTGAAAGTCGCTGCGCCGACCACAAGCCCCCAGTAGTATTCGAGCGGGTATTCCGCAGGATTCCACACTGATCGCAGCACTGCAGAGACCAGGCCGATCCCGACCCAGCGGGCGACCGTCTTGCTGCGCTCGATCTGGCACTCGTCGTGTATTTGGAAGAACATGGTTCAACTTATCCGAAAAGGAACGGAGGGATAATCGAGTATAGAGGAATGAGGTGCGCCGGTCAAGTCAGAAACGGAGATCGCGCACCTCCGGCGATTCGATTGACTTGTCCCCACAATTGGAACTATAATCACGCGCGATTCCCTCAAGCTCGGAATCGGGGCCCTTCATATCAAGGGCGAAGGGTCCTTTGTTTGGACGCCGGCGAGAAGCCGACGCTATTGTATGAGCGCTTCGGAACCTTACAGTCCACAACCTAATTTCCAGGCAAGGAGAAGCCGGTGCGGCGGACGTTTCCAACCGCCTACAGCCGAATACGCGCCTTCCTGGCCGTGCTGGGACCCGGCGTCATTGCCGCCAGCGCTGGTAACGACGCGGGTGGCGTAACCACCTATTCCCAGGCCGGCGCACAGTATGGGTTCGGCCTTCTCTGGGTCCTCTTCTTCCTCACGTTCAGCCTCGCGATGGCGCAAGAGATGGGCGCGCGCATGGCGGCCGTTACCGGCAAAGGGCTAGCCGATCTTATCCGGGAGGAGTTCGGCGTCCGCACCGCGCTCTTCGCCATGGTCGCGCTGGTTATCGCAAACGTGGCAACCACCGTATCCGAGTTCGCGGGAATCACCGCGGTGCTGGAGATGTTCTTCGAGCCCGACGTCAAGTACTTCGCGCTGCCCGTCATCGCCGGCATCATCTGGCTGCTGGTCGCGCAGGGGTCTTATCGCCGGGTCGAGCGCGTCTTTCTCACGATGTGCCTCGTGTATCTGACGTACGTGGTCGCCGCTTTCATAGCGAAGCCGGACTGGGGCGAGGTGCTTACTCGCACGGTGATTCCCTCCTCGCAGACGCTGACCCTCGGATATCTCGTCATGGTCATCGCTTTGATCGGCACGACGATCGCCCCGTGGATGCAGTTCTACGTCCAGTCCTCCGTACGTGACAAGGGAATCACAGCCGAGGAGTATCCGCTGGAGAAGATAGACGTGATCGGCGGCTCGGTGTTGAGCAACGCCATCTCGTTCTTCATCATCGTAACGTGCGCGGTGACGCTCTATCCAAGTGTCATCGGCAGCGCATCGGAAGCCGCGCAGGCGCTCAACTTCGCCGGGGCCGGCGCGGCGCGGATTCTGTTCGCAATCGGGCTGCTCAACGCGTCGCTGGTGGGGGCCGTTGTAGTACCGCTTTCAACTGCCTACGCCGTCACGGAATCTCTGGGCTGGGAAGGCGGGCTCGGCCGCAGAGTCCGCGAGGCGCCTCTCTTCATCGGGGTCTACACCGCGGTGATCGTAGTTGCGGCGCTGGTGATTCTGTTTTCGCGCGTCCCCCCGCTTGGCATAATCCTCGCGTCCCAGGTGATCAACGGAATCCTGCTCCCGGTAGTGTTGGTCCTCATGCTTATCCTGGTAAACAAGCGACGGTTAATGGGCGATTACGTGAACTCGACGACGTATAACGTGTTCGCCGGCGCCACGGTCATAGTCGTCGCTGCGCTTTCGATCGGCTACCTTTTTCTTTCACTACGAGGCAGTTGAACCGATCGCCACGTTCCTTGACACTGCCGAAGCCGTACGCGTATAATAACGCGGCATCCAAACCGTATATGCGCTCGTAGCTCAGAGGATAGAGCGACAG
>JBKJZI010000358.1:0-25113 GCA_046715155.1 Chthonomonadales bacterium | reverse complement strand
GCGATAACGTACTGCACGTTTCCGGAGGGTTAGATCTTACGATGGGCGGCGCAGAGGTGGATCACCGGCAGGGGCTGCAGTCGAAGCGGCGCTCCGTTTACCTGCGGGTAGCCGCCGAGAAAGAAGTGGAGTTTCTGAAAATCTTCGATGGCCCAAGCGTAACCGAGTGCTACGCCCGCAAACAGAGCGTGATTCCGCAGCAGGCCCTCGCCATGGCAAACAGCGAAGTAGCATTCACGCAATCGCGGTCTCTCGCCAAACAGCTAACGGATTCCGCCGGCTCCGACAACCCGCGTTTCATCCGCGAAGCTTTCCTTCGGATTCTCTCTCGCAAGCCAACCGCGGAAGAGACCCGCGTTTGCGCGCAATTCCTGGCGGACCACTCACGAAAGTCTGGCCCGCGCACAGTATCATCATCGGAATCCGACGGAATCGAAAAGGCGCGGCGGCATCTGATATTGAGCTTGCTGAATCATAATGACTTCCTCACTGTCCGTTGACAAAACCGTCCTGACAGCGCTATCATTTTGTTATCACGTCAATAGGAGTTCATGTTGGGACAGGTGCTGATCAGGGAGGTCGATGATCGAGATTTGGCGAAATTGCGCGCGCTGGCAAAGGAGAACGGACGGTCCCTCGAGTCAGAGTTGCGGCAAATGATAAAGGAGCGAGCCCGCAGCGTTCATCCCGACTGGCGGCAGGCGCTGGAAGAGATTCAGCAGAGGTTTGCCGGACGCCGGTTTAGCGACAGCGCAGAGCTGATCCGCGAAGATCGCGACAACGATGAACCTTATCGTTGATGCAAGCGTCGGCGTCAAGTGGGTCTTCGAAGAGGACGGATTCGAACGCGCGCGAGCACTGCTGGATGATGGATACCGGAGGATCGTACCCGATCTATTCTATTCCGAAGTTGCCAATGCGGTGTGGAAGCGGGTGCGCCGCAAGGATATAACCCCGGTGGATGCAGTGGACGCGCTCGACGTGCTTTTCCGGATTCCGACCGAGCAGCACGAATCCAAGAGCTTGCTTCCCCACGCGCTGGGGCTGGCCTGCGTGCATGACCGGAGCGTCTACGACAGCCTCTACCTGGCATTGGCGCTGCGGGAAGAGGCTGCGATGGTAACGGCAGACCTACGGCTGTACAACGCGCTGAAGGAAAGCGACCTCGGTGGAAGCATACGTTGGATCGCTGATCCCGCCCTGTAGGAGAGTTCGAAATGGAGACGAGCGGAAATAGACCGGGCTGCAGCGGAATCACGCGGCGCTCGTTCCTCGTGGATACCGGGATGGGCTTTACGGGCCTTGCTCTGAGCGCCATGTTGTACAAGGACGGTGTCGCTCGGGCCGATTCCGCAATCCACAATCCGCAATCCGCAATCGGGCCGCCGAAGGCCAAGTCCGTCATCTGGATCTTCCTGTGCGGAGGCGTTAGTCACCTCGAATCCTTCGACGTGAAGCCGGAGCTAACCAAGTACGGCGGCAAGAGCGCGGACGAAACGCCCTATAAGGACTATTACGACCCGAAGCGGATCAGTGAGATCATCGTCGGCGGAAATCCGGCGCACCAGCAGCGCAAGGTCCTGAT
This sequence comes from Chthonomonadales bacterium, assembly GCA_046715155.1. GTDB lineage: Bacteria > Armatimonadota > Chthonomonadetes > Chthonomonadales > CAJBBX01 > JBKJZI01. The sequence continues at coordinate 23,528 of JBKJZI010000358.1, read as the reverse complement.
GCCCCTTCAGACTGGCTACAAAGCCTACGGGCAGTGCGGGCTGGTGGTCGGCGATTGGTTCAAGCACGTGGGAGAATGCGCGGACGACCTGGCGGTGGTGCGCTCGCTCTGGACGCTGGACAACGACCACGGCGCGCAGCTAACGTTCCACACCGGCCGCCACGTCCGCGAAGGCGCGCACCCCACCATCGGGTCCTGGGCGGCGTATGGCCTGGGGACTCTCAACGAAAACCTCCCCGAGTATGTGGTATTGGGAGAGCCGACCGGCGATTGCTGCGGCGGCGCCTGGACGCACGGGGCGGGCTACCTGGGCCCGGAATACGCTGGCGTACGCCTGAAGGTCGACCCGAAGAATCCGCTGCCCTTTATCAAGCCGCCGGCCGACATGAGCGAGGAGGAGCAGCGGGAGGCGTTCAGCCTCATCGGCCGACTCAACCGCCTCTCCGGAATCGATTACCCAGACGACCGGGACCTTCGCGCGCGAATCAAGTCCTATGAGCTCGCCTTCCAGATGCAGACCGCGGTCCCGGAGACGCTGGCGCTGGAGAAGGAACCGGTCTTTATTCGAAATATGTACGGAATCGACCGCGCGGAGACGAAGCCGTTCGGAGAGATGTGCCTGGCTGCCCGGAGGCTGGTGGAACGCGGAGTCCGGTTCGTCCAGCTCTTCCACGGAGGTGGCGGCGGGGGCGCGTGGGACGCGCATTCCGGAATCAAGGACAATCACACCCAACTCGCGCAGCAAGTCGATAAGCCTATTGCCGGCCTATTGAAGGACCTGAAACAGCGCGGCATGTTGAACGATACGCTGGTCGTTTGGGGCACGGAATTCGGCCGCACTCCCGGAGCGCAGGACACCGGCCGCGACCACCATCCTCAGGGATTCTGCGCCTGGCTTGCCGGCGGCGGCGTAAAGGGCGGAATCACCCACGGCGCGACCGACGAGCTCGGCATGCACGCGGTGGAAAACCGCCACTACGTAACCGACATCCACGCCACCGCCATGCACCAGCTCGGCCTCGACTCCCACAAGCTAGAGCTCCCCGGCCGCAAACGCCTAGCCATCGACCACGGCCAACCGATTACCCAGATTCTGGCTTAACAATCGGACCGGGTGGCGGAACCTGCCGACCATTCCTCATCGTAGGCCTCGCTGCCTAGCGCATTGCGCGCGCTTAGAAGCTGAGCCTCGACCTCCTGGCGATAGACCAGCGGCATCGGCATCCCGATTGCTTCACGCAAGCGAGCCGCTTCCGCATATAGCCGTACGCACGTGATAACTTCCTCTCGCGCGGCGGCGAGGCTGGCCTGACCCTCCAGAGAAACGCAGACTCCGAGGCGGTCATTGAGGTCCTCGAAGAGCTTCAACGCATCTGTGAACGTCGTTTCCGATTCACCATACCGAGCGAGGCGGCAAAGGGCGAGGGCCCGCGTCCAGAGCGAGCAGGCGATTCCACGCTTGTCGCCGCTCTCCCGCTGAAGGGAGGCGCTTTCCTCGGCAAGCTCGACCGCCCGGTCATACTCGTTGGACTGGACATGAATCTGCGCGAGCAGTGCGAGCGAACGGGCGATCGTAAATCGATGGCCTACGGCGCGGGCAGCCAGAAGAGTCTCGTCGGCGAGTCGCCTGGCCCCATTCATGTCGCCACGTTGGAACGCGAGATCTGCGAGGTAGTAGAGTGTCCAGCTCTGGTCCCACAGGTCGCCTGACTTCCGCTGCATGGCAAGGGTGTCGCTCAGGAACGAATGAGCCTCCTGGTAATCTCCCCGCGCTACTGCGAGAGTCCCGCATATCAACATAGAATGCACGTAGGAGTAATTGTCCGAGTGGTCCAACCCCAGCGCTCGCAAGATGGAGATCGCCTCATCGAGGAGCGTCTTCGCTTCGCTATAGTCATCCAGGTTCCAGTCCATCACGGCGGCCGCCCATAACGCCCGCGCCCGCGATTCACTCTTGACGTCCGCGCTCAGATCCAGAGCTTCCCGCAGCCATTGACGGCCCTCGCCGGTGTATCCTTCGGAGTACCAGAAATGCATCAAAGCGCCGCCGAATCGGAGAAGCGCATCGCCGCCGTCATCTTCGATCCGTGACCATTCGAGCGCAGCGCGCACATTATCGTAGTCGACTTCCACCATTCGCCGAAGTCTGGGCCCTTCTTCGCTCCAGACGCGGAGGTCCGTACTTTCCACGAGATTCAGAAACCACGCCTGATGTTTCGCGCGTACATTCTGGGCTTCACCCGATTCCGTGAGGAGCCCGGCTGCGTATTGCCGAACGGGTTCCAACAGGCGGTACCGGCCCGCTTCGCGGTCGGCCTCATAGACGACGAGCGACCGGTCCGATAGGTGGCCCAATAGGTCGAGCACCCCGGCTTCGTCGATGTCTCCACCGCTGCAGACGGTTTCCGCCGCGTCCATCGTCCACCCGCCCGCAAAGACTGCAAGTCGCCGAAAGAGGACTTTCTCCGGCTCTGAGAGGAGGTCGTAGCACCAATCGATCAGCGCGCGAAGCGTCTGATGCCGCGGCAGCGCCCTCCGGCTGCCTCCCGTGGCGATCCGAAAACAGTCGTCCATACGCTCAGCGATCTGTTCGACGGGAAGATTGCGGACGCGGGCGGCTGCAAGCTCGATCGCCAGCGGAATTCCATCCAGAGTCTGGCAGACCTGGATAACCGCCGCGGAGTTCTGGCGCGTCACCTCGAACGCGGATTGGCCTGACCGGGCTCGGTCCACGAACAGCCTGACCGCCTCGTATTCACATGCCTGCTCCGGCGGTGGGAGATAACGCGGCGGGGGTACCGAAAGCGTCGGCACGCGGTAGGTATGCTCCCCGCCGATTCCGAGCGCCTCGCGGCTCGTGGCGAGTATCCGCAGATTCGCGCAATGCTTCAGAAGAGAATCCACAGTCTGGGCAATCGCCTCGAGAAGATGCTCGCAGTTGTCCAGCACCAGCAGGGCGGTGCGGTCCTGCAGATACGCCTGCAGGAGCTCGGCGATTGGCCGCGCCGGTTCTTCCCTCAGACCTATGGCCGCAGCCGCTTCACGGGCCACTAGCGCCGGATCGGTCAGCTCCGCCAGCTCAACGACCCAGACTCCGTCGGGAAAATGGGGGACGGATTCCGCGGCAGCCTGAACGGAGAGCCTGGTCTTGCCGGTACCCCCCGCGCCGGTAAGAGTTACCAGCCGTCCATCGCTCAGAAGCCGCTTTATCTCGTCGATCTCTTTCCGCCGCCCGATGAAGGAGGTGGTCTGGAACGGCAGATTGGTCTTGGGAAGCGCCTGTGGTTCCGCGGAATCCGCTGCGTCCGCTTCCTCCGTGGAGAGTGGAATCCGCGCTGTTGGGCTCGTCGCCTGGTCTCGCGCGCCCTGCCGGAAGTGGTGATAGAGGGCAGTAGTTTCGGGAGCGGGTTCGGCGTTCAGCTCGCTTCGAAGCAGGGACCGCAGGTTGCGGTACGCCGCAGTGACGGCGGCGTGGTCCCCAGTGTCGGCCAGCGAACCCATGAGGGCGCGATGCGCCGATTCACGAAATGGGTCCGCCGCGACAACGAGGCGCAAGTAACGCAGGGCCGCCGAGGTATCGCCGGATTCCGCTGCGAGACGAGACGCCTTCTCCAACGCTTCCAAATACTGCTGCTCGCGCGGCTCCCGCTCCTGAACCACCCACTCCTCACCGCATCCTTCCAGCAAAGGGCCTTTCCGGCGTTCGATAGCGTCTGACAAGTCAGACAAGTCCGAACCGTCCGACCTTGCGACCGCACGGTCAAACTCCACCACGTCTACTTCAGCGCCTTCAAGGTTCAGGGAAAGCGTCTGCGGAGTGGGAGACTGAATCCGCGCGGATTCCTCCCCTAAGGCATGGCGAAGGTCGGTCAGCGTAAGGCGAAGGTTGGCCAGCGCCTGCTCTTCCAGGCTGTCCGGCCAGAGCGTACCGGCGAGCCACGAGCGCTGCACCGTTCTGCCGTGACGAAGCGCGAGCAGCGCAAGCGCCCACATACCCTTCTTGGAGCGCAGACGGGGCAACGGCTTCCCGCCATCTTCCACGTCCATCGGTCCAAACAGCCGGATTCGCAAGGCCGGCATGCTGTATTGCATCGTGGATTCCGTAGGTTGTGTTATCGGCCGCGTTATCGAAAGATTCCCGGCCTGATAACGATTTTCCTGTTCTCCCGCCGCCGTAGCCGATAAAGCGCATCCTCAATAATGCATCCGTCGACCTCACATCACCAAGGAGAAAACAATGAAAGTAAGACATGAGCTGTATACGTGCACTGGAATTCTGGGACTGGCCCTAACCGTATCGGGCGCGGCCCTGGCGGATTCCGACACCGACGATGACGGCCTTCTTGACACCTGGGAGACCGGCATGGTCAACGGCAACAACCTGAAAGTCCGAGGGACCGACCCGAAACATGCGGATGCCATAGTGGTTATCTCGCGCTTCGAAGACGTTGACTCTGCCAAATTGGCCCCCGAGATGGACAAGGCCAAACGCTTCTTTGCCGGCCTCGACGTACCCAACCCTGACGGCCGCAAGGGGATCAACCTGATCATCGTCAACGGCCCCCCGGTCAAAAAGGCGGACTATAAGGCTTTCTGGTGGACCAACCGGGACAAGTACATGCCGAAGAGCTGGAAGGGAATCGCCCACTGGATGCAGGCGACCATTGCGGGCGGAGGGCAAGCCGACTTCGGCGCCGGCGGGCAGTTCGGCGGCGATTGGGCCAGCTTCGTCCACGAATACGGCCACGTGCTGGGACTTAGCCACGAGGGCGGACCGCAAGACAATCACTTCAAGCCGGCCTGGAATCCGCTGTATCCCAGCCTGATGAACTACGCCTACGGCTACAGCTTCAACGGCGACCCGAACCAGATCCGCTACAGCGACGGTCGATTCCGCCGCCATACCATGAAGGAATCGGAGTTGACAGAGATACTCCCGTTCCCGATCGACCAGGTGAAGTTCCTTCAAAACGATCCATACCGATTCCGCCTCCAGGCCCGCGGCGCCGAAACGCTGATTGACTGGAACCGCAACGGAACTCTCGGGGAGACGCAGGTCCGCGCGGACATCAATTACGGGGGAGGTTCAAGCCTGGGAGAACGACACCGGGTGGCGGAAGCAACCACCTCGCCGGCGCTGGTGAATAACCAGAACCGACTGTTCGTTCTCTATGGTTACAAGCCGGGTTCGCGGCGCGATCTTTCAACCGCTAACCCGGGAGTGCTCAGGATACGCCGCGTCCTGCGGTCCGGCGTTGAGGGCGATGCAAAGACGATCGTCGGCGCCGGGGTTATTGGGGATCCCGTCGCGGTGAGTCTGGGCGGCAATATCCACGTGTACTATCCGACGACGTCCGGAATCGAAGCCCGAGTGGTCACGGTTTCCGGTCATGACGTCGACGTGTCGGGGGCTGCCCTGCTCCCCGGAACGGCCGGTTTCGAAGCCGCCGCTGCCGTGTATAAGGACAGGATCTACGTCTTCCTCTGGAATCCGGTGACAGGCGATTTGCAGTACCGGGCGACTTCGAACAGTGCGATGTTCGATCCCGCGGTGGCCCTGCCGATCCGCAGCACCATTCCGGTAGGCGCAGCCGCCAATACCAAGACCGGGGAGCTGATCCTCGGACTCGCGCAGAACCAGGATGCCGGGCGAAAAAGCCGCTGGCAGATCCGCCGCTACGCAGCGTTCGCTGGGAAGCTCACGGAATCCGGTCCCATGGATTGGGTGGAAGGGCCGGGAGGGCAGTCTGCCGGTCGTGATCGTTGCACCATCCTCATAGAGGATGGGTCAGATGCGGGACCGACCGGACGGATCCACTTTTTTGCTCGCGGTTTCGTCGCGAAGGATAAGGAGTCCACGATGGTCTATGACGCCCATCAAGTTGGCGACAAGTCCTTCAACGGCGGCTGGCTCGTCAAGCCTCTGTATGACGTGTGGACGGAGACGCGGAGCGCTCCATCCGCCGTCTGGCTCGACAACGACATCGCCTACGCCTTCCGCTGGACCGGCAACCGCGACCACACCAACGACCTGAACGTCAGCTTCAACGGCCTGGGAATTCAGGACGAACGGATGGGCGACTTCAATGACCTGGAGTACATCCGGCAGCGTGGCCTGAAGGAATCCCTACAGAAGGTGCGCCGCGACCAGCGATTGGCCTTTCGGGTAAACAACTAGCGGAGGGCCGAATGAATTGAGGGCCGGAGTGGTATCCGGCCCTCAATTACATCTGCACCTCTATCCGTCCCATCGACGGAACCCGAAGGGCCCATCGCTTCCGTCGATGTAACCGGCCGATTCCGGGTCCTTCATCTTGCGGATGTGCTCCTTCAGCTCGGCGAGCTGCCGCAGGACCTCTTCCCCGAACCGCTCATCCAGACAATCCACCTTCCTCTGGGCCAGGACAAGAGCCGCTGAGAGGAAAGCCTCCTTTAGGTAGGCCGGGGTCATCCGGTCCGACTTCCGCGCAACCTCCTCCAGTAGGCCAGTTTCATCCAGCCGGGGAGATATCCGCTCGCGAAGCTCCGGCCTGGCCAGAATCCGACGGCACAGTTCCAGCCGTTCCGGATACTTTGGCAGTCCGACATGGACAACCCGGTCGAATCGCGACGGGCGCTTCAGCAGAGCCTCGTCGATTCGTTCCGGATGGTTCGAGGACGCGACGATCAGCACCCCTTCGTTATTCCGGAATCCGTCCAGCTCGTTGAGAAAGATGCTCCGATTGGAATCCTGGACGAATCCATCCAGGTCCTCGAAAGCGAGGATACACGGCGCCAGCCTTCTAGACCGCTCGAATATCTCCGTAATCGCGTCCTTTTCCCGTCGCTGTTTCAAATCCCGAACGTAAAGAAACGGGAATTCCGGGAGTGCGGCGGCGGCGGCCTTACATATCATCGTCTTGCCTGTTCCCGGCGGACCAATCAGCAGGATCCCACGCCGCCAGGGGAAGCCGAACGACTCGAACGCCGCCCGTGAATCCCGGAATCCCTCAACTGCATCTCGGATTCCGGAAAGTGTCTCGGGCGGAAGGACGATGTCGTCCCACGTCACCTTTCCGATCTCCGCGTCCATGCTGGTCGACGACGCCCATCCTTCGGAATAGCGGAGGCATCGTCCTCGGGGTCTCGCAGCAAACTCGCTCGCTGCGCGGAGGAACCCCTCCACATTTCCCGATTCGTCACCGATCACCACCAGATAATCCGGCTCGCCCCAACCAGGAGCCAGGGCTATCTCGATCGGCTCTCCCTCCCATTCGAAGCCATACCAACCGGCATATGCCTGAATCTCGGAGTCATGGTTGTCCCAATAGTCGCACCGGCCCTTAACTAACGACCGAATATCGGAATCCGCATGCGTTTTAGCGAACTCCAGGAGGCGGGCTCGATCCAAAAAGGCCAGTGCGGCTTTCGCGTCTGGGCGGTGGATTCGAAGCGCGCTCAAAAGCGCGTCCTCACCCTCCGAGCCGCGGGCTTCCTCTAAAAGCGCCTGAGCCAGCGCCTGCTCGCGCCAATCCGACCGGCGAGCGTAATCCAACAGCTCCGGCGAATGCACCGGGCCGATCAGTAGTGTGTCCATAGTAACCTTTCGCGTACAGATGCCCGGCGCATGAGCCGGACGGAGTCGAGAATCAAAAACGCCCGCCTCGCGGTCGCGAGACGGGCGAATCAAGGGGGCGTACCAAGACGACCCTACGATTCTCCTCCGCCCCCGATGGCGACCGCGAAAATCAGTTCAATGGCAAACACGATTTGTCTCCGCTCGTCTTAGAATTTAGTGTGACCGGGCAATTATACACACCCGGCGGCGGCCTGTCAAACAGAGGGAAGGAGAGCATTCGAAGAGAAGATTCTCCTAACGGAGAGGAGGAGACGATGAACAAAGTTACCGGAGTCTTAATCTTAGGCATCCTGAGCGGCCTCATAATGGCCGGGTCATCCGCGGCACGGCAGGAGGGCAAGCTGCGGATCATAGCTTTCGGAGCGCATCCGGATGACTGCGAGCTGAAGGCGGCAGGGGTCGGGGCGAAGTGGGCCGCGCTGGGGCATTCCGTCAAGTTCGTCTCGTTGACCAACGGCGACATCGGCCACTGGCGCGAAGCCGGCGGCCCGTTGGCCAAACGCCGCACCGCGGAAGTCCAGGAGGCGGCGAAAATCCTCGGAATCACCACGCAGGTCCTGGATATCCACGACGGCGAGCTGGAGCCGACGCTGGAGAATCGCCGAACCGTAACGCGCCTAGTTCGCGACTGGAAGGCCGACATCGTTATGGGGCACCGGCCGAATGATTACCATCCTGACCACCGTGCCGTCGGGCAGTTAATCCAGGACGCATCGTATATGGTGACGGTGCCGTTCTTCTGCCCGGACACGCCTCATCTGACGCGGAATCCTCTCTTCCTTTCTTACTCGGACGGCTTTACCCGGCCCAATCCGTTCACCCCGGACATCGTCGTCGGAATCGACGACGTCGTAGAGAAGAAGCTGGACGCCACCGCGGCGATGCCCTCCCAGTTCTACGAAGGCGGCGCGAATGGCGGGCCGCAATTGATTCCATCGGATGATGCCGGTGCAGCGCGTCGAAAGAACGAGGTGCGGGAAGGATTCCGGGGTCGCTTCGCAGGCACCGCGCGTACGTTTCGGGCGAAACTGAAGGAGCTCTACGGCGCGGACCGAGGCGAATCCATCCAGTACGCCGAAGCCTTCGAAATCTCCGAATACGGCCGCCGCCCCAACGCCGAAGAAATCCGCCGCCTCTTCCCTTTCTTCACCCGGCAATGACCGGATGAAGGTCAGAGACGTCTTAAAGAAGCTCAGCGATGATGGTTGGGTGTTGAAAAATCAGAAGGGAAGCCATCGGCAGTTCGAGCATATAATAAAGCGAGGAAAAGTAACGGTGGCGGGTCATCCAAGCGACGAAGTAGCGCCGAAAACGCTTAAGAGGATCTACGAACAGGCCGGGTTGGAGGAGTAATGTGAAAGAGTACTTGGTGGTTTACGAGGAGGGCGCCGATGGTTGGAGCGCTTTCCTCCCGGATATTGAAGGTGTATTTGCAACCGGCAAGACCCGACTGGAGGTAGAGCTGCGAATGAGCGAAGCGGTTCAGGCCCATGTGGACTGGCTGCAGCGCGAAGGCGACCGGGTACCGGAACCCACATGTCACGCAGGTAAAGTGACGGTACAAGCTGGAGAACCAATCCCCGCATGAGATCGCGCAAAGTACACAGCGCACTAAGGAGTACGATATGAAGCTTTCACGCCGACAATTGATCGGCGCCGGGATCGCCGCGGGCGCCGCATCACCTCGCTGGTCGCTAGCGGAGATGCTCCGCTCGAAGGGCATTCCAGTGAAGATGGGGGCGACGGACTGGAACCTCAGGCAGGAGGCGAGTCTCTCGGCGCTCGAGCTTGGCAGGCGGATCGGATTTCAGGGCGTTCAGGTCAGTCTCACTGACCGACGGAATCAATCGGAGCCTCCGCGACTAAAGAGCCTTGCCGAAGCTGCCGCGCATAGAGAGGAAGCCAGGAAACAGGGCGTCGCCATTTCCAGCACCTGCCTGAATATCCTGCACATCAACTACCTCAAGAACGATAAGCTGGGGCAGAAGTGGGTGGCGGATTCGATTCCGGTGACCAAGACCATGGGGACGAAAGTTATCCTGCTACCCTTCTTCGGCAACGGCCGTTTCACCAACCGCACCGAGATGGCTTATGTCGCAGACTTCTTGAAAGAGATCGGCCCGGAGGCGCACAAAGCGGGAGTCATCCTGGGACTGGAAGATACGGTCTCAGCCGAGGACAACATGTTCATGGTCGACCGCGCCAAGTCGCAGGCGGTGAAGGTCTACTACGACACCGGAAACTCCCACGTCAACGGATTCGACGTCGTGAAGGAGATCCGCTGGCTCGGCCGGGACAACATCTGCGAGATCCACATCAAGGATAACCCGAACTACCTCGGTAAGGGGAAGATCAACTTCCCAGCCGTAGTCAACGCTATCGCGGACATCGGTTTCAAAGAGTGGTGCGTCCTGGAGACGGATTCCCCCTCCCGCGACGTGGAATCCGACATGCGCACCAACCTCCGCTACATCACCGATCTCTTCGCCAAACGCGCCGAGGAAGACGAAATCAAACACCAGCGCCGGGCAAACCCATGGGACGGCGTATAGGACTGTGGAAGCATTGAAAGGAGCGTAATGATGCGTGCACTGGCTCTTGTCGGTGTAGTTCTGTCCCTGCTTGGATGCGGGGGAGGCGGCGGCCTTAGCCCCTTCGTCGGGAACTGGCTAACCGTATCGGTCGGCAAGGACGGAGTCGGCCAGGTGAACTGTCCCGGCGCCTTGATGCAGGGAAGCGAAGAGATAACAAGCTGTGGTCCGAATGACCTAGTCATTTTCTCTGAAGATGGGACTTTCTCCGCCCTCGATTCGCAATCGGATACCGAGGTGACAGGCCGCTGGTTCGTTTCGGGGTCGACGCTGACGGTAACTGACCTCGAGTTCGACGGACAGCCGATTACGGGCTCACTGACGATCGACTTCGTGATGAGCGGCGATCAGATCACAACCCGCAACCGGGACGAGCCGGGCCAGTTTGTAATCCTTATCAAACAGTAGTGGACAGAGAGGCGCCTCAGCTCGTAAGCGCTTCCTCCATGAGCCAGTGCTGGGGGATTGGCCTCCGATTGCGGACTTTGGGCAAGAGGCCGAAGGCAACCGCGAGGTCACGCGGGGAAGTGCCGGTTACGTAGATGTCGCGACCGGATTCTCTGCGAACCTCTTCCAGTGTGTAGTCGTCCAGGAACAGGGCGTCGTCTCGAAGGCAGATGCGAGGGATGAACACCGTTCCGCGTGTTGGGAAGTCCGCCATGTGTGAGAGGATGTCCTGAGCGGTTAACAGCCCCGCAATATTGATTCCGCCGCCGAAGAAGTGGTTTTTCACCACGCAGACGTTCACGTCCACTCCGGCGATCCTGTTCAGTCGATCGGCGAACCCGCGAATTATTCCGCTCGGCAGCTCGGCCGTTATGAGAGTGGCAGATACCGGGGTCGGCGCGTGATCTGGAAGGTGGCGGTCCATTGAGCGCCCCTCATCCAGAAACAGCCGCACCGTGCCGATTCCGTCCTCGAGCTGAGGGAATTCCTCATAGTGGGCAGTCCCCGGAATCGGCGCTCCCGCCAGGAAATACCACTCATCAGATAGCCAGGCAAACCTCGTTCCCAGTCGCTTGCGGAATCCGCGCGAAATGCACTCCAATTCGGTGATCATCTCTTTAGCGTAATCCCGGTCCGCGGATTCCAGCCTCGGCAGTCGCTCGCGGAATCGGGTCAATCCCACTGGAACAACCGCCACGGACTGAACTCCCGCGCGCTTGCCGCTTACACTCGGGTGCTCGCAGGCTAACTCCTCCAGCGTCTGATGCAGCGCCTCCCCGTCGTTCAGGCCGGGGCACAGCACGATCTGGGCGTGAACGTCTATCCGGTTATCTGCCAGCTCCCGAAGCTGAGGAAGAATGGGAATTGGCTCCTTCTTTCCCAGCAAGATTCCGCGAAGTGAGGCGTCAGTGGCGTGGACGGAGACGTAGAGCGGCGACAGCTTCTGCTCGATGATCCGGCGCCACTCCTCATCGGTCAGGTTCGTCAGCGTGACATAGTTCCCATGCATGAACGAGAGGCGAAAGTCGTCGTCCATTAGATACAGCGTCTTGCGCATCTTCTTCGGCATCTGGTGGATGAAGCAGAAGACGCACTTGTTCTTGCAGGTGTGGATCTTATCGCCCAGGTCGTGGAGGAAGGTAATGCCGGGGACTTCATCTTCCCGCTTGCGGAGCGACAGGGTAATGAGCTGGCCGTATCTCTCCACCACGAATCGGAGACGATCTTCAGCCGTGTGGAACTGATAGTCCAACACATCCAGAATCCGATTCCCATTGATATCACGGATGAGATCCCCCTCACGGATTCCAGCCTTCTCGGCGGGACTGCCGGCTTCGACCCGCGCAACGGTCAAAGCATTAGGCGGATTCTTGACGAGTATCTCCGACATGACCGCCTATTATACCGGCGGAGCAATGGAGTGATGGAGTTGTGGAGTGATGGGGCGCAATACTCCAGCACTCCACACCTCCATCACTCCAAGAGGGGCTTTCTGGTAGAATCTGCGACGTGGCGGGCCCGTAGCCTAGCGGTTAAGGCAGTCGGCTCATAACTGATTGATCGTAGGTTCGAATCCTACCGGGCCCAGGGCGGATGGAGTAATGGAGTGTTGGAGTGATGGGTTCCAATTCTCCATTACTCCAGCACTCCATTACTCCTCCAGAATTGCCGCATGTAATCCCCCCGACGCTGACGGCAGCGCTCTCCGAACTGGGGCGGGCATCGGGACGTTCGGGCCCTTGATGCTGTGCCAGAGGATGCGGTTGAGGGCCTGTTCGTCGGTGCGGTCGTACTCGCTCCAGTCCATCTTTGCGGATTCCCTCGCCCCATACGCGCTCGCCGGATTCTTAGCGTTCAGGTCTATCTGCGGCGGCAGATTCCGGTACGAAGTCAAGTCCGCCTTGTCCGTGAAGCTGTTAAACATGGGCGTGGCGGAGGCGTCGTACTGGCTGAGCGGTGGCAGGCCCAGAATAAGCTCCATCGTGCGGAGCATGGACGCGGTGGTGTACATCGTGGAATCCAGGTGGCCGCGTCGCGTATAGGGGCTGATGGCCAGGCCGATGGTGCGGTGGGAATCCACGTGGTCCGGGCCGTTCTGCGCGTCGTCCTCGATCACGAAGATCGCGAATTCCTTCCACACGCTGCTGGTCGAGATGGCTTCCACGATCTTACCGAGCGCCTGATCGTTCGAGGCCACCATGGCTTTGGGGGTATAGGAGCCGGGCCGAGTGCCGTTGGTGTGGTTCTCCCCCAGCGACATGATCATGAATCGCGGAATCGACTTCGTACGCTCGTAATGCTTGAACTCCTTGATGAAGATGTCCGCTTTATCCTTGTCTCGCCCCGGGACGATTTCGTTGGGCCCGACCTTGCCCATGAATGCCTCGCTAAAGTTGCCTTTCAGCGTCTTGTGACCGGAGTACTCGCCGTAAGACCGATAGCTGACCCCTTTCTTGGCGCAGGCTTCCCAGAGGTAGCCGCCTTTCGGTTCGTTGACCCCCTCGCCGCGCACGGTCGACCCCTTCCCCGAGTAGGAGAGCACCCACGAGCGCTGCGTAAAGTCGGTGGCATACGCGGAGGTGGACCAGGGGTGCCCATCGGCCGAGACCTCGCCGCTGCAATAGAGATTGTCCAGCAGGACGTACTGCTCCGCCAGCGCGTGGTGATTCGGAGTTACTTCACGCCCGAAAAGGACCAGCCGTGGGTCGCCGTTACCGCGCGGCAGGGCGCCGAACACCTGGTCGTACGTGCGGTTCTCCTTGATAATGTAGAGCACGTACTTGATAGGCGTCCGGCCGCCGATCTTCGTCGGAATCGCGGTCTTGCGCGAGGATGCCGATGCCTTGAGCTGCGAATCCCGGTAAGGGGAGTTGAAGAAGCACTGCTCGGTATAGGTTTTCAGCTTCGATTCCGAGGGCGATTCAACGAAGGACAGGAATCCGGTGAGGAGCCTGCCCATGTGACTGAATCCGCCGGCGTATTCCTTGCCGATGGGAAGCGTGACGGGGTTTGGCCCGGTGCCCATCCCTTTCCCGCTCCCGATGATCAGCCGCTTCCCGTCCGGCGTGGTGTGAACCGAAGTGGGATACCATCCGGTCGGAATGAATCCGGTGACGCGACTGCGGCCCTTTTTCGAAACGTCGATCACGCAGACGTTATTGTTGTCCGCGTTGGCTACGTAGAGCGTCTTCTGGTCTGGAGTGAGGGCAAGCGCGTTCGGAGTAGAGCCAGAGGGCGCCTTCGGGGTAAGACCGGTCTTCACGGATTCCAGAGAACGGCCCGATTCGGAATCTATGACCGTTACCTCGTCGGAGTTACCGCAAGAGACAAAGATCCGCCCATCCGTCCCGACCGCGATGTCATTAGGGTGCTGACCGGTGGCCCATCGATGTAGAATCCGAGGCGCTCGTACATCTGAAATGTCTAATACGGCGATCTCCGAGCCGCCAAGGTTCGAAACATAGGCGCGGTCCTGCCTACCCATCCGAACTGTTAATGGGTGGTCCCCCACCTTTGTGCGCGAGACCGTATCTCCGGACGTGGTGTCGATGACGTAAAGGTGATCGTCGGAATTATTAAGTGCGAGGAGGTAGCGTCCACCAGCGGTAAGGGCCAATCCCGCAACGCAGGTCTTCTGCTTGTCGTTTCCTTGCAGGAGATATCCCGGCCGGTTTTCCCACTGGGATTCTCTCCGTTCGATGACATAAACGTCATACTGCGGGTTGGATATTCCACCCGCAACATAAATGCGGTCTCCTCTCGGCGACCAGGCGATTCCGTTCCATGTGCGCACCAGCGGAATCTTCGCGATCTCCTTTTCGGTGGCTAATTCGATCAGATGAAGCGCGTGCGCGTTGTAGCCGGAGTTTGTAATGGCGAGCGTGGTCCCATCCGGGCTGATCGCGCCGCCCAGCGGCATATCGCCGGTCTGGACATGCCGTCCCGCCGGGCTGATGCGCCACCCGTTAAAAAGGAGCGTAGTCTTCCCATCCTGCCCCGGCAGCGTAACAGCCTCACCCGACTTCGGGTGGATTGCCCGCGCGCTCCTTACATACTTCCCCACCCCCGCCGCGCTGAGCGCAATAAGGCAAATACCGATAATGGTCCCGAACACGATCTTCGCGCGCATAATAACCCTCCCTGCAAGGCCTCAAACCGATAATTCACGATTCCACCGGTGCCTCCGCGGAATCCTTCGCCACGGGGGCGAATTAATCGAACCATAACCAAAAGCAGGGAGAACGGCAATGGGACGGGAGGCGATCTGTACGGCGATCTATGACGGGAAGACTTCGGAAGGGAAGGCGCACATGGACACGGACGCCTTGGTCTTCCGGGGCGGATTCCGGCTCTCCGTGCCCTTCAAGGAAGTGGAATCCGCAGAAGCAGTAGATGGCAGGTTGAGCCTGCGATTTCGCGGCCAATCGGCGTTTCTCGATCTCGGCTCAGAAGCGGCTAGGTGGGCGGACCGAATTCTGAATCCTCCATCGCTGATGAGGAAACTCGGCGTTAGGTCAGGACTGACGGCTGCGATTATGGGTCCGCTGGAATCCGAGTTTGTACGTGACATTGAGCGAGAGGGCGTGGAGGTTCTGGCGGATTCCGCGCCGGCAGACCTGGTTTTCCTCAGGGCCGACGAACCCGCAGAGCTTCATCGGATTCAGGAAGCGACTCACCGGATTCCGCCCGATGGAGCGGTATGGGTCATCACCCCGCGCGGGCGGCCGGAGCTTCGCGACATCGAAGTGATGGCTGCCGGCAAAGCCGCCGGATTGGTGGACGTAAAAGTCTGCCGCTTCTCCGACACCCACACCGCCCTGAAGTTCGTGATTCCTAAAGCCGACCGCCAAAAGCCGAGGTCCTGAAGTATGGATGAGAGTCCGCTCCACCGCCTCGGCCCGCCCCGCTCCCGCACCGAGATCGTCTTGCACTGGCTTCGGTTGCGTACCGAAATCCTTACCGTATTCGGTTGCCTGAGCCTGCTCATACTCTTATTTGGGCCGGTGTTCTGGCGGGTTGGGAGGGGCGGGCCACGACCATGTTCATCCAACCTCAAGCAGGTAATCCTTGGCACGCTTATGTATGCGCAGGATTTCGACGACCGATTCCCGCCGAGACTTCGATGGATAGACTCCGTGATGCCGTACATTAAGAATGAGTCCGTCTTCCGCTGCCCTGAGCTCCTGGAGTCTGATCGGAACGCCTATGGCTACGCTTTTAACGGAATCCTCTCCTCAGTTCCTCTGAAGAATGTGACAAGCCCAGAATCAACCCCTGTCATTTACGATTCCGATCAACTCGGGCGCGGCGCGTTCGATCACGTCAGCTCGTTCCCAACGCCTGGACGGCACAAGGGTGGTAATTACATCGGCTTCGTGGACGGACATGTTAAGTGGATCGCAGATAATAAAAAGCACGTGCTCTTTACAGGTCCCCGTTTGTGAGGGAATAGGGCCGGAGGGAGACCTTCGCCTCGCAGCCGCTTTCCCCGAACACCTGAATACCTGAACGCCTGAACGCCCCGCAGTTCCTGCACGCCACTGCCGTCGCCCGCACTATTTAAGTTGCGCCGAGCTTCATTGGTTCCTTTCCCCGATGGATCGCAACGCGCAATCGGCCGGCGATGTCCCGCGGCGCAGCCAGGCGACGGCTGCGCCGCGCGCCGGTCGGTCGCCCGGTTCCAGGCTCAGGTCCGGTAGATTCCACCCTAAAGGAAGAAAATTGAAATCAATCCGAATGCTCTTGGCCTGCCTGGGCGCCGTTGCGGCGCTTGCAAGCGGGCCTCATGGCGCGATGGCCCAGACTCCTCCCGCCTATCGCGCTTTCTGGGTAGACACGTTTAACACGACGCTCAACACGCCGGCCAACGTGACCACCGTGGTCAACAACGCCAAAGCGGCGAACGTCAATGCGCTTCTCGTGCAGGTCCGCCGCCGCGGCGAGTCCTGGTATATCAACTCCCTCGAGCCGATTTTCCAATTCGTGACGCCCGGCTTCGACCCGCTGCAGGACCTCATCAACAAGGCCCACCTTCAGGGGATCGAAGTCCACGCATATGTCATCGCGAACGCGATCTGGAGCGGTCGCTTCACGTCCGGCGCCAACAACGGCCGCGTGCAGCCGCCGCCCTATCCCAATCACATTTTCCACACCCACGCCGGCTACAATCCGACCACCGATATCGTGACGCCGGGCCCGGACAACTGGCTAACGCGCACGCTTCTTCCGGACACTCCATTACCGGCGAACCTCAATATCAATTATCAGGGCCATCGTTTCGGCGGCGAATTCTACATCGATCCTGGCCATCCGGATGCTGCCGAGTACACGGTGAATGTCTTGACGCACCTGGTCCGCAACTACGACGTCGACGGCCTGCACCTGGACCGAATCCGCTATCCTGAGATCAACGTAGCGGGACAGACCTCGACGACCGGCGCGAACATTGGATACAACACCACCAACGTCGCTCGCTTCCAGCGCAGATTCGGCATTCCCGATGGGTCAGTTCCGCCGCTTCCCGGAAATGCGGACTGGGCGCAGTGGCGGCGAGATCAGGTGACGAACCTCGTTCGACGCATCTACCTGAATGCAATTGCCATCAAACCGCTTATCAAGGTCTCGGCATCGCTCATCGTGTTTGGCGCAGGGCCGACCACGGAAGGGCTCTGGCGGTTCACCGAGCCTTACTGGCGCGTCTACCAGGACTGGCGGGCGTGGACGGAAGAGGGAATCCTTGACATCGCCATCCCGATGGACTACAAGCAGGAGCACCTCCCGGCAGTCCGCCCTCAATTTGATCAGTGGGCCGAATGGACCAAGAACCACCAGTACGATCGTTCCGCCCTCATCGGAATCGCGGGGAATCTGAACGCTGTCGAAGGGACACTCCGTCAGATTCGCCGCTCAGGCGCGCCGTCGGCCGCCGGCAATAGCGTTCCAGGCGTCTCGATCTTCTCGATGGCCAACACCAACGCCGCCGTCACTGCCAATCCGTTCTCGATTCCGCCGAACCTGAATACGCCGCTGCGCTCGTTCGCGGAGTTTGTTTCCGGTTTGACGACGGGCCGGTCAATAAACGGTCTAACGCTATATGAGCCCGTAACCGTCCCCTACACTCCAGTCTTTGCGGGAATAGCGCCGATCCCGGCGATGCCCTGGAAGACCAGCCCCTCTGCCGGCCACCTCATGGGCATTATTCGGGACGAGGATGGCTTGGTGGTGGATGCCGGCACGGTTACTATCTTCCGCGCGGATGGCACTACTTTCCCGGGTGACGGCCGCACCATGGTTAACACATCCACCGACGGCGGGGGATTCTACGGAGGAGTAGACCTTACGCCGGGACCTTACCGCGTGGCCGTGCGGCCGGTCGGCAAGCCGAGCTGGGCGACCATTCAGACTGTCGAAGTCATCGCCGGCCAGGTGACGACTTTCGACATCCGCATCGACCGTAGCGGTCCGAGCGGCGCCATGTACACCGACGTCACGGAAATATGGCCGCCGAACGGGAAGATGATCCCGATCACGCTGACGGGCTCTGCCGCGGATTCCGTCACCGGTCTGCGCTCCGTAACGTTCGAAGTGATCGACGAGTACGGTACAGTTCAACCCGCCATCGAATCCATTGTCGGCGATGGCGCGGCGAGCCTGACCTGGACCCGCACGCTCGAGCTGGAGGCGGATCGCAGGGGCAAGGACAAGGACGGCCGCCAGTACGTGATCAAAGCAACGCTTACGGACATGGCGGGCAACGTCACTATCATTACCACGAACGTAGTCGTTCTGCATGATCGTCGAGATCATGATAAGGACAAGGACATCGAAGTCGAGGCCACCCTAGTGGATGAGGACGAGGACACGTCACTCCCGTAAGGTACGATCCGGGCGGAAAATTGGGGCGGGCCAAAACGGTCCCGCCCTTTTTACTGCACGCCGTTTTAGAATCTGAGCAAAGCGATCATCACCCACCGGGTTGTAATCCGAGATTCTTTGCTATGCGCGCAATTCTTCGAGCGTACGGCGGAGTTCTCGGGCCATGTTGCTCTGGAGCTGGTCTAAGGAAGCTTGCGGGTCGGCGCCGCCGAGGACGCAGAGGTCTTCCACGCGCTGAATCTCGCGCTTATAGGTGGACCAGATGGGGATAGGCGGGGCGCCGAAGGAGTTTTTGCCCTGAGCGAGGCCGACGGCGAACCGGAAGACCGGATCCTGCTGGAACTGCGGCGCTTGGCCGGCGGCGATCAGGGCAGGTGTGTTTTTGATACCCCAACAGAAGCGGATAACGGGCTCTGGACTGGTAATCCAGTTCAGGAATTCCCAGGCCGCTCCTTTGTCCTTGCATGCGGCTGGAATCACGAACACGCTGCCGCCCGCGCCGGTAGTGTTGGGACGTCCCTGGGGAGGTGCGGGGAGGGCGAAGTAGCCCCAGTCGATATCCTTGCCATAACGTCGGATGAATTCCGAAGCCCACTCTCCCGTCTGCCACATTGCCATTCGTCCCGTGTAGAACGGCCCGGTCGCGGTAGTGTTGCTGCCGAACGTGCTCGTGAACGCCTGAATCTTGCGGACGTCGAACCTCCGGTTATACCCGGCCATCCACTTGAGTGCTTCAACGTTGGCGGGATGGCTGGCGGTAACTCTGGCCGATTCCGCGTCGTACCACCCGCCGCCGAACGTGTACGCCCAGAGGTCCAGATTCAGCGGCCGAAATCCGTAGCGCTGAAGCCGGCCGGCGGAATCCGTCTTAGTGCAGCGTCGCGCAGCTTCGTCCAACTCGTCGGGCGTCCTTGGCGGCCGTTCCGGATCGAGGCCGACCTCGCGGAAGAGCGCCTTGTTATAAACGATGATGTTGGTGTTTGTAGTGACGGTGAGCCCGTAGACTCTGCCATCCACCGTGACGAGGCGGCGGATTCCGGGAGTAAATTCCTGGATGCTGCGTCCGGCGTGGGTAAGGTAGTCATCGAGCGGAGTAAGAACACCTCGCATCGCGTAGCCGGCGAGCTCTTCCGGCCAGACCGCAGAGAGGACGTGCGGCGTAGCGCCTCCCGCGAGCGCAACCCGCACCTTCTGATAGATTCCGGTGCTGCTGAACTGTGTAAGCAGACGAACCTTCAAATCCGGCTGCTCGCGGTTGAACTCGCCGATCAGCTCTTGCTGAAGGTCATATTCATGCCCCGACCAGCCGGTCCAATAGAGGATCTCTTTCCTTCCATTAGTGCGTTCCCCACTACAGCCCGAAACGAACTGCATCATGCCAACGGAGAGGGCGCCAACCGCGAAATCCCGGCGTGTCATGTCGAATCCTGTCAATCTGGGCCCGCGTTTCCGCAGTATCGGTTGCGCGCTTGACCCAGGTTTCGGCGGATGCATCTGCCGGTCCTCGCGGGGCCGTGTGAAAACGCGGGATGTCGGAAGAGATTCAATCGAGGATTTCGGATAATCAGACAAAACGCCCGCCACCGGGCAGCGTTTGCCTGTGTGCGGGCGTTCTGGGATATGGTAAGCCGGACTCCACCGTTAAGCGCAATCTAGCAGATTTACCGGACACTTGGTCGGACGACTGACACATTCCTGATGTTCCCAACGTCATAGAGTTGTATTCGAGCGGCCTTGGCGAGTAATGCGGTATAAAGGAATGAGCGAAGTACGCGAGGAAGTAATCAGTAACCAATTAGAGTCCTCAGTCCACGAAGGTGGACTTCGTAATGTCAGCGCGGGATTTCCAATCCTTGCGTTTCCAGTACGTTCTTACTTACCACTGATATCTGACCACTGATAACTCGCATTCCAGCGGAGCAGCATTGATGTTGACAATACGCGGCGGGAGTGAGGGCGGGCGATTCTGCGACGGATTCTCTCGGCGGGAGTTCCTGAAGATCGGGGGGCTCGCGCTGGGCGGGCTCGCGCTGCCGCAGCTACTTGAAGCGGAGACCCGGAGCGGAATTCGTAAGGGCCACAAGGCCATTATCATGGTCTTCCTCCCCGGCGGCCCGCCCCACCAGGATATGTTCGACCTGAAGCCGGACGCGCCGAAAGAGGTCCGCGGCGAGTTCAACCCGATCAAGACCAACGTCCCTGGAATCGAGATTTGCGAGCATATGCCGAAGCTCGCGCAGATGATGGACAAATTCGCCCTCATCCGCAGCCTCGTCGGCGCGCGGGATGAGCACACCTCGCACATCTGCTTCAGCGGCTACAACAGCTCGGAATTCAACCAGAACAAAGCGCCGAGCATCGGATCGGTCCTCTCCAGACTCAACGGCCAGGTCGATAAGACCGTCTCGCCATTCGTCAGCCTTTCCCCTAAGTGCGCGCACATGCCGTGGGGCAATCCCGGCGAGCCCGGTTTCCTGGGTATGGAACACGGCCCGCTGCTTCCGGATGGACCGCTGGTGAAGGACATGACGCTGAACGGAATCACCCTGGAGCGGCTGGCCGACCGAAAACGACTGCTAGCCAGCGTGGACCGATTCCGCCACAAGATCGACACGATTCAGGGCATGGACGCCCTCAGCCAGCGCGCTTTCGACATCCTCACGTCGAGCAAGCTGGTTCACGCGTTAGACGTAACGAAGGAAGACCCGAAGGTGCGCGCCATGTATGGCATGGGACGCAAGGAGCCGGTTGACGACGGCGCGCCGATGATCCACGACCACTTCCTGGCCGCGCGGCGGCTGGTGGAGGCGGGCGCCCGCTGCGTCACCCTCGCATACGGCCGCTGGGACTACCACGGGAACAACTTCGGCCAACTCAAGAGCTACCTGCCGATGCTGGACAATGCTCTCACCGCCCTGGTGACCGACATCTACCAACGAGGGCTGGACAAAGACGTTTCAGTTGTCGTTTGGGGCGAGTTCGGGCGGACTCCGCACATTAACAAGGACGCCGGCCGCGACCATTGGCCGCGCGTCTCCTTCGGCCTTCTCGCCGGCGGCGGTCTCCGCACCGGACAGGTCATCGGCTCCACCACCAAGTTCGCCGAAGAGCCCGCAGATCGACCGGTCCACTACCGCGACGTCTTCTGCACGCTCTACGACCGAATGGGCATCGACATCACGTCCACCGGCGTCCCCGACATGCTCAATCGCCCGCACTACCTCTACGAGGGCCACGAGGCCATCCGCGAATTGGTTTAGCGGCCAAGACGTGGGATGCTAAGGATTTCGAGACCGGCTTCAGTGGTGGCGTTGCCGAATTCACGGGAACCGCGGAATCCACGGCCTGCGGGTAACATCGTGGCGGGCAGAGGGGTGGCAGGTTCAAACTGGCTCTAGCCGTTGGTGCGGTTCAGGTGGGAGCTCGATTCGCACACTTTCTCCGGGCCGGACTACGCCGCCGACGAGGACTATCGCCATGATTCCGGCCTTGCGGAGGAGGTTGCCGCGCTCGTCGTGACTGAGGGTTGCCGGCATCAGACCGGGTTGGATGGAGTTGAGCTGGGTGCAGGGGTTGCGGAGACCGGTTACTTCGATGACCGCGGAATCGCCAAGCTGAAGGCGGGTCCCCGTTGGAAGTCCCAGAAGATCGATTCCGCGTGTGGTGATGTTCTCACCCATCTCTCCAGGAGAAATGTCGAATCCGGCGACTCGAAGCTCGTCGTGGAGCTCGGCGTGAATCAGGTGGACTTGCCGTAGGTTGGGCTGCCTGGGGTCGCGGGCAACGCGGGAGCGATGCTTGACCGTCTCCCCCATATGCGCATCGCCCTCGACGCCCAGCCCTTCCAGGAGGCGGATTCTGTCCGCATTCCGCTTGCTGATCGAGTGCGATGCGCTCAAACTTACAGCCGTTACGATTCCACTTATTGGACGGGCTCTCTTTTGAGGAAAACGATCACGTTTTTGGTTGAGCCCGTCGGCTCGGCAGGAAGCACGGGTTTGAATTGGGACAGATAGTCAAGGCGGAGAACGACTGGATCGACTGCGCTAGTGGTTATTCGAATGCTGCGTAAGCGGCCCGCGACGTGAGAATAGTTGGGACGAAAAATCCGGCGAGACTCGCCTCGCCCGAGGATCTCGACGAAGCGGAATCGGCTGCCCTCATGCGTATCCATGACGAACGTGACTGAGATCGCAGGTTGTGAGGAGCGATCCAGATTCAGAATCATGAAGACCATGCCGTTCATGGAACGGAAGGCGCTCGGAAGGAGAGTGACCGGGCTGTCAGGCGGGGGTGTATAAACGGCCTGTCCGCCGGGATTTAGCGTCAATTCGAGGGAGCTTCGGCGCATTCCGGCCCATCCTGTTGTGCGGCGGAGCGATCCTCCGGTTATGGTCCAGAGTGTCAGGCTTTCGTCCATTTCGAAATCGCAGCCTGGAAAGGGCTCTTTTGGCAGAATAAACCGCATGTGGTCGTCCCATTCGCGGGGCCCGCTCTCAAGGAAACGCGTCATCCCTGGTTCATTTCTGCCGGCAGCCTGGTCAAGGTAGGCAACCGTCGAGCTCAGAAAATAGAAGAGCGGAGTGTATTGGTCGTCATCCATGTTTGGAAATAATTCGGCGCGGGCAACGAACATCCTCAGCTCTCCGCGCGAGATAGCGTTGTCGAGCTCAACCATCTCCGCGTCGTCGAGATGGCGGTTCGGAGGCTCGGGCGTGGCCGGGTTGAGCTCCGTGCCCCGCTCCGGCAGAATGAGTTTGTAGCCGACTTTCCGCTCGGCGTCGTACGCGTCCGCTACAAATTGGTAGCCTGCGCCTTTCAGTTGAACTTCACGCTTCATGCCGAATCCGTAGAGCGTGAATAGCTCGTCCGCGGCGCCGCGCGCCATTGCGAGGTCGAAGTATCCACGGTGCGAGTTGCCGCAAGAGATGTGGATACTCGCGTAGCGGACCTGCGGATTCGATCGGAGCTCCCACCGCCGCAGCATGGAGCTGTTC
>JBKJZI010000357.1:0-25095 GCA_046715155.1 Chthonomonadales bacterium | reverse complement strand
ACACAGGGCCGCCCCTACGAAATAAAACTCGACGCACGTCAGCGCAATACGATGGTGATGGGCTGGAGGAGGGACGGGAGGATACCGAAGAGGAGGGTTGCGGCGGCGGCGAGGAACATGGAGACGCCCGCGAACCCACGCTCATCGCGCTGCCGCTCCGGCGTCTCGTACGGTTCGTCGAACGCCATCATCCAGACGATCTTAAGGTAGTAGAAGACCGCGATGATGCTGGTCAAAGCGAGCACGATAGCAAGCATGATCTCTCCGCCCGTCACTGCGGCGTAGAATATCTGCAGCTTCCCCATGAATCCCATGGTCGGCGGAATCCCGCCCAGAGACAGCAGGAAGAATAGCATGGCGTATGCCGCGGGAGGATCATAGCGCGCCAGGCCCCGAAGGTCCTCCAGCGTCTGGACGTCCTTCTTCCGGTTGCTCAAATAGACCAGCACCCCAAACGCCCCGAGGGTCATGAATACATACGCGAACAGGTAAAATATGGCACCGCTGGTGGCCAGTTCGTGTGCCCGAACGCCGTCCGGCCCGCCGCCAAACCGATGTCCCATGGCCGCTACCGCGACGAGAAGATAACCTGCGTGGGCGATGCTGGAGTAGGCGAGCATCCGCTTGACGTTGGTCTGCATTACCGCCAGCAGGTTACCGAAGAACATCGTGAGCACGGCAAGAATCTGGATCACCGGAAGCCATATTTCCGAAATGGGGGTCAACGCGTCAAACAGCCGGAGCATTGCTGCGAACGCCCCGATCTTCGCGCCGCCGGCCATATAGGCCGTCACCGGCGTAGGCGCGCCCTCGTAGACGTCCGGCGTCCACTGGTGGAATGGAACGACGGCGGCTTTGAACCCGAGGCCTACGACCATCATTCCGATTCCGGCAATCAACATCGCCGGGTACTCGCCCAGCCGCTTGAAGTCGCCCACTGCACTCGCAATTCCCCCGAGATTCGTGGTCTTGGTCGCGCCATACAGAAGGGCGATGCCATAGAGGAGGAACGCGGAAGCAAACGCTCCCAGGAGAAAATATTTGATCGAGGATTCCTCGCTCCGCTCGTCCGTTCGTGCAAACCCCGCCAGCACGTACAGCGCGAACGAGAGGATCTCCAACCCGAGGAAGAGGACAATCAGGTCCGTGGCTGCCGCCATCAACATCGCGCCCGCAATGGAGAATAAAAGCAAGACGTAATACTCTCCGTGATCCAGCCCCCGATTCCGCAGATAGCCCCATGCCATAAGGATGGACAGGAGTCCAGTAACAAGCAGCGCAATATTACTCGCGGAGGTCAATCCGTCCACGACAACCCCGCCCGCGAAAAGCACGCGGCTTTCAGCGCCTATCTGCCCCATCTGCCCGATCACCAGCACCAGCGCCCACAAAACGCCCATGATCGAGAGCAGCGGATTCATCTGCTTGGCGCGTTTCCAGACCAGCACGTCGCCGAGCAGGACCACACACGCGACGCCGCAGATGACCAGCATCGGCAGGATCTGCATCAGATCGGCTTTTACGTTTCCCACGGTTATCACTGCAAAGCCTCGATTCCCTGCCGGATTGCCCTAAGGTTCACCTCGGACGACTCTGGCGGCGTTGGCACCGCGCAGCCGGGCGCTACAATCAGCCCCTTGCCGTCAACCTGTGCTTCCGCATCCGAAACCTGTCGCGCAATCTCATCGGGCGTGGTCGAGCCGAAGTGAGCCTCATCTACGCCGGCCATCAGGCAGAGAGAGGTTCGCAGCCGCATCTCTCGAATGCCCGGATTCCCTTCGATCCGGTCGCTCCAGCTATAGAACTGATAGCCGCGGAGTCCGAGGACCAGGTCCGGATAGATACCATGTCCATGGTGGTGCGCCACGTTTACCCGCCCGCCGGACGCCGCATCCAGAATCTGCTGGTCGTAGGGCAGAAAGTGCTTCTGGTAGGTCTCTGAGTCCATTGAGTCCGAGGCAGCGCCGGAGATCGCCAGGTAGATTCCGTCCGCCCCGGAATCGACCAACGCCTTCGCGTAGTTTGCCAGAGAAACCGCAAGCGACTTCAGGCCGGCATGAAGGCTGTCGGAGTCGCTTTGAAGGAACTCGAGCGTCCGCTTTCCGCACACCTTCTGCGCCGTCGAGTAGATGCTGAAAACCGTATCGATTACCGGCCCGTCGTCGCCCTTCTCCGCGATAATCTGCTTCACGGTGGCAAGCTGCTGTCCGAAATTGCCGCTAATTCCATCCAGCACAGGCAGCCTTCGCCAATCCTCGGAAGTGGTTGCCTCCGGCATCTCGGCGGGCATTTCATAAGGAATGTCGTGCATCACCTTGAACAGGTCCGGGTCGTACTCACGGTAGAAATCCAGCTCTGCACGCGCCATTCCGGGACCGGCCGGCGGGTCGAGCCGGAAATGGTACCAGAGGCTGTACGGAACGCGGTCCACCGCTTCCCGGGCGCATGCCGCTTCGATCCGCTCACGCTTCGTCATAGCCGCGAACCCAAACCCGGATTCGGGCCTGAAGGCGGTATTGTCGCCGGTCCGGGTGCAGCGGGTGTAGTAAGCGACGTGCCGGGACCGGAAGCGGGCGCCCCCGTCGAGGGCGCGTCTGAGGGACCTCCAGCTGGATTAGTATCGGCTGCCGGGCCCATCTCCGCTGAACCAAACTGCCTTTCCGGCGACAAACCGACCTCCTTCTCCATGCTGCGCATGAGGCCCGTTACCGGTGTAACAAGATAGTTCGTCCACGGCTTAACGTAGCAGCCGAACCAGAATATCAGGACGACCAGCGGGGCGAGCACTACCCACTCTCGCAGCGACAGGTCCGGCATCCGCGCGTTCTCCGCGTGGACCACGGGGCCTGTAAAGACGCGCTGGAAGAGCCAGAGCATGTAGACCACCGACAGCACCATCCCGGTAGCCGCCAGCGCGGTGTGCTGGAACCCATACCGCAAGTAACTTCCCTGAAGGATGGTGAACTCGCCGACGAATCCGTTGGTGAGCGGAAGCGCAACGCTGGACAGCAGGGCGATCAGGAAGAAGGCCGATAATACCGGCACAGTTCGTTTAATACCCCCGTAAGCCGCGATCGCCCGCGTATGACGCCGTTCGTATAGCATCCCGACCAGGAAGAAAAGCATCCCGGTGGAGACGCCGTGATTGATGCTCTGCAGAATCGCTCCTGTGATCCCGAGCTCCGTGAACGTGAACAGGCCGAGCATTACGAATCCGAGATGGCTGACACTCGAATAGGCCACCAGTTTCTTCATATCCGGCTGGACGGCCGCGACGATAGCGCCGTAGACGATTCCGATAACAGCCAGCGCCAGGAAGTAAGGCGCACTCTCGACCGCCTGCGCCGGAAACAGGGGGAAGCAGATTCGGAGGAATCCGTAGACCCCCATCTTCAGCAGGATTCCCGCCAGGATCACCGAGCCGGCGGTAGGCGCTTCGACATGCGCGTCCGGCAGCCAGGTATGGAACGGGAACATGGGAACCTTGATCATAAAGGCGAGGGCGAACGCTGCGTAGACCCACATAAGGATATGCGGTTCCATAAGCCCCAGTTTGGCTGCGGCGGGTGTTCCCGCCGTCATTAGCTCTACGAGGCTGAAGGTCTCCGTCTTGGCGTAAAGGTAGACGAGCCCCACCAGCATGAGAACGCTGCCGGCGAAGGTGTAGAGGAAAAACTTGATCGCCGCGTAGATCCGGTTCTCGTGCCCCCAGATTCCGATCAGGAAGTACATCGGAATCAGCACGGCCTCCCAGAATACATAGAAGAGAACCAGGTCAAGCGCGCAGAAGACGCCGAGCATCGCCGTCTCCAGCACGAGGAGGAAGATCATGAACTCCTTCACCCGCGTCTTCACGCCGAACGAGAACAGAACTGAGAGGACCGTGGTGAAGGTGGTCAGCAGAATGAGCAGAAGGCTGGTGCCGTCGATTCCGATGTGGTAGTTGATCTTAAACTGTTCAACCCACTGGTACGGCCCATTCACAAGCTGGAATCCGATCCTGGCGGCGTCGAAATGAGCCATCAGCAGAATCGAAAGGACGAAGGTCGCCAACGACGATACTAAGGCAATCGCTCTAATTGCAATAGTAGCGGAATCAGGGGATGATTCGGTGGAGTGGTGCTCGTCCCCGGCGTGATGCGAGCCATACCCGTGCGGAGCTTCCTGGTCCTTCGGCCGCTTAATGAACACAAGCAGTAGGGCCCCGACCAGTGGCGAAAACAACACCAGGCTGAGCAAGTATTGTTCGACGATCTCAGGCATACTCTCTCACCTGCCCAGGTACCCGATCAAAAGGCCGCCCACTACCGCAACTACCCCCATGAGCATCATCAACGCGTAGTTTCGAACGTATCCGGTCTGGACGCGGCGGAAGACTTCGCTGAAGAATCCGGTCATAAAGGCGAGCGCCTTGACGCTGCCGTCCACGATTCCACGGTCGATGAAGTTCCAGACCCAGTTCGCAAACCTGCCTCCGCTCGTGACGAACAGATCGTAAGTACCCTTATCCCAAAACCAGAGGTTCTGCGCCCCGCGGTAAACCGGACTCTTCTCCTTCTGCGCCATAGGGGCCAGTTCGCCCGTCTCGTGATGCTTCGTGTAGAGCGAGCGCGCGAAAAGCACTCCAAGCAAAGCGACGACGAATCCGATACCTAGCCCCACGGCAACCGGGAATGCATGACCGATCGGCGCTTTGCCGATGGACGGTTCCAGGAAATGGTGAAGCGCTCCGGCCCCCGGAATCCCTACTCCCTCGGGGAGATTGAGCAATCCACCGACGACACTCAGGACAGCCAGGATCGCCAGCGGAATCCACATTGACGGAGGCGACTCATGAACCCCATGGCCCTTCCCATGATCGTGCGCCGGGCCGGCGGTATGCTCCTCATGTGCCGCGGAGCTTTCTACTCCGTGCGTGACCGCTTGATCGTGATATTGATCCGCTTCATGGTCCAGCGCCGCAGTATCCCCATGTCCGTGCGCCCCTAGCTCGCCCTCGACGAATCTCTGCTTCGTCCAAAAGGTCTTCGCCATCAAACGGGTCATGTAGAAGGCCGTCATGAACGCCGTTATGAGGCCCACTATGTAGACCGCCATCCCGATTGACTCGAAGCCCCTCGGACGATACCCGGACGCAGCGCCCAGAATCTCGTCTTTACTCCAGAATCCGGCGAACGGGGGGATTCCGGAGATCGCGATCCACCCGGCAAACATCGTCCAATAAGTGATCGGAATCCGTTTCGCCAGGCCGCCCATCTTGCGCATGTCCTGCTCGCCGGACAGGGCGTGAATCACTGAGCCCGCGCCGAGGAAGAGCAGCGCTTTGAAGAGCGCGTGCGTCGTGACATGGAACATGCCTGCGCTGAACGCCCCCACCCCGCAGCCTACGAACATATAGCCGAGCTGTGAGACGGTGGAGTAGGCCAGCACTTTTTTGATGTCGTTCTGCGTCAGGGCGATGGATGCCGCGAAGATTGCGGTGAAGATTCCGATTCCCGCGATGATGGTCATCGTGTACGGGGAGTGAACGATGAGCGGGCTCACTCGCGTGATCATCACCACCCCGGCGGTGACCATCGTGGCGGCATGGATGAGCGCCGAAACCGGCGTCGGCCCGGCCATGGCGTCCGGAAGCCAGATGTGCAGCGGGACTTGCGCGGATTTGCCCATAGCGCCGATAAACAGGAGCAGCCCGATCAGCGTCGCAATCTCCCACCCGAGCGGACCGATTGCCGTGATGCCTTTGGACGCCATGTCCAGGAATCCGCTCTGGCCGTCCACCGCGTAGAACGTGAGGGTGCCGAACGCGGCAAAAATCGCCATGATGCCCAGGCCGAATCCGACGTCCCCAACGCGGTTGACGATGAACGCCTTGTTTCCCGCCTTGGAGTTCTCAACGTCCTCGAACCAGAACGAGATGAGAAGATAAGAGCAGAGCCCGACGCCTTCCCATCCGACGAACATGAGCAAGATGTTCTCGCCGAGCACCAGCATCAGCATGAAGAAAATGAAGAGGTTGAGGTAGGTGAAGAACCGCGGGTAGTCCTTGTCCTCCGCCATATAGCCGGTGGCATATAGGTGTATCAGTCCGCCGACGCCGGTCACTATGAGACACATCAACATTGAGAGCGGGTCGATCAGGGCGCGGTAATAGACCTGGAACTTGCCAACGTCGATCCACGGCACGTTGTCCATACCCGGAATCAAACTCGCCCATGCCCGCCGCTCTTCCTGCCCCAAAAGCGCTATCAGGACCCACACGCTGACAGCGAACGACGCCAGTACCACCAACGTAGCGATTCCGCCCACCACCCCCCGCGGCACCTTCTTGCCAATGAAGGCGTGGATAAAAAACCCCAGGAGCGGCAGCCCCGGAATCAACCAGACCAGATGGGATTGTGAGAATGTTTCCAAGGTCACGTGTTCAGGTATTCAGGTGTTCGGGTGTTCGGGGCCTGAACACCCGAACACCTGAACACCTGAACACCCCCTCAATGCTTCAACAGATTCACTTCGTCTATGTTGATCGTTTCCTTGGTGCGGAAAATGGAAACGATGATTCCGAGGCCGATGGCTACTTCCGCGGCGGCGACGGCCATGACGAAAATGACGTACATCTGGCCGTTCTCATGCGCGAAGTGACGGCCGAGGGCAATGAAGGTCAGGTTCACGGCGTTGAGCATGAGCTCGATGCACATGAAGATGACGATCGGATTCCGCTTTACCAGAACCCCGATGACTCCCGTCGAAAAAAGAATCGCCGATAGGAACAGGTAGTACTCCGTCTTGACGGCAAGCATCGCTCAGATTCTCCGCTTCGCCAGGATAATGGCACCCACGATCCCTACCAGCAGCAATATCGATGTCACCTCGAATGGGAACAGCCAAGGCTTTGTCCCGTCGAACAAGCCGATTCCGATAGACTCCACAGTCCCGCCGGTCGCTAACGTTTCGGGAGTAGCGCGGGACGGTCCCAATCCGGCGCTGACCGCGCCCGCGGCCGTTAGCGCGGCAAAAAAGGCCATGGTGAGGATGATTGCGACCGGCCCCTGCATTCCGCCCCGCTCGACGAGCGCTTCCGGTGCGCCCAGGTTCAGCAGCATGATCACGAACAGGAAAAGCACCATGATCGCACCCGCGTAAACGATGATCTGCACGGCGGCGATGAACTGCGCGGAGAGAGTCAAATACAGGACGGCCAGGACGAAGAAATGCACCACCAGGAACAGCGCGCTGCGGACCGGATTCTTATTGATGACCACCAGCATCGCCGATCCAACCGAGATCACCGCCAGAATCCAGAAAAGGACCACGGAGCCCATTAGGGTCCTCCTCCAGCCGGCGCGCCCCCGGCGGGGGCGGCAATGGCGCCCTCAGGCGCGTCGATCTCCGGCGCGGGAGGCCGGTCAGGAGCATACGGAGTCTGCACTGTGTCCACGACGGCGACCATAAACAGCACCCCGAGCGCCAGCGGAAGCAGCTTCTTCCACCCCAGACCCATGAGCGCATCATAACGCAGCCTGGGGAGCGTGGCGCGCAGCCAGACATAGATGACGATCAAGCCCATCACCTTGAGAATGAACCAGAGGAATCCCGGAACCCACGTGAGCCACGCAACGTCAAGCGGCGGCAGCCACCCCCCAAACCAGAGCGCGACCGCTAGCCCGGAGACTACCAGCATGCTCGCGTATTCGCCCATGAAGAACATCGCGAACTTCATCGAGGAGTACTCGGTATGGAATCCCGCGATCAGCTCCGATTCGGCTTCCGGAAGGTCGAACGGCGCGCGGTTCGTTTCCGCGACCATAGCAATCAAGTAAATACAGCCGGCAATAAAGCCGAGGCCATAGAATTGGAAGATGGTCCAGTTCCAGAATCCGCCCGATTGCTTCTGCACGATCTCTACGAGGTTCAGCGAACCCGCGATCAGGATGCCCGTTAGAAGAGCCAGGCTCATCGCCAACTCGTAGCTGATAATCTGTGCCGCGGACCGCAACCCGCCGAGCAGGGAATACTTGTTATTCGAAGACCATCCTCCGAGCACTATTCCGTAGACCTGAAGGGAGCCTAGCGCGAGGATATAGACCAGCCCGACATTCACATTCCCGGCGACGATCGGTACGTCCCCCACCCCGCGCACATTCATGGTCCCGATGGGAATCGTCGCTCCCGCAGCCAGGGCCGGAATCATCGTTAGGACCGGCGCCATGTAGTAGATCGTCCTGTCGACCGAACCCGGCTCGATATCTTCCTTGAAAAACAGCTTGATTCCGTCGGCAATGGACTGCAGAAGCCCGCGCGGCCCCACCCGGTTCGGACCGATTCGGTCCTGCATTAGCGCGATCACAACCCGCTCGATCCAGATCAGGAACGGCACGATCAACAGAATAAACAGGATGATTCCGACAACCGCGATATACGGAATCACGCTCAACAGATCGAACGTGAACCCCAAAACCGTGTTATAGCGGTCAAATACCATTAGTACACCCGGTTAATCGAAGAACTCTTTCAGAATGATCATTGCCTCTTGGACCTATCCTGTCCGGAGGACATTACCGAATTGGCTGCCGTCGTTTTATACCGACGAACCAAAACACGTGACAGACTACCAATACCCATCCATGCGAAACATTGCACCTGCCGGATTCTTGAATCATCGGTATAAAACCGACGGCAGTGACTTCAGCGATGTCCTCCCGGACAGGTCGTTCAATTTCAAGAGTCAAGCCCTATTCAACGGTAGCCTCGACTCAAACGCCACCGATTTGCGCTGATTCCGCCCTCCGCCCGCCGGGATACTGCCACCGGCAGCCTTCGTCGCCGATGTTCTGAAGCGTGCACTCCCGGTAAAGCTCGACATTCTGATTGATGTCTCGTAGAATGTCACGCGCGGAGGAATACGGGGGTCCGCCGCCCATCTGCGCCGCGACCTGCGTGAATACAATCCAGTCTGCCCGGATCATAGGATCTAGCTCGAAGGCCTTCAAGAACCGCTGTACCCTTCGCTCCGCGTTGGTATAGGTGCCATCCCTCTCGGCAACACTCTGCGCAGGCAAAACCACATCGGCCATGCGCGCGGTCTCCGTTAGGAAAAGCTCATTGACCACCACGAAATCGCACTTTTCAAGCGCCCGCCGCGCCAGGTCCTTGTCATAAAACTCGCTCAACAGGTTAGACCCTACGAGCCAGAGCGCCTTAAGCTCACCGTTGGCCGCCGCCTCCAGCATCTGGCGCGTGTTCATACCCGGATTCTCCGCCGGCAAGTAACCCGGCAGCACGTCCGGCAGTATCCCCATATCCATGGCGCCCTGCTGATTGTTCACGGTCACGGGAATATTCACGTTCGCGGAATTGCCGGTCAGCTCCGCCAGATCGCCCAGCGCGCGGATAATGGATTCGGCGTCCGGATGGTCTGTAATCGTTTTTCCCGCCAGAATCGCCATGTCGCTGGTCGCCAGGAGCCGTGCCCCGCGACGGAGCGCATCCACCGTTACGCCGCACTCCGACGCGGCTCGATCCTGTCCGCTTGAACCGCCGGTGGCAGGATTCTCCTCTCGCATCACGCTTATCAAACCGCCGAGCATTGATAGCTCCGTGCCGGGCCGATAATTCAAAGTCTCCGATGCAAACTCGCTCACACTGTTCGGGGTACGCGAAATGTTCGTTCGGGCCGGATTCGCCTCGACTACAATCGCGTCACGGAATCGCCATGCCTTGCGAACTCGGAGGTAAATGATAGGCTGCTCTTCGACCAGGTCGCTCCCGATTACGAATATCGTCTTCATGCGCTCGAAATCGGCGATGGCGTTGCCCATCTTGTGGTAGCCAAACCGTTCGTACAGGCCGGAATTGGTCGACGCGAAGTGCGGCCCCATGCGATGGTCGAGGTTGTTCGAGCCCAGCGTTCCGCGGAAGAACCGCTGCCAGACGTAAAGGTCCTCATTCGAAGAGCGCGCGCCACCGATTCCGCCTACCGACTTTCCCGCCGCCCTAAGCTTTTCAATGATCAGGTCGTTCGCCTCTTCCCACGACACCGGCACGAATTCATTCCCGCGCTTCACCAGCGGCGTCTTCAGCCGTTCGTCGGACGAGACGTAGTCCATTCCGAACTTGCCCTTGTCGCAGGTCCACTCTTCGTTGACGGCTTCATTCAGTCGGGCGTTTACGCGCTGGAGGCTGCTTACTCGGTAGTCCAGCTTGATGTTGCAGCCGTTGGAGCACTGGGTGCAGATGGACCGCTGAGTCAGAAGGTCCCACGGCCGCGCCTTAAACCGATAGGTCCGCGAGAGCAGCGCGCCGACGGGGCATAGCTCGATTACGTTTCCAGAGAACTTCGATTCGAATCGGGAATGCTCGAAGGTGCCGACCTCCATATCCGCGCCGCGGAACAGGAAGTCAAGTTGGGAGTCCCCCGAAATATCCGTCGTAAACCGCGTGCATCGAGCGCAGTGGATGCACCGTTCCCGGTCGAATACAACATATTCCGAAAGCGGGTAGGCCTTCGGGAAGTGGCGCTTCTCCTCAACGTAGCGGGTGGTTGGAGGTCCGTAGTGTAGCGCGTTGTTCTGGAGCGGGCACTCGCCGCCGCGGTCGCAGACCGGGCAGTCGAGTGGGTGGTTGATAAGCAGCAGCTCGAGGACACCCTTGCGGTCTTCGATTAGCTGCGGCGATTCCGTGACGATCTCCATCCCTTCGGAGACCGGGAGGCTGCAGCCGGTCTGGGGCTTCGGCATCTTGCGGATCGTCCCGTCGGGACCCTTCGCCGCCACTTCCACCAGGCACATGCGGCAATTAGCCCCGCCATCTGTCATGGAGAGCCGGGGGTGATAACAGAAGAAGGGAAGCTCGATCCCCACGCGCTTTGCCGACTCGATGACGTACTCGCCCTTCGGCGCCTGGAGCTCCGTCCCGTTTATCTTAATGTTAACCAGTTCCATTTTGTTGAGTGTTGAGTGTTGAGTGTTGAGGCTAAATATTCAACACTTACGCCGGGCTTAGAACCAAGAGCGGATTCACCAGGTGCGGCACCGGCGGGACGCAGTCGTCTCCTATCGGCGATTTTCCATGCTCGATCCAGTATTCGTATTCGTGTCGGTAATGCTTGATACTCGCTACCACCGGCCACGCTGCCGCGTCGCCGAGGGCGCAGTAGGAACGGCCGTCGATCTGCTCACAGATGTTGAGCAGCAGGTCTATGTCGGTCGGAAGCCCTCCGCCGGACACGATTCGGTCGTAGATCTTCACCATCCAGCGGGTGCCTTCGCGGCAAGGAGTGCACTTCCCGCAGGATTCGTGCGCGTAAAACTCAGATGTCCGGCGCATGAGCAGCACGATGTCGGTCTTGTCGTTAAACGCCATGTAGCCGCCGGAGCCGACCATCGTTCCCGCCGACTGGCAGGATTCGTAATCGAGATTGACGCCTTCGCACTTCTCCGCCGGCAGAATCGGCACGGAAGAGCCGCCCGGAATCACCGCCTTTAGCTTCCCGCCGGTTACGCCGCCCGCCATCTCCAGCAGCTCCAGTATTGGCGTCCCCATCTCCACTTCGAAGTTGCCGGGCTTCGCCACGTGGCCGCTGACGGAGAAGATCTTCGTTCCCTTGCTCTTCTCGGTGCCCATCGTGGCATACCAGGCACCGCCGTTCTTGATGATGAGCGGCACACAGGCGTAAGTCTCCACATTATTGATGAGCGTCGGCGACCGCCAGACCCCTTCGATGACCGGCAGCGGCGCGTGGGGAAATTTGAGGCGCGGCTGGCCCCGCTCACCCATCAGACTGCTCATGAGCGCGGATTCCTCGCCGCACTCATAGCTCCCCGCGCCCATGTGGATATGCAGGTCGAAGTTAAAGCCGTTCACGCCCAGGATATTCTTGCCGAGGTAACCGCGCTTGTAGGCCTGGTCTATCGCATTGCGTGTGGCGATGGCGGAATCCACGAACTCGCCCCGGATGTAGACGTATCCAGTCTCTGCCTGGAGCGCGAAGGCCGCGATGATCATCCCCTCGATCATCAGGTGCGGCAGCCGGATCATGAGCTCGCGATCCTTGAATGTCCCCGGCTCGCCTTCATCCGCATTGCTCAGGATATAGTGCGGCTTCGCCCGGTCTTTCGGCAGCCCATTCCACTTGATCCAGGTCGGAAACCCGGCGCCTCCACGGCCGCGCAGCCCCGAAGCCTTTATCTCGTCGATAATGGCCTGGCGCTCCATGCCGATGGCCTTGCGAAGCCCCGCATACCCGCCGCGCTCCTCATAAACGTCGATTGTCTCGATCCCCGGCACATCGCGATGCTCGAGGAGAACCTTCTTCTCAGCCATATCAAGTGTTAAGTACTTATCAGATTTCCATCGGCGCGGAAAGTTGATCGGCCCCGCCCGGGACATGGACCTTTACGACCTTGTCGGCCAGCTCTTGCGGCGTGTTGCGGTCGGAGCTGCGAAGTTCGTCGATTAGCTGCTCTACGCTGTCGGCTTTGACATGGCCGTAATAGCGATCACCTACCTGGACCACCGTACCTGCCCCACACCAATCAAGGCATTCGACTTCCGAAAGCGTGAACTCGCCGTCCTTGGTGGTCTCGCCGACGCGAATTCCGAGCAGCTTTTCAAGCTTATGAACCACATCGTATGCGCCGATGACCCCGCACGTCAGGCAAGTGCACACCTCGAGATGGTGCCGCCCGCGCTTGCGGAAGTTGTACATGGTGTAGAAGCTGGCGACTCCCTCTACTTCCACGTAAGGCCGCTGCAGCCGGTCGGCGACTTCCTGCAGCGCCTCCGGAGGGAGATAGCCACCGTATTCCCGCTGCGCGATCCATAGCGCCGGCAACATCGCGGCCCGCTTCTCCGGATAGTGGGAGACGATCTCGTCAAGCTCCGCCACCGCCTCCTCCGAGAACCGGTGCGGCTTCCTCTCCGGGAAGGGCTGAGGCTCTCTGTGTCCCCCGACCAGCGGAATATGTGGAGTTGTGCCTGCCAAACTAAGAGCTCCAGGTGTTCAGGCGTTCAGGTATTCGGGTGTTCGGAGCCTGAACACCCGAACACCTGAAGACCCGAACACCTTTATCGATCGATTTCACCAAGCACGATATCAATGCTGCCGATAATGGCAACTACGTCGGCGATCAGGCGGCCTTCGCTCATCTTCGCGAGCGCCTGTAAGTTCATGAACGACGGCGGGCGCTGATGCATTCGCCACGGGTACGGGCCGCCGTTCGAAACGATGTAGAAGCCCATCTCTCCGCGCGGCGATTCCACCGGCACGTAGGCCTCCCCGGCCGGCGGGCTGTACCCTTCCGTCCAGAGCTTGAAGTGGTGGATGACCGCCTCCATGGAGCTGTCCAGCTCATACCGCGGGGGCGGTACGATCTTGCGGTCGGCAACATTGATCGGCCCGTCCGGCATCCGCTCGAGCGCCTGCCGGCAAATTTCGCGGCTCTGGCGCATTTCCGCCATACGACAGCGGTACCGGTCGTACACGTCGCCGAACTTGCCGATCGGAATCTCGAAGTCGAATTGATCGATGCTGGAGTATGGCTGGTACTTTCGAACGTCCCAATCCACTCCGCATGCGCGGATGCTGGCGCCGCTGACCCCCAGCGCGCAGCACTCCTCCACCGTAAGCACTCCAATTCCCTGCGTCCGCTCGCGCCAGATCGGATTCTGATCGACGAGCGTTTCGTACTCGTCTATGCGGGACGGGAACTCGTCCAGGAACTCCTTCGCGCGTTGGAACCAACCTTCCGGCGCGTCCCCACGCAGCCCGCCCGGCACGATCCAGGAAGGCATCATCCGGACCCCGGAAATCATCTCGTTGAGGTCCAGAATCTTCTCGCGCTCGCGGAATGCGAAGAAGAAGACCGTCATCGCGCCGATGTCCAGTGCGTGCGTGCCGAGCCAGACAAGATGGCTGGCGATGCGCTGCAGCTCCGTCAGCAGAATCCGCAAGTACTGCCCTCGAGGCGGCGGCTCAACGTCCAGAAGCTTTTCAACCGACAGGCTGAATCCGAAGTTGTTGTAGTGCGCCGAGAGGTAATCCATCCGATCGGTAAGGGTCACTGCCTTGAGGTACTGCTGGTACTCACCCTCTTTCTCGATCCCGGTGTGGACATATCCCATGTGCGGCACGGCACTGACGATGGTCTCTCCATCAAGCTCGAGTACGATCCGAAGAACCCCATGCGTGGACGGGTGCTGCGGGCCCATATTGATGACCATACTGGTCTCAGTAAGCGGGTCAACGCTCACCCCCTGAGTGGCTAGGGCCGCCGTATTCAGCTCGCGGGTTTCGAGTGCCATATCTCTTCAAGCAGGATGCAAAACCGAAGGGCTCATCATTATCTCAAGCCATAGGTTCGAATTGGATCCCGTTCTTCTGCAAGCATCGGAGTTCGGTCCGCGAGACGCTGCCAATAAGGCAATCCTGTCCATGCAGGTCGTAATAGACAAAAGTCTTATCTGGATCGGACTGCTTCAAGTACCCGGCCAGTCTCGTTAGTACCCTCTCATCGACCCAATCGTCGTTTACCTTGCAATCGATCCGGACATCCTTGCCGCGGAAGGAGAAGGCAAGCCAAGCCTTCTTGTTCTCAAGATCAACAAAGTCTCGGATGTTTGTAATCGGAAGCGATCCCCGGGCCATTTCTGACATTCGCTCAGCGATGGCCTTGTACGCTCCGTGACCCTCAATACACTCCGTATCAAAGTGCCAGAGGTTAAGACAGTGGTTCCGCCAGGGTTCTCGCTCTTCGGTCATACCTAGACCAACGAGCGTAGCATCCCAGCCAGGCTGCTCGTAATCGGCGCGATCCGACGATTCAAGCAAGTCCTTTACGGAAAACGGAGGCGCCAATCTGATTCCGCACTCCGCAAGAATTGCTAATTTGCTCTCCAAGGTCGCGGCTTCACTGCCAGAACTGACCTTGCCGCGTTTGGAACGGCCGATACCCTGAATGTCCGATGCAATCTCTTTTACGCTACTGGCCAATCCCCTCATCTGATAAATGAAGAACACACCAAAACCCGCGATTAGCGCGCCCGCAAGAAGAATCACAACTACTTTGCGAATGATGAACTCCAATTCTTGACTCATCGTCCCCACAACCGCGCCATGCGGAACGTACGAAGGTTTAACTAATCTGTATCCCCCAGATCGCTTGCGGTCTTCCCGAAAAAGCTTTCTCCTGAGTGCTGGACCACGCCATCGCCTACGGACGGGCCGTACTTGCCGCCCGGGAACTGGACTCGTTCGCCGCCCAGCGGATAGTCCTTGCGCTGAGGGTGGCCGACCCAATCGTCGGACATTAGGATCCTGCGTAGGTCCGGGTGGCCGCTGAACTTGATTCCGAACATGTCGTACACTTCGCGCTCCGGGAAGTTCGCGCCCGGGTAGACACCGGTGACGGTAGGCACCACGGGATCGTTCTCCGGCGCCTGCACCTTCAAAAATATCCGCCGATTCCGACCCGTTCCCGTTCGGCTATCCGGCATCGAATAGAGGTTATAGACCACCTCGAACCGATTTTGCTTGCCCAGAATGAGTCCGCCGCCGTTGGGATCAAGGTAGTCCACGCCGAGACATTCCGAAAAGAAGTCGAACTGCATCTCCGCGTCGTCACGCAAGAATCGAAGTATGTCGGCAATCTGCTCCCGCCGAACTGTGATCCGCAAGTCCCCGCGGAATTCGCTTACCTCGACGATAGCGTCGTGGAACCGGTCCCGAATCCGCTTAACTTCGAGCGGTTCGCCCGTTTCCGCGGATTCTGCCGGTATCGCAGCGTCTGTCAAAGTCTCAGCCATAAACCTGTACACCAGCTATTGATTGCTGCTCCTGATTACTGATTACTGATCACTGATTACTGATCAATGATCACTGATTACTGATACTCGCTACCGCGCCGTCCCCACCGGCGCAGGCGCCCGGACCTCTTCCTCCGCGCGTGAGGGGGGACTAAGCTTGTTTGGCACTTCGCGCGGGCGGCCGAGCTGCACCGAGCCGCCTTCGTTGCCAAATCGAATTGGCGGACGCCGTTTGAAGATCTTGCGGTCTACCTTCTCGCCCTCGACCTGCCCTTCATCCCAGTCCAGAGCGCCTTTGCCGAGGATGTAGACATAGCCGATCAGGAGGATCAGAAGAAAAACGGCCATCTCTCCCAGCAGGAAGAGCTTGACCGCTTTGTCTGCGCCCTGGTTTCGAAAAATGACCGCCCAGGGATATAGAAAGATCGTCTCGATGTCGAAAATGATGAAGAGCATGGCGATCAAGTAGAACTTGATCGGGAACCGCTCTCGCGCAGATCCAACCGGCGTCATGCCGCACTCATACGGCGCATCTTTGTACTTGGTCGGCTTCTTAGGCCCGAGCACGGCCGAAGCGACCACCATCCCTCCCGCAATGATCGTCGCAGCGATCAACATGACAAGGATGGGAATGTAGCTCGAGAGCATGACGACTCCGGTTCGAGACCTATGTGAAGATTATCACAAACCCCACGGCGCTCATTGTACCCGAAAGGCTAACCGCACAATCAAGACCGGAATCGGCCCAATCTTTTCGTGCCCGCGCGCTGTCCTACCAAAATGAAAATGTCGTACCTTGTCCAAATTGGAAATGTCGTATCGGTTGGTCATTATCAGGCGCTACCTGACTCGCGACGAACTGGTCGATTGCTTCGAATCCGGTTTTCTTCAGGTAGGTGAAGGTCACCAGGTTCAGCATCTCCCTTCTCACCCAGGGTTCGTGCGTGGTGGATCGACTTTTGCGCCAAGGGTGATCGGCTCTGGGCGGTCTTTTAGGAGCCGGGGCAGCTCGTGCTTTGATGGCGGGATGACGTGTGGGTCGGTGCTCGAGTTCTCGGAAGGCCAGCGGCTGGTCCTTGTAGCGCCGGTGGGGGGTGCCGTCCCTTCTGGCCTCCACCACCACGCGGTTGCCGGTCTTGGGCAGCGGATGCGCACGATCGGAGAGGATCTGCAGCCATCGGTTGTTGTAGCGGATGGTCCAGTCATTTTGGATGGTGCGTTCTTCGTGCCGGCAAAAGATGCTCTTAAGACAGAGCTCTTTGGGCAGTGGCCGGTGCAGATCGCTTGGACTATGAGCGACTTTGGCGAACTGGCGGTTGAAATGAGTGAGCCATCCGGGCAGAAAAGCATTAGCGGCTTGGAGGTCGCCGATGCCCTCCAGCCGCAACGCTTTGATCAGGCGGTCCTGGCAGACGCCGTGCTTGCGCTCGACGCGTCCTTTGGCCTGCGGGGAATGCGCATAAGTAAGAGCGATCCCCAGTTGCTCGCAGGCGCGTCCGAACTGGGTTTTGGGTTGTGCTCCTTGAAGCTCTTCGGTGAGCGTGGGTTTGCGCTGGGTCAGATACACCATCTTCTGGTCCGAATAAAGGGCGGCCGGGATTCCGTACTGATGGATCCACGCCTCCAGGATCTGCATGGCGGCAAGCGTTGTCTCCTCCTTAGCAAAGTGCAAAAGCGTCGTACCTGTCGCGTCATCCACCATGCTCATCACAAAGCAGCGCGGCCCGCGGCCCTCAAACCAGTCATGCACGCTGCCGTCGAACTGCACCAGCTCTCCAAAGCAGGCTTTCCTCTGGCGCCAGCTCCGGTGCTTCAAACGCTGCTTGCGCGCTTGCCAGAGGCCTTCTTGGATCAGCCACAGCCGAAGCGTCTCCGGATTCACAAAGAGCTTGTCGCGCTCGGACATGGTTTCGGCGGCAAGCGTGGGTCCGAAGTCCGGATATTGCTCCTTATAGAGCTTAAGAACGCTCGCCCGAAAGTCAGGCGCTTTGCGCCGGGAAGAGGGCTGGCCCCGCGCCCGGTGTACGAGCCCAGCATCTCCTTCGGTCCGGTACCGCCTCAGCAGCCGCTGGACCTGGCGATAGCCAAGCCCGAGACCCCGCGCGGCCTCATTAATCGTCATCTCATCGCGTGTCACCCGCTCGAAGACCAGCAGGCGCTGTCGCTCCTTCACACTCATCAGAAGATGTCCTTTCATCGCGCCCTCCCGCCGGGATTCTTACCACCGGCAGGAAAGCGGAACTAGGACATTTTCATTTTGGAGAACATACGACATTTCTACTTTGGAGAGACATCTTTTCGTGCCCGCGCGTTGACGCCAGGAGATAGCGCGGTTATAATTCGCCTCGACCTCATTCTTTGAAAGGATACGCCCGCGTGCTCCGTTCCTTCCGGCTGCTCTCCATAGTTATCGCCGTTCTGGCGCCCGCGACCGTATTCGCGGAGATAATTCGACACACCGTCGCGCCCGGCGTCGAGTTCAGCCAGGAGATCGTGGCTGCTCCCGCAGGCCCGCTCGTAGTCAATATCCTCCGAATCGATCTCAAGAATCCGGCCGTCCGCGTAAGGTCCGAGCTCGCCGGAGACACGGTCATCGAGGACAACCCTTCGAAGGGACGTGAGGCGTTGGGAACGCTCGCCACCCGACACAGCGCAATTGCGGCGGTGAATGCGGATTTCTTTCCCTTTACCGGCGATCCGCTCGGAATCGCTATCCGCGAAGGAGAGCTGCTTAGCGAAGGACTTCCCCACCGTGTCGCGATGGGGGTCACCCATGAGGGCAGACTCGTCTTCGACACGATGGTCTGCCTGGGAAGCCTTTACTCCGCGGACGGGACAGCCTGGAATATCGACGGAATCAACCGCGCGCTGAATCCGGATGAGCTAGTCCTTCTCACTCCCTCGTATGGCGAAAAGACGAGGGTGGCGGCGAACGCGACTACGGTGCTGCTGACTCAGCCCGACTTACCCGTTCGAGCCGGCCGAGACCATACCGCCGACGTATCCATAATTGGCGACGGTTTGAGCGTGCCTGCTATTCCGCGTGACGGGGCCGTACTGGTCGCGGGCGGCCGCTCCGCGGAGTGGATTCGGCAGCACCTAAAACAAGGAGAGAAGCTCCGATTCCGTTTCGATATATATGCGAATCCGCTTCCT
This sequence comes from Chthonomonadales bacterium, assembly GCA_046715155.1. GTDB lineage: Bacteria > Armatimonadota > Chthonomonadetes > Chthonomonadales > CAJBBX01 > JBKJZI01. The sequence goes on along the minus strand of JBKJZI010000357.1, from coordinate 6,138 downwards.
GCTGGGCCTCCCCGCGGTGTGCTGGAATCAAGGGCAGCATTCCGAGGAAGGAGTGGAGGAAGCGCCTGGATTGACGTGGCTCAGGCTGTCGGCGGCGGCCCCTGGTTGGTGAAGGACGGAAGAATCGCGGTAGACGGAGTAGAGCAGGGCTTCAAGGATTCGAGTTTTGTAACCGGTCGCCATCCAAGAACGGCTGCTGCCGGAACATTGAATGGCGAGCTCCTGCTCGTCACGGTGGATGGCCGGCAGCCGCACAGCCGCGGCATGACCCTCCAAGAGCTTGCGGAACATCTGCTAAAACTCGGCGCTCACCAGGCCATCAACCTGGATGGAGGCGGTTCGACTTCGATGGTCGTGCGGAATCTCTACGTAAACGGCAATTCGGACGGATCGCCGCGCCCCGTCGCAAACGCTCTCCTGGTCTTCTCTCAGAGCCCGGATTCCGCTCCAGTTTCCGGTGAGCCCCCGATGATTCCGGCGCTCCAACTAACAGCCGGCGATTCCGTCCCGATAACCCTGGCCCTCAATGTTGCGGAGCTATCACGACCTGTATGGGGCACTCTCGACGGCCGCGGATTCATCGACCAGCGCGGAATCATCAACGCACGAAAAGCCGGTTCCGCTGAAGCCATCGCCTGGCTCAACGGCGCGCTGCTGCGCGTTCCATACACCGTTTTGCCGGGACCGGCGACACAACTAACTGCGACAATGGTTCCCGCCGCGAACAATCCGCCTGACCGCAAAATGATCATAATCATGGTTAAGGACCGCTACGCGAATCCGATCGCGAATCATCCGGTGGCGGTCAAAGTCCTGGGCGGCGTGCCCGACCAGCCGGAAGTAAAGACGGATTCCGCCGGCCGCGCCGAAGTCGAAGTTGTCTGGGACACGGAAAAGGGCGGCCAGGCTACCGTTCAGTCCGGCAGCCTGCCGCCCATAATCCTCAAATCGAAATGACCCGCGGTTACTCTACTGGGACGATCTCATCCATCTCCGGAATTAGACTGCCACAGCGAACGCAGGTTCGCGCCGTCGAGAAGTTCATACCACCGCAAATCGTGCACTGGAGCTGTACGAACGTCCCACTGGCTTGATGCCGAGGGTCCACGTCTCCGGTTTGCACGACCGCGAAATCTTCCTCAGACCGCCAGGCGCGCTCCCGAATGCGCTGCCGCAGTGTCTCCTGCAGAGCCAGCGCTTGCGCGTAGTCCGGCTTGATCATTAGCGCTGCCTGGTTCTCCTCGATCGCTTCGTCGAGAGAATCCTTGTCTTGAAAAAGCAGGAACGCATAATTATAGTGGGCTGTTGCGCGGCCGCGCTCCAGCTCCGTGGCCAAGCGGAACGATTCCAGCGCGGCCTCACGGTTGCCGGCCTGCGAGTGCGCCACGCCCAGCAGCTCGGCCGCTTCTGAATTCTGCGGCTGCTCGGTCAGAGCCTGCCGTAAGTGCACTATAGCGGCGAGGGCCTCGCGTTTAAGCAGCGCCGCCTTAGCCGCGTTTATCCTATCTGCCGTCGACATTAATTCCTGAATCATCCCTCGGTCCATTTCGTCAGGTAAAGCCTTCCTATTATCTCAGACGCCCAGGATGCGCGCAACCCCGCAATCTGCTTCTATCCTATTTGATGATTCGGATGTCGATTTAGGTTCACCGATTCCGCATACAAACCAAAAAAAGAGGCAGGCGACGTGGAATCCACGCCGCCTGTCCCAATCGATAGACCCTATGACTATTGAAGTTTGTCTACCAGGTCCGTCGCCTCCCACGGGAACTTCGAGTGACCGAAATGGCCGTTCTTGGCGGTCTGAAGGTACTGAATCCGAGACGGATTCAGCAGCTCCAGCCGCTCAATGATGGCGCGAGGTCGGAGATCCACCGCTTTACGCAGCCGATCTGAGATCTTCTCGTTTGGAATCGTGTTGGTACCAAACGTCTCGACAAAGACGCTGACCGGCTCGGCAACTCCGATCGCGTAGGCCACCTGAATCTCGCACTTCTCAGCCAGCCCGGCCGCCACCACGTTCTTTGCCAGGTACCGCGATGCGTATGCGGCAGAGCGATCCACTTTCGACGGGTCCTTGCCGGAGAAGGCTCCGCCGCCATGGCGGGCGTATCCGCCATAGGTGTCGACGATTATCTTCCGGCCGGTAACGCCCGTATCCGCTTGCGGACCGCCAATGACGAAGCGCCCCGTCGGGTTGATGTGGTACTTGATGTCGCCCCGGTCATATTCACCAAACTCGTTCAAAACCGGGCGAACTACGTGCTCGCGTATTCGAGTAGAGACGTTCTCCTGGGTCAGCGTCTCATCGTGCTGCGCGGAGAAAACGATGGTATCGATGTAGCGGGGCTTACCGTCGGAGTAGACGATGGTGACCTGCGACTTCGCGTCGGGTCGGAATCCAAGTTCCGGATGGGCTTTGCGGATTTCGCTGTACTTGCCGGTGAGGCGGTGGGCGATGGTGACGGGGAGAGGCATCTGCTCGGGGGTCTCGTTCACGGCGAATCCGAACATCATGCCCTGGTCGCCGGCCCCTTGCGAGTTCGGGTCTGCCCTGTCAACGCCCTGAGCGATATCCGGCGACTGGGCCTGGATGGCCAGCATCACACCCGTCGTATACCCGTCGAATCCGTAGTCCGTGTGGGTGTAGCCGACGTCACAGATCGTGTTCCGGACCACGTCCGCGACCTCGACGTACGCTTTAGTAGTCAGCTCCCCGGCGACTACGGCCAGGCCCCGGGTTAGCAGCGTTTCGAGCGCGACGCGAGATTGCGGGTCCTGCTTGAGCAACTCGTCCAGCACTCCGTCGCTAATCTGATCCGCGAGCTTGTCAGGATGTCCTTCAGAAACACTTTCAGAGGTAAAGAGATTGAGTTCCGCCATGGGAATAAAACGGGATCCTTTCTGCCGATGAGTGAAAAGTGCGCGCTTCCGCAGACATGAAAAAAGCTCCTTCCCACAAGGAAAGAAGCCTGCTCCGGCGATTGGATCGCCCGCGCACGCTTATCTCGCCCTTGCCGGGCCCGGATTTAGCACCTGCCCCGTCGGCATACGGGGTGGTTGTTGTGGGATCATCAGGCCGGTCCCTCCCCCACTCTCGATAAGCACCGGTATTCAGTTAACTATAAATTACACTACCCGTCCGGCAAGTGCAATGTCAACAAGGCATCGCCACGGATTCCGCGGAGGGTCAAGTGAATCCTGGATCAGGCTACTTGAATTGTAACCCCGCATGCCGCGAGGTCCGATCGCATCTGTGGTGCAATCGCGGAATCCGTGATCAATATTGAGGCGGCGGAGATCGGGGCTACGTGCGCAAACGCAGTGACGCCGAGTTTGCTGGAATCGCAGAGGACGATGGATTCCGCCGAACGCGCCATCATCTGTCTCTTGATTTCAGCGGCAGTGAAATCCACGACTGTAAACCCGGCCTCGGGGTCAACGCCGTTGAAGGCCAGGAATGCTTTGTCGACATGAAAAGCTTCCAGGAAGCGCACGGCTAGAGGACCGAGAGTAGCTCTCCGGTGCGCCTGCAGGTCGCCCCCGATCAAGACGACTTTATTGTCCGGAGAATCGTCGAGCAGCTGCGCATTGACAATTGAATTCGTCACAACCGTTAGCGATCGCCGATCACGCAGCGCCAGGGCCAGCTCGTATATCGTGGTACCGGCATCCAGAATGATCGTGTCGCCGTCCTTCACCATTTCTGCCGCCGCGATGGCGATGGCGCGCTTCTCCGCATGGCGCATTACCTCCCGCTGGGAATATGGCGGCTCGAATAGCGTCGGGCTCGCCGGAATCGCCCCGCCGTGCGTGCGCCTCAGAAGTCCGAGCGTTTCAAGCCGAGCCAGGTCCGTCCGAATCGTGGGCAGCGAGACGGAATAGACTGCCGCAAGATCGTCGACGCTCACTTTCCCAGCGGCTTGGAGCCGTGAGACAATATCGCGACGCCTCTCCTCCACAAACAGGAAGCCGCCATTCTCCGCGGAATCAGCAAGTGTCATAGTGAAGGATTCTCCCCCTAACCCCCTCGAGGGGGAATCAGACGTAACGGTCGGCAGTCTCGGTTCCCCCTTGAGGGGGTTAGGGGGCGCCTTTCGAATGCTTTCGTTTACCGGTTGAATTCTTTCCTTTTACCGGGCATAATATACCACGGACAGCCGGGGAGGCACATCCATGTTTGTCTATGTGGGGTTCGCGCAGTCGGATGAATGGGTAGGATGGGCGCAGACCTACGCCCGCCACGCGAAGCGGTTCGAGGAAGCGGCTGGAGACTTCTGCCTGATTGTGCCCTTCCAACATGCAACTCCGGCACTGATTCACCAGTTGAATCCGAGGGCATTAGTCCTCAGTGGTTTCGCCCGCTCGTTCCAGAACTATAGGATCGAGAGCTTTTTTCCAATCGCAGATGTGATCGACCATGCCGCTCATCTACCCGCGCTGGCGTTATGCGGCAGCCATCAGTTGCTTGGCTTCCTGTACAACGGGGATCTGCGAAGGTCGACCCGGCTGCATGACGAGCCCATGCGCAAGTTAAAACCCGGCGAGCCGATCACCAATCCGGACTATCACCCCGAATACTTCATGGAGCGCGGTTTCTATCCCCTAAAGCTTCAAGGCGACGATCCTCTCTTCGAAGGCTGCGGAAGGCCGCCGCTGGTCTATCAGTCCCACTACTGCGAGATCAAGAAGCTGCCGCCGGGCTTCAAACTTCTCGCCTCTACCGATGAGTGCCGGATTCAAGCAATGCGCCATGTCAGCCGCCCGCTGATCGGCGTCGAGTTTCATCCGGAGGATTACACGGATAGGTTCTCGGACGGCAAGCGAATTCTGCGCAACTTCTTCCGGCGGGCCTACGATTTGAATCCGCCCGGAGGCAAAGGATGAGCAGCAAGCTGGAGCTCAGCGCGGCATACGACTGGAAGCCCGTCCGCACGCAGAGCGGCAAGGAGTTCGAGTATCCGGGATCGCTGGGCACGAATCTCCGGGGAGAGTATAGCCACCCGGCGCTCTATCGCTGGCGGATTCAGGATGCGGGAGAACTGGCGGCGGTCGCCATCGCCGAAACCGATAATCTGGCGCGAACTGTGGCCCTCTTCAATGAACCCACCGCGCCTCCGGCCGTCAACCGTCTCAAATCTGTCCTCTCAGAGCACGTCTTCCGCGGCAACGAGATACACCTGGACGTAATGGCCCTGGAATCGTTCGAGATCGGAGGAAAGTCTCTCGGCGCCGACTCTCTGAGCGACACAGATATCCGCAAGCTCCTGGAAACCCTCATCCTTCACGAGGCCAAACGTTCCGGAATCCGCCTCCTAAGCGCCAGCCAGGGGAAGCCGACTTTGCCATTTTGATCAAGAGTGAGTAGGTGACTATGAGTAGGTGAGTACGTGGCCGGACGACATACTCACCTACTCACTTACTCAATTACTCACCAACTAAACACTCACAGGAGTTACCGAGTGCCCAAATCCGTCCCCATCCTCCCTTCCGAAGTCCGCCAACGTTCATTCGTAGAATTCGAGCCGATTCCGGTCAATCAATACGACCGGACGCTCAAGGATGAGCTGGATCGGTTCGCGCGTGAAGACCTGATCCGGATCCACCGCGACATGGCGATAATCCGCGCGTTCGAATCGATGCTCAACGACGTGAAGCTGAAGGGTGAGTACCAGGGCATCGAGTACAACCACCGTGGCCCGGCACACCTCTCCATCGGGCAGGAGGCTTCCGCCGTCGGTCAGGCCTTCCTCCTCGGGGTCGACGACCACATCTTCGGCAGCCACCGCAGCCACGGCGAAATCCTCGCCAAAGGCCTTTCCGCCATCGAAAAACTCCCCGACGAAGAACTCCAGCGCATCATGGAAACCTACCTGGACGGCGATACGCTTCGAGCGGTGGAATCCCCAACACCCAACACCCAACAGCCAACACCCAACACCGTAAAAAATTTGGCGGTCGACTTCCTCCTCTACGGCGCGCTGGCCGAGATCTTCGCGCGATACGCAGGGTTCAACCGAGGCATGGGCGGGTCCATGCACGCGTTCTTCACGCCGTTCGGAATCTTCCCCAACAACGCAATCGTTGGCGGCTCAGCGGACATTTCGGTGGGTGCAGCCCTCTTCAAACGAGTGAACA
>JBKJZI010000356.1:0-9098 GCA_046715155.1 Chthonomonadales bacterium | reverse complement strand
GCTCCACGTCGAGTGGATGTCGCCGAATCCGCCCCGCGGAAGCAGCCAGGGACGCGGCAACAGCGGCGTCTTCCTGATGGGCCGCTATGAGATTCAGGTGCTGGACAATTACGAGAGCAAGACCTATTCGGACGGGCAGGCGGCCTCCATCTACGGCCAATACCCGCCGCTCGTAAACGCCTCTCGCAAGCCCGGCGAGTGGCAGACCTACGACATCCTGTTCACCGGCCCGCGCTTCAAGGACGGCAAAATAGCAAAACCCGCCTTCGCCACCGTCCTTCACAATGGCGTCGCCGTCCATCACCATGTCGAGCTGATAGGTCCCATGGCCCACAAAGTGATCGAGCCGTACACGCCGCACGGCGAAAAGGGCCCGATCGGCCTCCAAGACCACGGCGACCCCGTCCGATTCCGCAATATCTGGATTCGCGAGCTCAAGGAGTACGACCAGTAAGCAAAACCTACGCGTTTGAAGAACCTGTCCGAAGGACATCGCTGAATTCACTGCCGTCGGTTTCACACCGACGATTCAAGGCACGGCGAAGTGCATGCTTGAGGTTAACTGAACTTAGTGGGTGAGTGAGTGCGTGGGGAAGAAACATGCGCGGATTGCAACTCGTCGGAATCGCAGCGGCCGCAGCGATACTTCTGCTCCTGCGTCTCGTAAACGCCAATGTCGAGGAGCCGGCAAAGGCGTGCGGTTAAAGGGTAAAACGGAATACGGAATACCCGAATATCCGAGCTCGCAGCTTCCGTTTTCCGTTTTCCGGAATCTCTATGAAACGCTATCCCGAACCCGCCCCCGCCGATCTCATCCGCCGTGACTTTCGCGAGCTGGACGGCCGCACCACCCTCCGCACCACGTGGGAAGTCGAGCGGATGCTCCTCATCCAGTCCATCGAAGGCCACGCCCATGAGGGCCACGGCGCGTTCAACGGCCGCAGGTATCCAAATACTTCCCTGGACCACATCACCCGCGCCCTTCACCTGGACCCCACCGTCGTAAAAGCGGCGCGGCAGGCCTTAATCGACGGTGTCCACGAGTACGTAGACGCTACCCTTGCCGGTAACCCCCCGCCTGCCCTCGTCGATGAACGCGGCGAACCACTCTTTGGATTCTCGACCCTGAGGATGCTGGAAGTGCACCCGCGCGACGTGCTTCGAGGGCTCTATCTCGGGGGCCTCCGAGACGACCCGGACGTGCGGTTCGAAATGGAGCGGCGGCGCGGCGCGAAGATCGGCGGGGGAAGGGCCTACTACGTCGATTTCGGCCGTATGCGAGAAATGGGACTCTCCGGCGACGAACTCGCCGACGGCGAGTGGGAACGCGACATCCAGCGGTTTGAACAGGAGGGCCTCATCGTCGGGGAGGAGCGCAAAGACGATCCGGACGTAGTCTATCAGTACGTCCGTCTCCGCCGCGGCTCCGGTGCTTCAGACGACACCTCCATTATTGCCGGCGGAATCCTATGGGGCTTCGGAGTAGGCGTCGGCCTCTTCCTCGCCGATGCGATCGACACATTCGAAAAGTACGTCACCACCTCCTCTAACCAGGACCTGGAGATTACCCGCAAGATCGAGCGGGGAATGCAAGACCTGAATCTCGGGCTAGAAGAAGCGTATATGCTCTGCTATTTGCAATGGGTACCGGATGATTCCGGTCTCAATGTCCCGGATAGCTCCCTGCGTCACATGCTGGACATAGACCGCGAGCACGACCTCTGTGCCATAGAATCCCACTTCATGTTCATCCGCGGCCTCCCCACCCCCCCGCTCCGCTTCAGCTCCGGCCGAACATCCGCCCGCAAATTCTACGACTACGTCCGCCGCCGCCTGGATGAAGTAACGCCCTAAGACTCGCGCCACGCCCTTCAACTATGCCTATGGCGCTGCACAACCGTCATTCTGAGACGGCTTTATCGTCGAAGAATCCGCTTTTCTGTACGTTCTGTAGAGGAATACTCCCTGGTCCAGCGGAATCTACGCCTCGCCATGATCCGTTCCCTCCTACTAATTACACTCCTCGTCCTCCCCTTGAGCGTGCCGCTGGCGGACGATCGCGCCTTCGATCCAAGAGCGAAAGCCGTGCTGGAGGAAATGGTCAAATCATATCGCCGCCTGAAGTCCCTCGAACAGGAGAGCGTGTACGACTCCCGCGGCAGCTCGGCCGCGAGAATATTGAAAACGAAGCTCGTATTCGAACGACCTAATCGCCTGGTGCTGGACATCCACGAGCGCAGCCCGCAAAAGGAAAGCTCCGTGCGCCGTTTCGTCTCCGACGGTAAGGACCTCTACTCCTACAGCGAGGTTGAAGGCCACTTCGTCAAGGACAAGGCGCCGCGGAATCTGGACGGATTCCGCGAGCTGGCCACCTCAATGGAAATGGCCGCTATCATGGGCATGGATCCCTTCGCATCGCTCTCCCAACAAGCGCGAAGCGCGCGTCTGGAAGAGCCAGCCGATCTGGACGGAATCTCCTGCGACGTCGTATTCATTGACGTGGGAGATGAGCTCCGCACCGGCGAGGTCCGCTTATACATCGGCCGCGAGGACCGGCTTCTCCGCAAGTTCCTCTTCGACTCGAAACCGATTCCCAAGCCGGAACCAAAGGAGAAGAAACTCTTACCAGACTTGCCGATCCCAGGTGAAGAGCCTCTTCCGCCGCTGGACCCACCCCTTCCGGTCCAATTCGGCTACCAGGTGAAGGTAACCCCCAACCCGAAGCTCACGAAAGAGACCTTCAACTGGATCGCCCCTCCCGGCGCCATGCAGCTCCTCGGCGCAAAGGCCATCCTCAACCAGAACCGCAAGGCGGATGGTAAGTCGAACTCCTGGACCCCGGCGCAATACACCGACCTCAATCATCCTACCCGTAGAATCCACGCCAAAGACCTCGTCGACAAAGCCAACAAGCAGCGCAAGCGCTAGCCCGCGTCTCCCTGCGTCATACGTGCCGCCGTAACCGCGACGACCAGGGCAACTGCAGCCAGCAGCAGGGAGAGCCCTCGCGCCAGCTCATTCTGGTCCGACTGCCACGCGTCATATACGGCGAGCGGCAGAGTGTGCGTGCGGCCGGGGATATTGCCGCCCACCATCAAAGTAGCCCCGAAATCTCCGAGCGCCCGCGCGAACGTCAGCACAGTCCCGGCAATGATTCCCCGGCGCGCGAGCGGAATCGTGATACGCCAGAAGACAACACCTTCCCCCGCGCCTTCCATACGCGCGGAATCCTCGAGGTCCCGCTCCACCTCCGAGAAGGCGACCTGCGCCTGCCAGATGTAAAACGGAATCGACGCGAGGCACGCCGCGATGACGATTCCATTGAATGTGAACACGAGGTCAGACCCGGTAAGCGCACGATACCAGCCCCCGAACGCGGAATCGCGGCCCGCCCCCACGAGCAGCGCATAGCCCAGCACCGTCGGGGGAAGCACCATGGGAAGAACCGAAAGTCCCTGCACGAGGGCCTTGCCTGGGAATCGCCGTTTTGCGAGGAAGAAGGCAACGGCCGTACCTAGGAGAACAGCGAGCAAGGTAGCAGCTGCGGAAACCTTCAGCGACAGCAGGAGCGGCCCACCCATTCGCCGCCGCGCCTACTTCAGGCGCTCGCCAGGCAGCGCGAACCCATACTTTCGCATGATCGGCCGGCCGGCGGGACCGTTGATGAATGCGCAGAATCGGCGCGCCAGCGGAACGTTCTCACTCTGAGCCAGCACCCCAACCGCCTGTCTGAGAGGAGAGTGCAGCGACTCCGGCACCAGGGAATAGGAGCCGCCGTTGCCCACCGCGAGTGAGAGCGCAATTACTGCCGCATCGGCATTACCGGACTTCGCATATTGCATGGTCTGCATCACATTCTCGCCATAAACTAACTTCGGCTCCACGCTTTCCCAAACACCGAGTCGCTCCAAGGCCTCCCGAGCCGCTAGCCCGTAGGGCGCGTGCTGCGGATTCGCTATCGCAACCTTGCGGAATCGGGAGCCATCCAGCTCTCCGAGAGACCTTACCTTGGGTCGCCCCTTTCGAGTCCATATCACAAGCCGCCCAATCGCGTATAGAGAACGTGTGCCCTGGAGAACCTTGCCCTTAACTTCCAGGTCCTTGACATACTGCTCGTTCGCCGCCGCGAGGACGTCGAATGGAGCGCCGTTTTCAGCCTGCTTGGCGAGCAGTCCCGTCGAACCGAAGATCAACGTCACTTTCGCTTTCGATTCCCGCTCGAACAGCGGCGCAAGCTCTCGAAATGCCCTGCCCAGGTCCGCGGCCGCCGCCACTCGAAGCTCCGGCCGCTCACGCGCCATCAGTCCCGAAACGGGAATCACCAACGCGAAAACCAACGCCGCGACACCGACGGCAAGCAAGCGAAGTTTCATAGGAAATGCAGCGAACTTCATTGACTCTTCCAGGATGATCGTCCATAATTTCTGGGTAACTCTGGTAATTCCTTCCCATATTACCATAGGAGCTCCATGGATTGCCCCGAAAACTCAACACTCAACACTCAACGCTCAACGCTCAACGCCTTCACATTGATCGAGCTGCTCGTCGTTATCGCCATAATCGCCATTCTGGCTGCGATTCTGTTTCCCGTATTCGCGCAGGCGCGTGCAAAAGCTCGGCAGGCCCCCTGTCAAGCAACCTAAGGCAGATCGGCTTGGCGATCGCCATGTATCGGCAGGATTACGATGGCGTGAATCTCCGTCATCGATTCTGCCCTGATAACCCGGCCGACCCGCTCTGCGACACAACGCCCGGCCCTACCTTCACCGGGCCAAACGAGATATGGTGGGCGCCCTACGACAACTCCGTGGCGCCGGATTCGCCAGGCCCGTATCCAAACTACAAGACCGGATTCCTACAGCCGTACATCAAGAACGTTGAGATCTTCAAGTGCCCGGAAGCCCGCCAGTGGCAGTCGGGCTACGCCATGAGCTACATCACCGGCGGTCCGATGGGCGCGAACGACGCCGAGGTCCAGAATTCGGTAGCCTACTTCGTCTGGAATCACGGACGCACCCCCGCCTGCGCCGATGTTCGCCTGCCTCGCTCTCCTCGGGGTCCCTGGCTTCCTTTCGACGGAACCGGTTCCGATACGCACTACCCGAAACGCCACAGTCTTGGGTTCGTGGTCAGCCGCTACGATACCAGCGTCAAGTGGGCCAAGCCCTCCTCCCTCAAAGTCTCCGACTTCCTGGCCACGCTCCCCTGAGCGTCCCACAGCTTGACGCGGATTCCGCCCCCGACGTATAATCATGCGGAGTCTGAGGCGGATCTGCTGCCCTGAACCGTTCGGCGCTGTACCACGCCCTCCGGCGGAATCCGCTGCGAGGGCGTTTTGTGTGATTCTATGAGCATTCTGGTCGTCAACAACATTGAGAAGAGCTTCGGCGGGGATACGATCCTCGGCGGGGTGTCGTTCAGACTCGCCTGGGGTCAGAAGATGGGGCTGGTTGGCCGTAATGGCAGCGGCAAGACCACGCTGCTGCGGATTCTGACCGGACAGATGGACGCGGATCGAGGCACCGCGAATTACGCGCGCGGAATCCGCTTCGGCTACCTTCGGCAAGAACAGGCGGTCGAACATGGGTGGACGGTCTACCAGGAAGCGGAAGACGCCTTCCGACCGGTGCTTGAGATGGAGGAACGGCTGCGCGAGCTAGAGCAGCAAATGGGGCACTCCGGAGAAGCTCAACTCCAGGACGTTATGGAAGAGTACGGTCAGATGCGCGACCGTTTCGAGGCGATGGGAGGTTATGAGAGCCTGCGTGACATCAAGCTTGTTCTCAAACGCCTCGGCTTCGCCGAAGAGGACATGCAGAAGGCTACTGCGCTGCTCTCCGGCGGCGAAAAGACCCGCCTCGCCGTCGCAAAGCTGCTCCTCTCCGGGCCCGATGTGCTGCTGCTCGATGAGCCGACCAACCACCTGGACCTGGAGGCGACCGAGTGGCTCGAAGGGTTTCTGAAGGACTTTGGCGGCGCGCTGGTGCTTGTCTCGCACGACCGCTACTTTCTGGACCGCGTAGCAACCACCATCGCCGAAATCGAAAACACGAAGCTGACGACCTACAAAGGGAACTTTACCGCCTACTGGGCGCAGAAGGAGGCGAACAAGGTCCGTCAGACGGAGATGCACGAACGAGAGCAGAGAGAAATCGCCCGCCTGGTAGAGTTCTTCGAAAAGTGGAAGAACACGCCCTCCAAGCGGTCGCAAGCCGTTATGCGACTGCGCTGGGCGAACCGAATCCGCGCGAATGCCACCGAAGCGCCCTCCCATCGCGGCAAAGCGCCTCACCTCGGCGTCAAGTCCAATAGTCGAAGTGGCAACGAGGTGATGATTCTGGATCGGCTGACCAAGCGATATGGCGACCGTACGCTCTTTGAGGACGTAGACCTTCTCATCGCGCGGCGGATGCGGGTCGGGATCGTCGGACCCAACGGCGCCGGGAAGTCCACCCTGATCGAGATCGTGCTCGGCAGGGAGGACCCGACGTCCGGGAGCGCTCGGTTGGGCGCGAATGTGAGCGTGGGGTATTTCGCGCAGGAGGCCTCGGATCTGGATCCCGAGGCAACGGTACTGGAGCACATGTTCGGCCTGGGCGACATGCTGCCGGTAGAGGCCCGCACTCACCTCGGCAAGTTCCTCTTCACCGGGGACGACGTGTACCGGAAGGTCGAGAAGCTGTCGGGCGGCGAGAAGAACAAGCTCGCCCTCGCCCAACTCACCTACCTGCGCCCAAACCTCCTTATCCTGGATGAGCCCACAAATCACCTCGACATCGAATCGCGCGAGGCGTTGGTGAAGATGCTGCGGACCTACGACGGTACGTTGATACTCGTTTCCCACGACCGCTATCTGCTGGATCAGATAACCACACACACCCTGGAAATCAAGGAAGGCCGCGTCACGTTCTTCGACGGCCCGTATCGCGCTTATCGGGAAAGCGTTGAGGCGTCCAGGCGTTCAGGCGTTCAGGAGCGTGCCGTTAATGAAATCCAAAATCCAAAATCCAAAATCCAAAATCCACTCACCGTCGGCATGAACTCCTACCAGCTATCGAAGGCGCGGCAGAAGTCGATCAAGGATGTGGCGCAGTTGGAGCAGCAGGTGGCGGATGCGGAAGATTGGCTAAAACGCATCGAAGAAGCGCTTTCTTCCCCAATGCCCGGCGACGACATGGTCAAACTATCGCAAGATTACGAACGCGCCCAATCCGAGCTGGATTCCGCCATGCACGCCTGGGAATCCGCCGTCACCTACGCCACCGGAATCGGAGCGAAAGTTTAGCCGCAAATGAACGCAAATAAACGCGAATATGATTGACCTCACACGCAGTAAAGCGAGAATCCGCCTTCAAGAGTACTCGGCGGTCTTGGCGTCTTGGCGGTTTATTGAATTCGCGTTTATTCGCGTTCATTCGGGGCGATCCACAAAAACAGAAGCCGCTCAGCTCCGGGGAGGGGCTGGCGGCTACCGTATGGTGCGGTATGAACACGGGGTTCAATGCACTCAAAACGACAGGAAGGTGCCGGATTTGATCGCTGCTTCTCTGACGAGGTCGGGGCCAAATAGTGCAGCTAGGGTTTCAGAATTCCGTGCGCTACTCCCTTTGAGTGAGGAATGAGAACAGCCCAAGGATAACATATCGCGGCGCGCATGTCAAACAAAGTTTCCACGGAGCGCTGAATTCAATATGTCACACGAACGCCATCCCCACCTTCTCAGAGCTGCCGACACACTCCTCGTGGTGATCGACATGCAGGAGCCCTTCCTCCGCGAGATTCTCGATCGCAAACGCGTCCTCCGCAATACCGAATTCCTAATTGAAGCTTCAACAATACTGGGGATTCCGATCATAGCGACCGTACAGTACGCTGAGAGGATGGGCGGACTGATAAAGGAGGTCGCTGAGCGGATTCCGCCAACCTGCGCTCCCCTGGACAAGCTATGCTTTAGCTGCGCGGGCGACGTGGCTTTCACAAAGGCGGTTTCCGAAATCGGTCGCAGCCAGGTGCTGATCAGCGGAGTCGAGACGCACATCTGTGTTTGCCAGACCGCACTAGACCTGCTTGACCAGGGATTCCAGGTGCATGTCGCCGCCGACTCGGTATCCTCCCGTGCAGAATCCACGCACAAGATTGGACTTGAAAAAATGCGCCAAGCCGGAGCAATACTTACGTCCGCTGAAGGCGCTATCTATGAACTGCTCTACGCCGCTGGTACGCCTCAGTTCAAGGAGATTCTGCGGCTCGTGAAGGGTTCCGGCCAATGAATGTGAGCAAAACAGCTGCCCTTACGCCGATGCTAGGTGCGATCACTGTAACGCTCGTTATCACCATCGCTTCTAGGGGCGGTTCGCGAACTGCAGTTCCCGATTTGAAGCCCATGGAATCCGTCGCCTTCGGCACTAAGGGCGTTGTCACTTGCGCAAGTGCGCCCGCGACTCGCGTCGGGCTAGGGATTCTTGAACGCGGCGGGAACGCGGTTGACTCAGCGGTGGCAATTGGGCTCGCAATGGCGGTCACCTATCCGGCGGCCGGCAACATCGGCGGCGGTGGATTTATGGTTGCCCGCATGAACGACGGCCGAACGGCGGCGATTGATTTCCGAGAGACCGCCCCAATCCGCGCCCATCGCGATCTCTACGTTAATGAGAAGGGAATTCTCATCCCGAAGGCGTCCACGGAGGGTTACCTGGCAGCAGGCGTACCCGGTACCGTCGCCGGACTTGGAATGGCCCGTGACAGATATGGAACACTGCCGTGGAAAGAACTGGTCGAGCCTGCCCGCGCCCTCGCGGAGGCTGGATTCCCGGTATCGGAATCACTGGCGAGTGGCATGCGCGCCGAGAAGGCGCTTGGCCACTTTACGGAAAGCCGGCGTATCTTCCAGCGCGATGGAGATTACTACCGTGCAGGAGATGTTCTAACGCAGCCGGAGCTGGCCCAAACGCTCAAGCGGATTCAGCAAAAAGGACCGCGAGAGTTCTATGAGGGAGAAACCGCGCGCCTCATCGCGGCCGATATGGCGGCGAACGGCGGATTGATCACCCTGGACGATCTCAAAACCTACCGCCCGGCCCTACGCCAGCCCATCCGTG
>JBKJZI010000355.1:0-8070 GCA_046715155.1 Chthonomonadales bacterium | reverse complement strand
GGGGTCATCATCCTGTGATTGTTGAACTACGCTCAGCCTGCTCTTTCAGGAAAGAACGATCCGGTCCGCCGTCATCCTGGAAGGACCTGCGTTTCGCCGTTCGTTTCTTCCGAAGCACCGTGAACTTCGTCGCTACGAGTACGTACCTTCCGATGGGCTCATACAGTTCCGCGGCGATGTCTAGACTGCTCACGCCTCCTGCGTATAACCGAGCACGATATCAAAGCGGGCGGATAGCTCGCCGATACGGGATGACTTGATGGGCTCAAAGCCGACCATCAGGACCGCCTTCTGCTTCGGGTCGCGGATTCCGCGCAGCACTCCATCGCGCTCGTTCTGCGGCTCGCCCTTGATGTAGCACTGGGTGGTGAACTTCTCGCGCCCCTTCATCTTCACAGCATAGTGGATATGCGGCGTGCGGCCGGGATAGGGGAGCGGCTTGATGGTTCGGAAATAATACTCCCCGCTGGAGCCGGTCAGGAACCGCCCGAAGCCCTGGAAGTTGGAATCATACTTCACGCGGTTGTCGCTTCCGGTGTGCAGGTACGATCCGTTCTTGTCGCACTGCCATATCTCGACCACGGCCCCGCGAACCGGATTCCCCCGCGCGTCCAGAATCCGACCCGTCAGGTGAGTCACCTCTCCGACGGCCGAGGTTATTCTGTCGTTGACGATGAGCAGGTCATTATCGGTATCCAGCGGCAGCTTATCCGGATAAAAAGGACCCTCCGTCTGCGCCGGCGTGCGAATCAACTCCTCCGCAAAAGCGCTTGGTATGAAAAGCGCGGCCGATGCAAGCGTAATTCCGCCCACGAACGCGCGTCGTGTGACTATTCTCGTCTTCTCTTCCATCTCTAGCGTCCTCCCTGCCGGAATCTGACTTTGCCTTGAACCAAGAGGTAACTACGGTTCCGTTCGTTTACCCACAACTCCTGCAAAACCACCTTCCGATGTCACATGGTTGATGTGGAGCAATTCACACGACTTCACGGAAGGATGCAGCGGCGTTCCGGCGAATGTGACGGTGCTTTTCCATGAGGACGAAGCGCAATTACCTTGGAGTAGAACATGATGCGAAGGATGTCGATCCTGGTAGTCTGCCTCGCCTGCGTCGCCCTTTCAATCACAGCGGGCGTCGCGCAGCAGAACCAGTCAAAAGATAAAGAAAAGGAACGCCAGATACAACGGCTGGAAGCGATCCGGATAAAGTCCGGAATCCTCGACCGGATCAAGATCATCGGGGCCGGCACGAACCCGAATGCGCCCGCCGCCGGATTCTTTGTCCCCACTCGGCCGCGGCTGGTTGTGTTCATCCACGGAATGACGGAAGCGCCGGACGGCAAACAGCCGAGCGCCACCGACAACACTTCCAAACCCGGAATACCGGACTCCCTCGTCTTTTCGCGCTACTACTGGGGATTCCGATTTGTGCGCGGCATGCTCGGCGGGCGGAGCGGCCCGCTGCGGACCGGCGCGGGCCGGCTAGTAACGGAGAATGATTGGCAGACCAGCGCCGTGTCCGATTCCACTCCTGCCGCCCATTTCGTGGAGCCCACGGACCCGAGGATGCCCGGAACTATCGGGTTGATGCTTCACAGGCCCGCACACGTAGACCTGATGACGCAGGTCCGGTCAGCGGTGGAACAGCTTCACACTCTCTACACCGGCCGATTCCAGGGCGCCAATGAACCGCAGATCATCCTGGTGGCTCACAGCATGGGCGGTCTCGTATCCCGCGCAATTCTGGCAAACCCGGCCGGGGCGATCACCTGTGGTAGTCCCCGAGCGCCTTCTACCCTTGACCCCGTGATCCGCACGAAGGCGGATTTCATCCGGAATCGGGTCACCTGCCTAATAACGCTCGCCACTCCGCATCAGGGCTCTCCCGTGGCGAATATGGTGCGCGATCGGCGGTTCATCCCGTGGTTGCAGGGCGAGCTGGTTCGCATGACTACCCTCTTCCCGGTCATCAACGTCGGCGTACGGGTAGGGGCCGGCGAGATCAAGAAACTGGTTGACGGAATGGGTCAGCGGGTCGCGGTCGCCGATCTCGAAACCGGGTTTTGGGACAATCTCAACGGCACGACCTCTCCTGGCAAACCCGAATTTGGCGCACTGGGTGCTGGTACGGCCCGCCGGTCCGACGGCTCATTGGTACCCATCTACGTTCTGGGCGGCCGATCCCAGGCCGGCGGTTTCCTGACGTTCCCCGACCGCGTTCCCGCCGGTATGACCAGCACAAGGTCGCTTTCCGAAGCCACGCAGCAAGTGATCCTGGACATGCTCATGGGGAGCTGGGGACGCTTCATAGGAACTCCTAGGCTCTGGGGCACTCCCTCCACCAGAAGTCTGGATCGGATTCAGCGAATGAAGATCAGCGACTTCTCTTCCAATATAGTTGCCGACTTCGCGGGAACAGTGGGCGGCCCAATTGCCGAGTCTGCGTTCCGCCGGGCGGTCAGCCTAGCCGGCGGCGCTGTAAGCTTCATCCGGTCAGCGCTGCCGCTTCCTCCGACGCCGGATCAAACGCCGCTCTACCTGGAACAAAAATACTCCCTCGCCTGGTCGTTGGGCTCGGCTCCACAAATTACCCCTCGGGGCGGCCCGGTCGCGGACGGGGAGACCGATGGTGACGGACTGGTCCCAATCGACTCGAGTCTCGGATTCAGGATGGGGAGCGCGAACACTCTCCCTGGTGGAAACTGGTACCGGTTGATTAATGGAAGCTGGGACTCCACCAACCATGGCGCAATCACGTTCTGGCCACAAATTGGAGATGAGCTCTTCACGCGTATCGTCTCCGTCGCCGGTCCCCGACCCGGTCTCGGCCCCGTAAGCGCATTCTAGCTCTCGCCGGTCTCAAGAAAAGACCGCCCGGCGAAGTAGCCGGACGGTCTTTTCAGTTCATGGGTCCTGATCTCCCGCCTGTTTCAGGAACACCTGCTCGAATACGCCGGCTTTATAAAGCAGCATCTTCTCCGGATGCTTCTTCCACTGATTACGGTCGTCCATCGAGCGGTCGAACCCCAGCATCAGGTTGAATCCGCCGACCTCTCGCGAAAAGTATTTGAGCGAGTTGGAGACCTTCGCGGCCTGGAGGAACAACGACGATTTTACAAATTTCGAGGGTTCTGAGGCGGTTGTGGGCGGCGGCTTCGCCAGGTCCGTTATGAGCCGACTCGCCGACGCGTTCGATATGAGTACGAGCTTGCTCATCAGCATGGTGTTGTAGGCCGGGGCAAACTTGTTGACGTCGAAGCGCTCGCCCGGATTGCTGAAGCCGGTATCTCCCAGTTGGAGATGAAGGCGGTTCATCGCGGCCAGAGTGATCCGTGTCCCCATTTCTGCCCGCGGAGCCTCCATGATTGTCGGCCACAATAGCCGGGGGTCCTTCAGTTCGTCCATCATCTGCGCGGACGTCATCCCGAACGCTTTCACCAGGAGGACGTCCAGCAGCCTCTCCTGGACGAACCGGTTAAACTCTTGCTTCATCTGGGGCGGGATGATGATGTCCCGAATCTGTGCGATAAGCGAGGCCGTCATGCCGAAGAAGTCCGGCAGGCCCATCATGGAGAGCAGGTACGTATTCTTGTACCGCTCGGCGGCCGCCACGGCGGCGTCACGATCCATCTTTCCACTCGGATTGAAGAAGAGCGCTTTTGCGATCTCATGGCTGGTGAGCGGCCAGGCGCGCAGTCCGCGGTCGATATCCTCTACCCATTTCTTCTTATAAGCGGTCTGCAGCGCGGTCAGGATCGTCCCGTTGTCGATGTCAACCTGCAGTCGATTACGCAGGGTCGAGAATATCCAGGGAATGGAGGTGTCCGTGACCGGGAATCCGTCCTTGAGCGAACGCGGACGCGGATCGATCAGCAGCGCGCGCTGGAGATACGAGCCAGGCGATGCCCGCACCAGGCTGGTGTAAATGAAGTCCGCCAGGTCGGCGTCCATCCGCGCGTCCAGCATCTCCGGCGAGAGGGTGGGGGTGCGTTTGGCGAGATAGCCCTCGAGGAAGATATGCTGAGCGCCGTTAGCGTTGGTCTCGAACTCTTTGCCGGTGAAATGATTAACGAACGTGTGGGCGAACATGTCGCCCGCCGCGTGGGTGAGGTACCCGGCGACATAGGCGCGCGCCTTCAGCCCCTTTTCACCGGGAACCAGGGCCGCCTGTTGCCAGAGATGCCGGAGCCAGGCATTTGCGCCCGAAGGGTCGTCGGGCTTACCCACACTTACGTTGGGGTGGATGAGTCGCTGCCCGGTGAGGATGTCGGGCTGGGCATCGGGGCCGAGAACGCCGGTACGGTAAAAATGGGGGTACCTTCGGAGAGCCGTCAACAGCGTGGGATCGACGTCGTAGTCCCCTACCTTTTGCGGCAAAACGAGGCCCGCGGCAAAGTTGGTACGGAAAATCGTTATCTTGCCGTCATCTACGGCGTCTCGCAGCGCCAGCTCGGCGAGATACACATGGGTGGTCGGTTTCCACGCCCAAGAGGAAGTTGCAGCGGATATCAGCACGGCGGTGGCCGCGACGGTCCAACCAGGCTTACGACACTTCATTTTCAGTCTCCCAAAGGCTGCGTCCCAGAAGAATTCGACCATTCTCAGGGCGTGCCGCTAATGGTTAAGGATAACTGAAAACATGTCCTTCTGACTGGAGCTGGCGCCGGGTGTGAACTTCTTCTCAGCCGGGAAAGTCGGATTCCGCCAGGGCGACGATGGACGGGATCGCCCCGCCCATTGCGCCGGAAGTCATCAGGAGGATCACGTCGCCGGGCCGGATAGCTGAGCGCAGATGTTCCACCGTTTCAATCGGACTTGTGACCGTTCTCACCGGGATCGGGTTCCCAGCGCGGATGGAGGCGACGATCTCATCGTGGCTCAGCTCTTCTTCGGAGCCCAGTCCGCGGAGGGCCGGTGGGCTGAATATAAGGACGGAATCCGCCGCCTCGAACATGCCCGGATACCACTCCAACGCCTTACGTGAGCGGAAGCTGAAAGTATGCGGCTGGAACACCGCATGGATTCGGCTGGCCGGATATCGCTCACGCAGCGCCGCCAGCGCGGCTATAGCCTTCGGCCGCGAGCTCGAAAGGTCCTCGTAAACCGGCACGGCCGACCGTTCCGTCTTTAGCTCCAACCGACGCCTGAGGCCCCGGAATCGCCTTACGGATTCGGCGAACTGCTCGGGCGTGACGGCGTCCAACTCCAGTAGTGCAGCCGCCGCCCCCGCAACATTCTCAAGGTTATGACGGCCGAACATCCGCGTCTGAATCTGCGCAACTTCGCGCGCGCCTTGCAAGAGCGCGAACCGAGTCCAGACACCCTCGAAAGTCGGTATCCCAGCCCGGTACTGTGCATCGGATTCCGCCCGACCCGAATAGGTCACCACCCTGCACCCCGCCTCAGACGATAGTGCCGGGACGTGCGCTCCGTCGACGCAAGACGCCAGCAGCCCATCCGGCGGAATCAGGCCGACTAGGCGCCTATAGGGCTCAAGGTAAGCGGATTCGGTGGGAAATTCGTTGAAGTGATCATACTCGCCGGAGGTGAGGACCACTGTTCGCGCATTGTAGTAAAGGAACTTGGAAGTCGGGTCCCAGTTAGCGCTCGGGTATTCGTCGCCTTCAAGAACGAAGAACTGCCCACTCCCTAAACGCGCGTTCGACTCGAAATCAATCGGCACTGCGCCAATGAAGTACCCCGGATTCTTCCCGTTGTCGGTCAGAATCCAGGCGAGCAGGGCGGTGGTCGAGGACTTGCCATAGCTGCCGGCTACGACGATGGAATGCCGCTCTTTCGTAAGGCCCTGAAGCGCCTCCGGATAAGACTTCACTTCGAGCCGCCCTTGATCGCGCAGCTCGAATGCGCGCCGGACTTCCGGATTCGACTCCGGCACCAGTTTAGCGTGCTTGCCGATGACGATCAGATCGGAGTCAGGAGGGATGTTAGCGGCATCATAGGGCGACCGACACGGCAGTCCCGCTTTCTGAAGCAGGTCACTCACCGGGGGATAGAATCCGTCGTCCGACCCACTGACCTCCCACCCGCCCTCGCGCATCAATATCGCGGCCCCGCTCATTCCAGCCCCGCAGATTCCGATGAAATGCGCCTTTCGAGCCATATCCCGTCCTACTGCGTAATCATTTAGACTTCCGTGTTTGAACCCCTCTGTCCGAAGGACATCGCTGAAGTCCCTGCCGTCGGTTTCATACCGACGATTGCAGGATGGCGTTAGTCCGGAGGACGTTCGGCCGCAGGCCCTCAAGTCCCGGTTCTGTTCGGCCGCAGGCCCTCAAGTCGGGACGCTTACCGTCGCGATCCGTTCGCGGCGAGCGCTTCGTCCCAGAGGCGTGCGACGAGCTCCCCTGCTGATGGAAGATCGCGTATTCGGTCCGCCCCCACCCCGCAGTACAGCGCCATCTCCTCGACAGCACCCGTCATTCCACGCCGCGGAGCGGTATCCTCGTATCGAACGATAGGGTCGCCATCCGGCATGCTAGCCGTCGCTTCGCCCTCGCCCGGCCGCCTTCCCGGAGGTGGGCAGCCCGCGGCCTCCCACATCTCCAATGTCTCATTCCGAAGCACGCGGTGCGGCGCGTGGGGCCATCCTCCATCGAAGCAAACCGTGAGCGCGGTGTCGCCGCTCTGTGCGTCCAGAATCCTTCGCCTGTATACCTCGTGCGCGCGGCTTTCTTGAGTCGCCACGAACCGAGTTCCCAGCATCGCGCCTTGCGCACCCGTCCGCATCACCCGAGCGACATCCGCGCCATCGGCGATTCCCCCGGCCGCAACCACCGGAATCGGGCCGCAGAACGCAACGATCTCCGCGAGAAAGGACTCCAGCGCGCGCGTCGATTGCACGTGGCCGCCCGCCTCCACACCCTGGCAGATAATGAAGTCGGGCGAACGCTGCGCCGCGCACTTCGCTCCCTCGGTGTTCCCGACTTGTATCCCGACTCGTGCGCCGAACGATCGAACCATCGGCAGCCACGCAACCGGATCGCCCCATGAGAAAGTTACGATCGGGACGCCTGCCTCCAGGCACGGAATCAGCGCTGCCGGTTCGAAGCTCAATACGAAGTTGACCGCGAAGGGCGCCGAAGTCACCTCTCGGACTTGCCGTACCTGCTCGACTGCGATCTCCGATTTCGTCCATGTTAGCCCCATCGATCCGAGCGCACCCGCGGAGGACACGGCCGCCGCAAGCTCCGGCCCCGCGATGCTCCCTGTCGGCGCCTGCAGGATAGGAATCCGGATTCCGAGCCTATCGCATAGCCTATTCATTCCGCGCTCCCGTTCCACGCGGATTCACCCGCCTCCTTCGAGACTCGCAAAAGAAAAGGCCGCCCCGATAGTCGGGACGGCCGAGCGGTACTTTCGTACCGGGGAGGGACAAAACTTACTCGCTGTCGATACCAGGTGCAAACACGCCATGTCCGGTCGCGGTGCAGGAGATCACCAGTCCGCCGTTCGGAACCGGCGTGGTTCCGTCGTTGGCGGTGGACGAGCCGTTGGAGATCGCCACAGCGTACGTTCCTGCGCTCGGGCAGATCGGCGTGGAGCCGAGGTTCGGGTTCAGGTCAGTAATGGTGGTCGTATAGACGTGTCCAGGATCGCTAGTTTTATAGGCCTGCTCAGCGTTCGCAATGGTCTGCATGTTGCTGCGGCAGGTTTTGAGCTGGGAGTCGCTGACGGCGCTCAGGTAGAGCGGCAGTGCGACTGCCATGAGGATCGCCAGGACCAGGATGACGATCAGCAGCTCGATAAGGGTGAAACCTTTGCGGTTTCGGTTGCGGCGAAAGAGCTTCATAGGGTTCCTTTCCCCTCCTAAGGGATGGCGGCCCTCTGCGCAGGTGTCCTCCAGTGCATTGGCCGGTATGAGAAACTGTTCGAAGAGTTTGTTCCACCCTCGTTTGCAGGTTTCACATGTTTTTGTGGTGTGGAGTTGGTAACACGGGATTAATACGAGAGTGGAAGAGGACAAGAGTGGAAGAAACGGCTTAAATACAAGAGTGGAAGCAAAGGCTTAAATACAAGAGTGGAAGAGTGGAAGACCCCGTGCCCCGAGGT
>JBKJZI010000354.1:0-38449 GCA_046715155.1 Chthonomonadales bacterium | reverse complement strand
AAGCCCCCTCCTTACGAAGGAGGGGGCTGGGGGAGGTGCCTTACCTCTTTCGCATCTCCGGAATCCACCGATCCAATAGGTCCCGGCAGTTCAGTACTTTTTCCACCAGGTCGAGCGGCACGTAATAGTAGTGATTGCTGGCCTCGAATCCGATCCTGGAATCGATGGTCTGCAGGGCGTGCAGCCTAGTGGCAAGACTGAGTTCATCCTCGATCACGCGTTCTAGCGCTGAGGGGGCGGAGCGTGTGGCGGCGGAGTCCTTCGCTTTCGGAAGGCGGTCATCTCTCAAGTTTATGAATTTGCACTGATTTGCGGCGCTCTTGAAGTGAAGTTCGGCTGTCTCGCCGACCCTTACTTCGGATTCGACGGGCGCTAACGTATCAACACCACTTTGCCGAGACACATCCATTCTTTCTTGAAGCTCCCTACGCGGCCGCTCAAAACCAATGCCAACACGGTGAAGCTGCTCTTCCAAAACCGACGGAGGGTAGATCGCCCGCCAGGTATTCAGGTCATCATACGGGAAACCGATCATTGTCGCGGGATAACGGGTGGGAGTTTCCCAAAATAGGTTGGAAGGTCCGAACTGCATCGGCGCGGTATAGACCGTTCCGATATGAAACGGAAACTCGCGGAATTCTCGGCTGTACCCCTTCCAGGCCTCCCGTACGTAGCCCGCCATGTGGTCTCCAAACCGCCGCTCGGCCACCGCTTCGATTGCCGTCCATTTGTTCGTGCCGCGCATCACTTCCGCTACAACCTCAAGATTCGGAGATGGGTAGCCGCCGAGGGTCCAGCCGAGCATGATTCCGTCGACCTTTTGCTCGCGGAGGTTGGCGGCGTGTTGGGCCACGAGGTTCAGGGCGGGGATGTAGGGGACGGAGGAGAGCTCCCAGCTGTTCGAGGCCTGTATTTTAGCAATTACGGGCAAACCCCGCGCGCGCGCGATTGCCCAGTGCTTCAACGCACGTGGGCCGGGGCCGACGGAGGATATGCTGTACTCCCCGACCGTGCTTTTCACGCCGCCGCGCTCGATGGGCAGGCTCCATTCGCTTACGCTCATCAGCGAAACGCCCGCCGGCAGGGCGCGGATGGCATTCGGCGCCCAGGAATCCGCCCAACCCCAGTCCCAGGCGATGAGCCTTGCCTTGTAACCCGAAGCGTCGATTCCGTCCTGAATGAGTCGGTTAACTTCCGCGATTACCTCGGCCGGATTCCGCTTCCCGCAGCGAGGGCAGGCCGCGCCATTGTGATGAGACCAACAGTTAGTGAAGTTCTCGGATGCGGTAATGGTGAAGAATCCGCCAAGCTCCGGAACGGCGCGCGCGATCGAGGCCACGGATTGGGTCAGATACTTCTGTATGCGCGGAACGCTCGTACACATCGCAGCATGGTCGCCCTCCGTGACTCCCTTCAAGTCACGGCGATTTAAGAAGAAGTAGAGCGGCAGAGCCCGTGGTTCATTGAGATATAGGAACACGCGAATTCCGTGCCGCTTGGCCCGATCGACCAGTTTGCGCAGATTCCACAGCCGTTCCTCGTATCGCGCACTCAGGTCGTAATCCCAAGGGAACGGCGCGAGCTTGTAAAGAACCGCCTGCAGCCAGACACCGTTGACGCCCGCTTGCTTCAGTCTCGCCAGGTATCCGTCCGGGTACGGGTCGGGCGCGCCGTCCAGCAGCGGATCGCCGTAAAGTGCGAAATAGGAGTAGCAGAAGCGGAGGGGCTCCGGTGTTGGGTGTTGGGTGTTGGGTGTTGGGTGTTGGGTGTTTGGCACCGGTGGAGGTTTGGTAAGGTCGCGGACGAAGGTGAAGAGGGGTTCCTTGCTAAGGACGCCCTGTGGGAAATACTCTCTGACGATTCTTGCTATTTCGCGCTCTCGGGCAGTAGTCCGCTCATCGGGCGGAGCGCTTCGAATGGGGTCGCATTTTGGTTTGTGGCTGCCGAGCTTGATGTAGAGGAAGTCGTCCTCGCGCAGGGTGTACGCTAGCTCTTCTTCCTTCCAGTTCAAGAGCCTGAGGAGTTGGTCGTACGGCAGCAGATGCCAGTTGCGGCGGATGACGGTGAGGTAGGAGCGACGCTCCTGGTCGGGCGGAATCTTGGGCGGGTTGGGTAGCCCCATCGCCTTTCCCGTTCTCAGAATTTCCGCGCGGCTAGCGTCCACTGCCTTTGCGATTCGGTCGATTGGAACGAGCGTCCAGTTCCGCCACACGTAGGCGTGGAAACGGGTCGGGAAGTGAGGTATGGCAACCGGCACGGGCGCGTTTCCGACCGGCAAGTCCGCGGCTAGCGCGGCCGCCGCGAAGAGTAAGGGAATTGGCAATTCAAGCTCCTACCGGCGCGCAATCAGTTGTGCGGTACGAAACAGATACCAAGCACCTTAGGACGGCTGTGACCCTGGCCGCCAAATGCCACGGCCGTTATTCAGGCGAAGTGCGCGTTCAAGCGTCCACTCCCACCTCTCGCGAGGGTACGGTTTCGCCTTCCTTGAGGTCTCTGAGCGCTGCGTAAAGGTCGTTCGGCGCTCCCTGCGCGTGCTCTTGTCCGCCTCGAATCCATTCGTAAATGCCCGCGGCGGCCACCGCTCCAAGCAAGGTTCCGACGATGTACAGCCACAATTGGCTGAGCGCCGCGCCACCGGCGAATACGGCCGGTCCCAGGCTGCGGGCCGGATTCATGCTCGCGCCGGTGAGCGGACCGCCGAAGAGGATGCAGATGGCGACGGTTATACCGATCGCGATACCGGGCACCGCGCCATTCACTCGCTTGTCGGTCGCTACGGAGATGATAACGAGCACGAGGAACAGGGTAAGGAATGCCTCGATACCGATTGCGCGCCCAACGTCAACTGTGGGCAGCGTCGCCCCGTAACCGACGGCCGCAGCTTGCGCTCCGATCAGTAACCTGTGGATCATGGAAGCGGCGAGCGCCCCGGCGCATTGAGCAACGATGTACTGCCCCGCGTAACGCCAGGGAAACCTGCCGGCCGCTGCGAGCCCAACAGTGACCGCCGGATTGAAGTGGGCCGCCGAGATATGCCCGAACGCATAAATCATTGCCACAACCGTGAGGCTGAAAGCTCCGGCGATCACGAGAAGCCCGGCGGCGCCCGCGCCCGACCCCACGGTGGCGACCGCACCGCATCCGAAGAAGACGATTGCAAACGTTCCCACAAACTCGGCGGCGTAGCGCCGGCTAAGATCCAGGTCTTTCATCTGTCCTCCATCTCCTTTAGCAGCGTTTCCACTCGGGTCCGGATCTGGTCTCTGATGTTGCGGACGCTGTCGATATCCTTTCCTGCGGGGTCGTCCAGCCCCCAATCCTCGCTGATGTGGATTCGCGCGGGGCAGGCAGCGGCGTCCACGCCGCAGCCCATAGTGATGATTCGGTCGGCGGAATCCGCCATTGCCTGGGTAAGCGCTTTCGGCCGCAGACCGTCAAGGTAGATCCCGATCTCATTCATTGCCTTGGTGGCCAGCGGGTTCACGGCCTCACCGGGAATAGTACCGGCGGATTCCGCGGTTATGGACAAGCCGCGTTCACGCGCGAGCTGGTTCGCAAAGGCTTCCGCCATCTGAGACCTCCCCGCGTTGTGAACGCAGACGAAGAGAATCTTTTTCATGTCATTTTGGACTGCGGCGGCTCGACGCTTTGTCTATCACTGCCATTTCCCTATTATCGAGCGAAGGCTCACGTAGGTAAACAAAGCGGCGTCGAGCCACCGCAGTCCAAAGTTAAGGTCTGAGGGCGCGAATGAAGGCGCTCATTATACGACCGTCCAGCGTTTTTCGCTCTGAATCCGTAAGGGCGCTAACAGAATCCGAACCGCAACGGCCTCCTGGTAGATCGTCGAATCCGTATCTGCGCGTGGGTTCGATGGAGACATCGATGAATCCGGCCGCTCTCAGCTTTGCCGTGTTCTCCCCTACTTCAAGCGCCCCGGCCACACAGCCAACATACGCCTCCATGTCCTTGCGGACTCCGTCCGGCAGCTCGCCCTCTACCACCACGTCCGACACCGCGAACCGGCCGCCGGGCTTCAGCACGCGGAAGGCTTCGCGCAGAACACGGCCTTTGTCCGCCGAGAGATTGATCACACAGTTCGAGATGATCACGTCAACGCTCTCATTCGGCAGCGGGATGTGTTCGATGTGTCCCTTGAGGAACTTCACGTTCTGGGCGCCCGCTTCCTGCCGGTTCCGCTCTGCCAATTCCAGCATCTCTACCGTCATATCCAATCCGTAGGCGAATCCGCTCGGGCCCACTCGCGTTGCGGAGAGCAGGACGTCGATACCGCCGCCCGACCCAAGGTCCAGCACGATTTCGCCCGGCTTCAGCTCCGCCAGCGCCGTCGGATTGCCGCACCCGAGCGAGGCGAGAAGCGCCTTCTCCGGAATCTGTGACGCCTCCGTCTGATCGTAGAGGTTGGATGTAATCGCATCCTTGTCACCGGTTCCGCAGCAGGAAACGCTCGAGCTTTCGCCACCACAGCATGAGCCTTTGCCGCCGTCCAGCACTGTGCGCGCGGCCTCGCCGTATTTCTGTCTTACTACTTCGCGAATTTCGTCCTTATCGGTCAAACCTGATTGTGCCACTTCGGTCTCCTCTCATTCGCAGCAACCGGAATCCGCGCCCATCTCCGCCAGGTAAAGGGCGAGTACGGTCACGGCATCTCGGTTAATCCCGCAGATCATGTTCTTACCTCGGCGTTCCATGGTGATCAGCCCGGCCTGCCGAAGCTCCTTCAGATGGTGAGAGATGGTAGAGGTAATGCGCTCGACTCCGGTGACCTGGCAGCAGACCTCGCCGACGGTGGGACCATCCACCGGCCGGACATCGCCTTCGCTGCCGACCGCCACCGGCCCGCAGCAAGACCACAGGAACTCGAAGATCCTCAGTCTTGTCGGGTCCCCAAGCGCCTTAAACATCGTTGCCCGATCAACCTGTGCATCGATCCCAATCATCTTTTCACCATATTTCGCGAAATATCGAAATGACTGTAACACGAGGCGGTCGAACATGTCAAGGGAGTTCGGGAAAAAACATCGGAATCTCGATTCAGGAACGCGAAAACACGG
The DNA here is from genome assembly GCA_046715155.1 of Chthonomonadales bacterium. Classification (GTDB taxonomy): domain Bacteria; phylum Armatimonadota; class Chthonomonadetes; order Chthonomonadales; family CAJBBX01; genus JBKJZI01. Next base: position 33,371 of record JBKJZI010000354.1, on the reverse strand, counting down.
AACGGACGGACTTAAGGTACTGGGTGCCGTTCCGGGTATCCGGGAGAAGGTAGCTGCCTTCGGTCCATTCATTCCAGGCGTTGAGCGTGACCATTCGAGGACCGCGCGTCTCTGCGAGCGAAAAGGTCTTCGCGCGTTCGAGCGCCGTCTTGAAGGCGGCCGGCGTGTTGCCTTCCAGGTTCGATGTCCACGGATAACCGCGCGCTTCGTAGCTATCGCTCTGAATGGTTCGCGGACTCGGGTCCCAGCCCATGGAGACGTTCGGGTGATACGGAATCGGGAACTTGCGCCGCGTCTCCTCCCAGACCTTATAGTTGCTTTCCGCCGCCTTCGCAAAGCTGCCTTTCGGGAAACCGGCGCTGTTGGGGTCGTGATGGTGGACCCACGCATAGGACGTCAAGCTGTCGATTCCGAGTAATGAGATCAGGCGAAGCGGATCGCGCTCCTTCACCTCGTCAGGCCGCGTGGTAAGGCCCCAGAGAACGGCGTTGAGGTGGATTCCGGGCAAAGCCAACGCTCTAGCCCTATCCCGGAATCTGTCGAGCGCGCGCCGCGCGGAATCGATTCCGCCCACGCCGGCGATGAAAGTCCCCAACTCGTAGATCGAGAAATAGGGCGAGCCGTTCAGCCGAAGATAGTTAGGGCGCGGGAAATACTCCCGTATTACGTGTTCCGTGATGCGTGAGAACGCTTCAGCGGTGACCTTTCCGAAAGCCAGCGTCTCCGGTCGATTGGTAAACGACGCCGGGTGAATGTTGGTCCAGTCGTGGTTCGCCCACATCAGCGCAAACTTCAGGCGGCCATTGTTCTTAGCCTTTAGGAATCCGCTCTCTAAGCCGTGCTGAAGAAACGGCCCATCCTCGTACCAGTACCAGTCATAAAGGAACGTAGAAATTCCGTGGTCGGCCGCCAGGTCGATCTCCCGCGCCGCCCATTTCGGATCGGATTCATCGAAGTATCCCCATGAGGACCGAATTGGCTGCTGGTGGCCGGGGAAGCGTGGGCGAGCAGTCTTCACCAGGTCCCATTCGGTCCAGCCCTTTCCGTGCCATTTGTCATTCCGCGGGTCCGAATGGTACTGCGGAGAGTAGTATGCCGCGACCTCGATCCGATCCAAAACCGGTTCGGACGCCGTGATAACCGAGCTTGCCGCCCCCGCCAACAACTCCCGCCGATTCATTGGGGTCATCCGTTAACCTTGTCGATTGTCCGTTCGTCTAATCCACGCCGGTGAACGGAATCCGCCCGGCGTGCAACAAACGTTCGGAATGATTCCGCAATTTGATCAAACAGTCCTGTTAGGGAGGTGAATGGTGAAGACTATGAAGCTGAGTATGATGCTGTTGGCCGGCGCGGCTGTCTGCGTGGTCGCATGGTCCGGTTGTGGTAACCAGGGGCAAGATCAGGCGGTGACTTCTGCACCCTCAATGGTTGGCGGGGGGGCGCCCGGGGGCGAAGTGATGCAGCAGATAGCAAAGAGGTCGGAACCTGCTAACAATCCGGTTGGAACGGAAGACTCTGCGGACCGGATTCAGCTCGCGAACTTTGAGCAGGCGCAGCCGGACCGCTTCCTGATTAAGAACGCCACGATGACGCTGGAGGTGAAAGACGCAAAGGCCGGGGCCACGAAACTGTCGCAAGCGATGCAGGCCGCGCGAGGCTACCTCTCAGACATGCAGGAGTCGGTGGACGCCCTTGGAGTCCGATCCGTTACGATGCAGGTACGCGTCCCAGCGCGAGGGTTCGACCGGGCGATGCAGGACATAGAGTCGCTCGGGAAAGTGATGGACCGGCAGGTGGGCGCGGAAGACGTGACCGAGGAGTTCGTGGACTCGCAATCCCGGCTCCGGAATCTGAAGCGCACCGAGGAACGGCTGCTCGCCCATCTGGGTCGAACCGGCAAGCTCTCCGACACGCTTCTGGTCGAGCGAGAAGTCACGCGCGTCCGCCAGGAGATCGAGCAGCTAGAGGGCCGAATCCGCTTCCTGTCGCACCGAATCGCCTTCTCGACGATTTCCGTAACGCTGCGCGAGGCGGCCAAGGCTACGTCGCCCGTCCCGCCGGAATCCTTCAGCAGCGGCCAGATCGCCAGCGAAGCCAGCCGATCGCTCGTCGGATTCCTCCAGTCCGTCTGGTCGCTGGTAATCTGGCTAGCCATCTGGTCCCCGGTCTGGATTCCGTTCGGAGTAGTGGCCGTTTTCGCCTATCGGACGTTCCGGAAAGTCGAACCGAGCACGGCGCCCGCTTAGGAAGTAGACCAGCCGCCACCGCCGGGCGTCTCCACGGTAAGAATTGTTCCGGCCGGGCAGCGGTTGCTCCACTTGCCTGACAGCTTGGATTCCGGCTCGCCCGGTTTCTCGATCCGATTTCTTCCTGGCTCGCCGGATTCACCGCGAACTCCGGGCGGTGGATGGCGGCGGCGGTCAGAGACAACGGAGACCTGTGAGTCCGCGAGCAGCTCGATTTCGCGGACAACTCCGTCGCCGCCCGGATTCTCACCTTTGCCACCGGATTCTTCACGAATACTGTATTCGCGCACCCGCAGGGGGTAGTGCATTTCCAGCGCCTCGATGGGGGTGTTACGTGTGTTCGTCATGTGGGAGTGGATTGCCGTGGCGCCTCGCGCTGACGGCGACCCTCCCGCGCCACCGCAGATCGTCTCGTAATAGGCGTAGCCGCGATTCCGGATCGGATCGAATCCGCCGATGAGGACGTTGTTCATGGTCCCCTGGCTGGCGGCCGGAATCCGTGCCGGGAAGGCTTGCGCGAGCGCTCCCAGTACGACGTCCACGATACGCTGAGACGTCTCGACGTTGCCGGCCGCCACGGCCCGAGGGAAGCGGCCGTTCACGAGCGTGCCTTCCGGAGCAATTACCTCAATCGCCGCAAAGGCGCCCGCATTCATCGGAATCTCCTCCTCCAGCAGGCACCGGACAACGTAGTAGCAGGCCGAGCGAGTCACCGCTTCGGTGGCGTTGATCGAACCCAGCGTTTCCGACGCCGTCCCGGTGAAATCGAACCGGATTCCGCCACCTTCGATAGTCGCGGTCACGCGAATCAAGAGATCAGTGTTGCCCTGTCCATCGTCGTCCATGACGTCTTCATGAACGAACTCCCCTTCTGGCGCGTCGGAGAGAATCCGCCGCACCGCGGCCTCTGAGTACGCGCGTGATTCCGCCGCCCGGCGCTCGAACTCCTCAAAACCGTTCCTATCCACGAGGTCACGAAGACGCCTGATTCCGGTCTGATTCGCCGACACCTGCGCCGCCAGGTCGCCCTTCCGCTCGGCAGGCGCGCGCGAGTTCGCGCAGACCAACGCAAGCACATCCGGCTGAATCCGGTCCCGAATTACGAGTCGAACCGGTGGAATGATCAACCCCTCGTGAAACAACTCCGAGCTCTGCCCCATCGATCCCGGCGCGAGCCCGCCTATGTCTGCGTGATGCGCGCGATTGGCAACGAACCCGATCAGGTCGTTAGGTCGTCGGGTCGTTGGGTCGTTGGGACCCATGGCAGTCCCCGTGTCCCCCGTGTTCCCCGTGGTTCGTCTTACCGCGAAGACTGGCGCCACCAGCGTGAAATCCGGCAAGTGTGTGCCGCCATGCGAAGGGTCATTGCAGAGCCACATCGTGCCGGGAGACCAATCCACGGCGCCGCGAAGCCGTTCCATCATTAACGGCATCGCGCCGAGATGGACCGGGATGTGAGCCGCTTGGGCGAGAAGCCGACCCTCGGAATCGAAGAGCGCGCAGGAATGGTCTAGCCGCTCCTTGATGTTCGGCGAGAAGCCGGTCCGCTCGAGGGCCGCACCCATCTCCTCCGCGATCGAAGCGAAGAAGTGCCGCCAGACTTCGACCTGGATGGGATCGATGGGTGTCACCGGAACTGTGTCACCTCGCCGAGAACTTGTGGACCGTGGTCTGCCGGTATGTCTCGCCTGGACGCAGGACGATGGACGGAAAGTGGGGCTTGTTCGGCGCGTCCGGGAAATGCTGCGCTTCGAGGCAGAATCCGGCGTGTTTGCCGTAGGCAATCCCGCCTTTACCGATGAGGGAGCCGTTCAGGTGGTTTGCGGTGTAGAGCTGTACGCCTGGCTCGGTGGTCCAGACCTCCATTATGCGGCCGGATTTGGGCTCTTGCGCCCGCGCCATAAGTTTGAGCTCTCCCTGCGGCCCGTCCAGGACGAAGTTGTGGTCATAGCCGAGGGTACTGCCGAGCGGCGGCTGCGTGATTCGTTTGCCAAGTGCGTGCGGCGAACGGAAATCGAACGGGGTGCCTTCCACGAAGCGAACCTCGCCCGTGGGGACGGTGTTTTCGTTGAGCGGCGTGTACAGGCGGGCGTTGAAAAGGAGCTCATGCCCCAGCACGTCGCCGGAGCCGGAGAGGTTGAAGTAGCTGTGGTTCGTGAGGTTTACGAGTGTGGGCTTGTCCGTTTTGGCGGTGTAGTCGATCTCCAGCGCGTTGTCATCGGTGAGCGTGTAAACCACCTTTAGGTCGAGATTGCCTGGATAACCCTCTTCACCGTCCGGACTGAGGTAACGGAGCTCAACTGCGGCGGAATCCGAGCGCTTGATTGGCTTCGCGCGCCAGACTCGCTTGTCGATTCCCTTGAGGCCGCCGTGAATGTGGTTTGGGCCGCTGTTGACGGCGAGCTGGTACTCCTTCCCGTCGAGCGTGAACTTGCCGCGCGCGATGCGGTTTGCGACGCGCCCGGTCGTGGAGCCGAAGAAGGGATGCCCCTTCAGGTACTGCTCCAGGTTGTCGAATCCGAGCACGACGTCGCCGAGTTTGCCCGCTCGGTCCGGCACATGCAGCTCCGTGAGCGTCGCCCCATACGTCATGATACGCGCCGTCAGACCGTTCTTGTTGGTAAGCCTGTACTGCTCGATCGGTGTGCCATCCGCGAGTTTGCCGAAGGCGCGGCTGCTGACGGTCGCCTGACCGGATTGGACACGCTCTGTGTTTGCCCCTATCGCCACCGGAACCCCCGTTTCCGAACGTGAAGTCGATTTCTTACGACGAATATCTTCGCCCAGCCATCGGGCCGCGTTCTCCACGATCTTGAGCGGAATCGGCTGCTTGAAGATAGGGTATGTCTCGTGGCCGGGGCGAAAGTAGAACACCTTGCCGGCGCCCAGATTCCACACGCAGCCGCCGCGGAACCATTCCCCACCGTCCCATCGCTCCTCGAAAATGACGGCATCCGGATTCGGCACATGAAATGGCTCGGCATACATTTCCGTCTCGGGTATATCGAATCGTTCGGGAACTCCTTTTGCGATCGGATGCTTCTTCGAGACGGTCGTCACGTGGCTGGGCTTCGCATCATTGCGTACCGATGGAAAGACGCAGCTCGGCAGACGGACCTCCAGAGTCACCGTGCCGTCTTCGTTCGGAATCCGCGTCCACGAAGGATTGGGCGGATGGTCGGGCCGGCTCATTCCGGGCGGCGGTGGCAGCGTCTTGACTCTGGCCCGGCTGCGCTCATTAGCCGGGAGGCTCTTGAGAGCGTCGTCGATCGTTCGCTCGTTCATCGCTTCGATAAAGGGACGCGCCCAGTGCGCCGAGTGGAGGGCGATAAGGCTTAACCGCCCTGACTTCACGCGCCGGACAATATCCTTCGCCTTTTCCTGGCTGATCTGATTGTGCCGCACGTGTCCCCACCAGACGAGCACATCTGCGTTGTCCAGCGACTCCGCGGTCAGGCCCTGTTCCGGGTCGTCGATTCCGACGGAACGGACGCTGAACTGGGCCGTCCCCTTGCGATCCTTCACGCCACGAAGATGGTCCGCAATAGCATTCCCGAGAAAGCTCTCATAAGCGCGCTTCTGCTCCGGCTGCCGCTCGTCCCAGACTATCACGCGAACAGAATCCGCGGCGAAACTGGCGGGTGGAGCTATGAACGGGAGTACTGCAAAGTAGAATGCTGCGTATCGCATTCGAATCATTCAGGTCCTTTCAGCGGACTTTAAGAGTGGAATCCGTCCCTAATCTGTTAGACGTATCCTGTTCCGTTCCTGCGAGGGCGAGAAATGGTAGGTGCGATTCCGGTCCTGAACACCCGAACGCCCGAACGCCTGAACGCCCGAATATGCATGCTATAATAGACGGTCACTTTTCCAGGAGCCTTCGATGAAGAGAACATATCAACCTAAGCGCCGCCGCCACATGCGAGTGCACGGATTCCGCAAACGCATGATGACGACGGACGGCCGCAACGTATTAAAGCGCCGCCGCGTCAAAGGCCGCCACGAGCTAACCGTCTCGATGCCGGCCAAGTTGAAGCGGAAAGGCGTCTGACGAGTTATCAATTATCAATTATCAACGTCTTAATCGATTGAATAACTGATCATTGTTAGTTGATAATTGTTAATTCTTCATGCTTTCCCAGGAGCAGCGCCTGCGCAAGACCAGCGACTTCAAAGCGGTCTACTCGCGCGGGCGCTCTTATGTTCACCCGATGCTCGTGGTGTATGTGTTGAGACAGCCTCGGGAAACGGCGCGGATGGGGTTCTCGGTAAGCAAGAAACTGGGCGGCGCTGTTGTCCGTAATCGTATCAAACGCCTACTGCGCGAGGCCAGCCGTACACTTATTCCGCGCCTTCCGCCGGGAACTGACGCCGTGGTAGTCGCCCGCAGCGTCATTGCGGAATCTACCCTGGCCGAGATTGAATCCGTTCTGGAAGCGCAGTTCCGGCGCGCGGGAGCATTCACCGACGACTTAGTGTCCGAGTAATCTAATATCGATGCGGCGACTTTGCATATCGTTCATTCGGCTCTACCAGCGGACCTCCCGATTCCGGCCCGCGACGTGCCGGTTCCAACCAAGTTGCTCGGAATATACGGCGCAGGCGATCGATAGATACGGGGTTCTAAAGGGCATTGGTCTGGGTATCTGGCGGATTCTGCGCTGCCATCCATTCAGTAAGGGCGGATTCGATCCGGTTCGGTGAAGCATTGCTCATTTCAAATAGGGGCCATTAATGCACTTTCGTTTGAGGACGGCTATTGCCCTCGCGGCAGTAGTCCTTTTTACCGTTTTCCTCGTTCCGGCGATTCGAGCGCAGGATGGGGCGGGGCAGAATCCGCCGGCCGAACAGTCCGCGCAATCGCCGGAGGAGCGCGCGTTCGCCAAAGCGCTCCAGTTGGAGCGAGACAACCGGCGGATGGAGGCGTTGAACGAGTACCGCGACGTCTCAAACCGCTTCCGCGGCAAGGACTCGGAGCTCGCGGCCGAGGCGCTTTACCGCGGCGGGATCTTCGCCATAGAGCGTTACGGAACCACCGAAGTCGAGCGGCGGAACGGGCAAGACTACGCATTGGACATGTGGCGGCAGCTCCTCCGCGGCTTCCCCGATACCCGCGCCGCGAAGAACCTGACGGCGCCCGGTCCTGCCGGCGAGCCAAGCCGCTGGGAGCAGCTTTCCAACAGCATCCTCAAGCGCAATTCCCCGGACATCCGCTATCAGATCATGCATGGCTTGGTCGCCATGACCGGCAGCCAGCCCGCCTTCAGCTATGGACTCGCATTGATCTTACTTGCCTTCCTGGTCAAGATTATTCTATGGCCGCTCACGAAGAAACAGTACGCGAGCATGCGCGAGATGCAGCGGATGCAGCCCATGGTGAAAGAGCTGCAAGCCAAGTACAAGGATGCGCCGCCGGACAAGAAGGTAGAGCTCAACCAGAAGGTCATGGCGCTGTACAAGGAACATGGGGTGAATCCGTTCGCCGGGTGCGTCCCCATGCTTATGATGCTCCCGTTTTTCTTCCTGGTCTTCACAATGATCCAGTTGTACGAGCTTGCGTTCTCGAAGGGCCAGTTCCTATGGATAGGCAGCCCGCTATCCTTGAGCGATACGAAGTTCTTCGGGCACAACCTCTTCGGCCGGAGCCTCGCGGACCCCGATATCCCGCTGCTCGCCATGTACGCCGTAAGCAACTACGTGACGATGCGGCTCACGCCGGCTACCGATCCGCAGCAGCAGCAGCAGCAGAACACGATGGCGCTGATGATGTCCGGGTTCTTCTTCTTCATGTTCATCAGTTATAGCTGGCCTTCGGCATTCGTGCTCTACTGGCTGGCGTTGAACCTGATCTCCATCTGGCAGCAGTACGAGTTCGTGTACAAACCCCACGTCGAAAAGAAGAAAATGGGGGGGCCCGGCGCTGGGCTGGGCCTGAACGGCGCGGGCGAGGAGCCGGAAGAAGCCAAGCCCGTCGGCCAGCCGAAGCCCCCGGCCCGCGTCCGTCCACGCAAGAAGCGACGGTAGGCTCAACGTACGGAAGTGTGGAAGTGTGAGGTGTGGAAGACAGTACTTGCTTCCACACCTCCACACTTCCATACTTCCACACTCCATCCTGCGGAATCTTTCGCAACCCATGAATGCCGCACAAACAGAGACGCGGGGTAAACTGTTACGCGGATAGGAGGGCGAATGAGCGAAGCAGCAAGACCGGAAGTGTCGGAACCGGTTTCGGCCGATTCTTTAACTGAGCGGGAGAGCGCGGCGCTCGACGTTCTTCGCGGAATATTCGAAGCGGCCCGCCTGGACATTCAGGCCGAGCCGCGTGGGCGGCATACTCCCTATCTGGACGTGGAACTTACCGGAGTGGACGCGCTCGATACATTCGGCCGCCACGGTTCCTCGCTGGACGCCCTTCAATACCTCGCCAATCTCGTCGTCGGCCGCCGCGTCGGACCCGATATCCGTCTCATCCTTGACGCAAACAGTTACCGCCAGCGCCGCGCTGAGACACTTGAGAACCTCGCGCGCCAGTTCGCCAACCAGGTCAAGGACCGCCAGGAAGAGTGCGAGCTTGATCCCCTCCCCGCCCACGAGCGCCGCATCATCCACAACGCGCTCCTGGATGACACCCTGGTACGCACCTACAGCGAAGGCGACGAGCCCGACCGCCGAGTGATTATCGCCCCCGCGTTGTGACAGGGTGACAGGGTGACAGGGTGACAAGGTGATTGGGTGACCAACACCGAATCCCGCTTAAATCACCAACTGAACGGAATCACCCTTATGAAGACTCTCCCTCGCGCCTCAGTGATCGCCCTGGTCACTCTGACACTCCCTCACCCCTTCACCCCTTCACCCCGTCACCCTGTCAACTTGTCGTCTCCTCGAAACGTCCTCTGGTACCGCAAGCCCGCGGAGAAGTGGATCGAGGCGCTGCCGGTTGGGAATGGGCGGCTGGGAGCTATGGTCTTCGGGCGGGTGAACGACGAGCGGATTCAACTGAACGAAGAGACGCTTTGGGAGCAGGCACACTCCGGCGATACCAACAATCCGGACGCGCTCAAATACCTGCCCGAGGTCCGCAAGCTGCTTTTCGAAGGCAAGAACAAAGAAGCGACGCAGCTTGCCGACCGGCGCTTGATGGGGAATCCTCAGCGCATCAAGTCCTACCAGACGCTCGGAGACCTCTGGTTGAACCTCAACCACAACGGCGCTGTAGAGGATTACCGGCGCGAGCTTGACCTCGATTCCGCCATCGCACGCACGACATATCGCGTTGGCAACGCGCAGTTTTCCCGCGAGGCGTTCGCGTCCCACCCCGGCCAGGTCCTCGTCGTTCGCCTCACGAGTGATAAGCCCGGCCTGATATCCGGGGCAATTCGACTTATCCGCTCCCAGGACGCATCTACTGTCGCAGACGGAAACCGGCTGATCCTTCGAGGTCAGATCAAGAACACGAATCCCAATACGCCGCCAGGTATGCGGTTCGAGGCGCACGCGCTGTTGATCCCTTCAGGCGGCTCACTCACCGCAGAATCGGGATCTTTGAAGCTGGAGAAGGCTGATTCCGTTACCATCGTGATCGCCGCGGCTACAGACTACCGCGACAAAGATTTCGCAAAGAGATGCCGCACCCAGGTCGAATCCGCCGCAAAGAAGGAGTTCGCTAAACTCAAGACCACGCACTTAGCTGACCATCGAAAGCTGTTCCGGCGCGTCGTGCTTGATTTAGGAACGGGCCTAAACAACTCGCTGCCTACCGATGAGCGTCTGGAAGCGATAAGCAAAGGCGCCGACGATCCTTCGCTGGTTTCTCTCTACTTTCAATACGGCAGGTACTTGCTCATTGCAAGCTCCCGCCCCGGCGACCTTCCCGCCAACCTGCAGGGTCTCTGGAACGATCTTTACTCCGCGCCCTGGAACGCGGACTACCATACGAATATCAACGTCCAGATGAACTACTGGCACGCGGAGGTCACGAACCTTTCAGAGTGTCATCTTCCGTTGATGGACTATACCGAAAGCCTGATCGAGCCGGGTCGCAAGACGGCGCGCGTCCATTACGGCGCTTCCGGATTCGTGGTCCATCACCTGTCGGATATCTTTGGATTCACAACTCCGGCGGACGGAGTCCATGGCGTATGGCCGATGGGCGCTGCATGGCTGGCTCAGCACGCATGGGAGCATTACCGGTTCACTCAGGACAAGGACTTCTTGCGCAAGCAGGGCTATCCGATCATGAAGGAGGCCGCCAGGTTCCTGCTGGACTTTCTTGTGGAAGACCCACAGGGCAGGCTCGTAACCAACCCCTCACACTCACCCGAGAATCGGTTCCGCAAGCCGGATGGAACCATCTCGAAATTCACCTATGGCGCGACGATGGACCTGCAGATCATCCACGATCTCTTCACCCACTGCGTCGAGGCTTCGCGCGTACTGGGGACGGACTCCGAGTTCCGATCACGCCTCGAATCCGCACTGAGACGGCTGGCGCCGCTTCAGATCAGCAAGAAGAGCGGCCGGCTCCAGGAGTGGATCGAGGACTACGATGAGCCGGAACCGGGCCACCGGCATCTTTCTCACCTCTTCGGCCTGCATCCGGGAGATCAGATCACTTTGCGCGGCACCCCGGAGCTGGCCGCTGCGGCGCGTAAGTCGCTCCAGTACCGGCTGGCGAACGGCGGCGGGCATACCGGCTGGAGCCGCGCCTGGATCGTAGACTTCTGGGCGCGCTTCGAGCAAGGCGAGACGGCATACGAGCACCTGAAACTCCTCCTCCAGAAGAGCACCGCTTCTAACCTTTTCGACCTACACCCGCCCTTCCAAATCGACGGCAACTTCGGCGGAGCGGCCGGAATCGCCGAGATGCTCCTGCAAAGTCATGCCGGCGAGATCAGTATTGTGCCCGCACTGCCGAAGGCGTGGCCCAACGGCTCCGTAAAGGGCCTGAAAGCCCGTGGCGGATTCGCAGTCGACGTTCGATGGAGCCAAGGGAGACCGGAATCCGCCGTCATCCGTTCTCTCGCCGGCCTCCCCTGCCGCCTCCGGATTCCTCCTGGCTCACAATTAGAGGAAGTCCTGGATCGTTCAATTCCTGTCCCGACACGAAAGGTCGAGACGGATTCCGTCTGGACTTTCCAAACAAAGCAGGGCGCAGAGTATCGCATCGCATTCGGGCGCTGATGAATCCGCGGTGTTACAAATGGGAGCAGGGGGAAGATGATGAGAGCATTGGCAGTTCAACTCGACGACGGAATCGCTACGGCGCTTGAAAAGCTGGCAGGCGACCGCGGATGCGCTCCAGCGGACATTGCCGCCAACGCCCTTCGCCGCATAGTCGAACAGGAACAATTGCGTCAGTTCATGCAAGATCCTTGCAACGAGCAACTCATTCGTGAATTGGACGAGGAGAACGTTGCCTTAGCGGAAGAAGGGATGGCCGAATACGCTGAGATGCTGCGGAAGGCTGATCTGCGATTCTGTCCACCTGGTTCGCAAGCTCGGTAAAACTGTCCGAACCGTGGATCGGCGAAATTGAGCGGGCAGTTCGAATCGCTCTTGCGATGTAAGGGCAATTCAGCGCCCGGATTTGTTTTCATTGACTCAATCCATGCTATCGCTCCGGCGGTGATTCCGTGAGGAACAATCGTTGGGCTCAGCCGTATAGTGAGTGATGGGTCGCAACGGCTTTGGCCCGGCATCGTCTCTTCCTGAATGGGAGAATCCCGATGATTGACCTGAAAACCGGCCACGCGACGCGCCCAATTGATTTTAACTCAGAAACTGGTATGGACGTGTCCGTTCCCGTTGAATCAACAGCCGCGCCTATCTCTGTCGGGGCCGTGCTTGAGGCGGTGACGACGCACGCTTTCGTGTTCGACAGCGAACAGAAGCTTGTGTCATGCACGCGCAAGGCGATGGACCGTACCGGCCGGCCGGAGACATTGTCGGCGCTTCTGGAGCATTCGCTCACGGCTGCGATTCCCGAACACGAGCGGCGGCTTTGCTTACAAAAGGCGTCGGACATCTTCGAAGCCGGCACGATCGCACGAGGACAGGGAGTGTGGTTCTGGACAAATCCGGCGGCGAAGGAAGGCGACAGCCTCGTGTACGCTGTCCTCCGCCCCCTCTATGCCGCTCAACACCGCCTGGCAGGCCTGCTGTTCATCTGCGACGAGCTCGCCGCCGACGCGCTTCCTGAGTCGCTCGCTCGAGTACCCTTTAATGACGATCAGGAACAGGACCGCATCGAGCTTGCGCGGCAGTTCGCGGTGACGTTGAACCACGAGATCAATAACCCGCTGTTCGTCGTCAGTGCTACACTGGAAGACCTGCTGTCGGAGCCGCTGGACAAGGATATAGAGAAGCGACTTCAACTAGCGTTGGACAACGTGTGGAAGGTCGCCGAAGCGGTCAAGCTGCTTCAGGAGATTCGACAGATCGTGTCCAAGGCGTACATTCCGGGCTACCGAATGATCGACCTGGAAGCGTCGTCCGTCCGGCCGCGGTCCCTGGAGGCGGAGCCCCGTTAGCGATCGTCGACCGGGATGGCCCTGACGGGATCGAATGTCAACTGACGGTCAACTCTGATTCCGAAACGATGGCCCGCCGACAGGCTGACATCTCCTGGCGTCACGTCTCTTGACACCCCTACCGATCCCACCGCCGCGGGTTCCATAAACACTCGAACGCGGCCCTCCGGAAGCACATCAGCACGCCCGAGCCGGGGCCCACCCTGGTAACCCACAAAGACAAGGTTTCTCGAGATTCCGCCTGATCGGACAACCAGATAACCTGATTCGTCCAACATCGCGCTTCGCATATCTATCGGATAAGGGATCGCCTTAATCGTCCGCCACGTACCGTCGGGAAACGCTAGCTCCGTGAACTGAAGGGCGATTACGCCGCTCCGGCCGTCGCGGGAAGGAGCGACCTGTCGGATCGTGCCGATGAATTGCGTCCCTCGGGGAAGCCGCGCATCGTAGGCGCCTACTTCTACGGTGGCAGAGACGCGGTCGCCCGGTTTGCTCGTACTGCTGTCTAACGGTGCGTCGAGTGTGACCGGAATGATGGCGTCCTCGCGGATAAAGGCGAGGGACGTTATGAGAGGCTCGGCGGTCACAGAGGTTCGAGTGCGCGTGGTCGCCACGGTTCGTGTCCGGACGAAGGCGCGGGAGTCCCGTGGTGTTGTTGTTTCACCCGGGTCAGCCGTTGCGATGCGCACGATACGGGCGGAGTTATCCCAGGTCACCGCCCCGCCGAGCGATTCCGCCACGAAGCGAAGCGGGACCATCGTACGTCCTGTGATTAACATCGCCGGCACGTCCAGATTGACCGTACGACCGTTGACTTCCGCAACGGTCTGATTGAGCGGAAGCCGAATCGTTGTGGCTGTCCGCGTCGCTGTGACGGTGCGCGTTGTCGGGTTCCAACGCACCTGCGCGCCCATCTGCTCGAGCACGCCCCGCAGCGGGACCATGACGCGGCCATTGACCTCCTGAGGCTGTGTTCCGATAAAGACGACTGGATTACCGTTCAAGGCGACGGTGATCCGTTGAGCGCCGGCGGTAGAGCCGGCAACTATTAGAGCTGCGGCCAGTGAGGACCGGTAAATGCTGGCGAACATAGGACCCTCCGAGGGCTCCAGCTGCCGTTGGAGGCGCGTAATCGGACGCACGGCAGGGACTGCCCTAGCAAGAAAAGGACTATCCGTGCGGCCAATCTGTTCCTCAGACCCACGGGGAAGGGAGGATTTATGGCGATGATTCAGCGGGTTTGGGACTCACGGGAGCCCCGGTTTCCTGGCGATCACTCGGCGGCGTGTCAGGTTGAGGTGCGTCCTCGGAGGGCGTCGGTTTCGGCGCGAGAGCGGGATTCAGAGGCGTTCCAGGAGTCGGCGCAGCGGGACGCATGATGGCTTCCACTCTAGTGGTCGGGGTCCGATTGGTCGCGGGAGAATGGGAAGCGGGCGGACCAATCTGCTTTACGTTGACTTTTGGGTGCGACGGACTGTCTGATTCCACTGACCTCGGAACGGATTCCGTGGCCGTCTTCGAGACAGGCGGCACGGGGGGTTGTGACAACGACGCGTCGGCCAGGAAGTCGTGCCGATACTTCAACAAGGCTACGATCTCTCGCTCATAGGCAGCAGCTTCCTCAAGGCTTTTCAGCCCGTACTTGCTCATTACTGCGGCCACCACTGCCTGGAGGGGATCGGTATTGCCTCGATTAACCTTGCGGTCGAAGAGCGTGGCTAATCCGGCTTGGGAGCGCACTACATCCAGCACCCGCCCGGTGAACATCCTGTCTTCAACCGCAACCGTGATCGTGTCATAGGCCGGGTAGTAGCGGTCCTTCATGACTCGGATCTGCGCGGCGCGAAATGCGCGGCTGCGCGAGCCGGCAAGTTGAAAGACCGCAGTGAGCCGCTTGTCGTCGATGGTCTTTCTCACCGCCTGGGCTCCAGCAAGCTCCGCTCCGGTTGAAGGGTCAATTACTACGAGCGCCCCGCCTTCGTTGACGTCGATTCCGAACCGCCGGAAGTCCTTCTCGAATTCCTGTGGCCGATTCGCCTTTTCGCACTGCAAGACCGCTCCAAGCGACCCGGCGCCTGGTTCCAACGTGGCAAACTGCAAGAATCCGACCGACAGGAATCCCGTGTCGTAGGTATTGATCGACTCGAAACCGCCCTCTAACACCGAGACTGCGCGCGCGATTCGGCGCTCTGAAGCCGACATCCCGGCATCTGCAAATGCGGAATCCAGCTCGGAATCCGGGATCGCCTTTAGAGGCGTGCCAAAAAAGCGGACTCCGTGGCCAAACCGATAATAGGCGTATCGCTGAGGCATGTCCGGATGGTCTGAATACGTGATCTTCTCGCCTGAATCGAACGTGATGGTGTAGTTCAGCGGGGCGACGGCGACCGCGAAGTCCGGGGGATTTCCTGCGGCGGCTAGGAGATCGGGCGGAATCGGTCCCGGATGCGGCGGCGGCGCCCCGATTACCGGCGAGCCCGCGGCGTTTGCCGTCGCCGCCAGGGAGGCGGACCACCGGTCATAGGCGAGCTTCGCATTGACCCAGCGCTCCCACTCGGCCCACTCCGGGGATGCCGCGCCGGGAACTTCGGTTGGTGGCGTCTTCCCGAATCCTCGCGCCCTGTTGTAGTTGTAGAACCAGAGAGAGGCGTCGGGAGTCAACCGCACCACCCAGGGCCAGTTAGTGCCGGGTGTTGAAGGCGCGTCGATGCGATAGCGGCCCGGCGTGTTCCAATATGCCATCACACGAGCGCGTTCGGCTTCCGTGAAGAGGGCGGGCTGCTGCGGTCTCAGCAGCGCGAAGAAGACAAGGAGTGTAATAATTGATCGGATCATTCAGAGTAGCCGCGCTCAGTCAGGTGCCGCAAGCACAGGGTTTGTGCTGGCGCTCACCGAATGCAATAATGGGATACCGCCGTGCTGGAGGTTAATATCATGCCGTTTGTTATAACACTGGCTTTTGCTACGGAACATGACCGCGAAGCGTTCCGGGAGAAGATACTGCCACGGCTCCGAGGATCGGAAGTGGAGCCGGAAGGCGATGCGGGCGATCCTCCGGGACTGATGAGAGTCGGGGTAGCGGTGACTTCGCATACCGCCGCGCGCGACGTGTGCCACCAGTTGAACGCATTCCTCAACAAGGCGAAGAACGACCGCGTAAACGTCCATTGGACCGGCGTCGACGGCAAGCGTCAGGTGGGAGAGGCCCGAGGCAACGCCGCGCGTGAAGCTGAAGTTCTCTCCGTGCGGGTAGGAGCTGCGGCAAAAGCCGGCCTGGATGCGGAGAAAGCTAAGACACCAGAGAACTGATCATTGGAAGTCCTGGACTCGCGAATCCGGCAAGCAGAATCGGCCGATACGCCCGGTATCCACGCTCTCATCTCGGAGGTCTACGCCGAATACGACTGCATCCTGGATGTTGAGCGGGACGAGCGGCACCTCATCGACCCCGGGCCCTACTTCCGCTCCAAGGGCGGCCAGTTCTGGGTCCTGGAGACGGGCGGGCGGATCGCCGCTACCGGCGCGGTAATGATCCACGCGGATTCCGCCGAGATCAAGACGCTCTACGTTCACGCTTCCATCCGCCGTCAGGGATGGGCGCGCAAGCTCATCGATCTCGCCGTTGCCCATGCGCTGGCATCCGGCCGATTGCGGATGATTCTCTGGTCAGACACGCGCTTCACAACCGCCCATCGACTTTATGAGGAGCTCGGATTTCGACGCACCGGACATCGCGAGCTGGAAGACTTGAATCGGTCGAAAGAGTACAGCTATGAGCTTGACCTGTACGTACCGCTCCTACCTTAAATCCGCCGTCACGGCGCTGATCCCCGAGAAACGTCCTGAGCAGAACAATCGTCCATAGTGTTGTTCCGGGTGACCCAGATACACATGCAACAGCTTATACCTACTGAAGAAGAGAGTACGTCCTACGTAGTCCACGATAAGCTCGGTGACGCGCGGACGCAGGCCGTAGAAGAGCTGCTAGCGACGATAGGGCGAGAGGCGAAGAAGCGGCGGCGTCGGCGGACGTGGATTAAGCGCGCGGCTGTTGGGGTCGTAATCCTGGCTACCCTGTTGACGCTCATTTTGGAAAGCAAATTCAAGTTCCGGCTTGGCTACTACTGGTTCATTGTCGGCGCCGTTGCCGTTTACGAAGTGCTCGCAACTCGCGTGGAGAGAAAAGCCGCAAGGACCCTGGCGGAGCTCGACGACCCGCGTGCCGTCGGCCCGCTCACGAACGCGCTCGAGCTGCAAGGAGACGCCTTTTCCGATGGCGCAACCCTCCGCGCGATCAAGTCGTCGCTTGCCCGGCTGCTTCTGCGAGAAGAACCGGAGCTGACCGAGCGTCAGCTAAACATCCTCGTCGAACATGCGCTGGAGATAACCGAGGAATCTGATCTCGTGGTCGGTGTGCTACGGACCTTGGAGCGGCACGGCCACGTTGAGGCTATGGATTCCGTCGAACCGCTGGCGGAGATCGAGGGGGATTCCGAAGAGGAGCACCGAATCCAGAGTGCCGCAGCCTCGTGCCTGGCCGCACTGAAGGAAGTGGAACGAAGAAACAAAGATGCAGGAACACTGTTACGCCCCTCCGCAGAATCCGCCAATGACACCTTGCTTCGCGTACCCACCACGAACCCGGTACCGGATTCCTCGTCACTCCTTCGCCCGACGGAATCCGCATGATGGATAAGAATCTCCAGGCGGATTCGCCCTTGATTTTGCACATAGCTCGCCGGCTCTCGGTGTTCAGCGAAGTGCGTCGGACGGCCTATTTGCTGTTGAACGACGAGCCGCCGGATTCCCCGCAGAGCGTTGTCGACGCCCTCGATAGCTCGCGGTCCTCGCCGCCGGGAGAATGGCTGCTAGCCGCTGTCACTGCTCCGCACATGCCGTTCGATGAGCGGCAGCGCCGCGAGGCGTGCGGGTTTCTCATCGGCATGCTGGATTCGGATGCGAAACCCGATTCGTCGCTGCTCCACGCGCTCTGGGTTTTCGCCTTCTTCCCGTTTGTCTCACCGATCGCGCCCATCATCGAACAGAGCCGCATCAACTGGCTTCGGGGATTCGCGGCACGGTCCCTGGGACGGATGGCGTGTGTCGAATTGATCAACGCGCTAGCCCGCGCGCTCTGGGATGCGCCCGGAACAGCCCGCACCCTCGGCTGCAATTCCGTGCGACGAGGCGCGGCGGAATCGCTGGTGTGCGTACTGCCGCTGTTGCATGAAGGTCATCGGCCGCTCCTCGATCCCGAGACCGTCCCCCACCTCGCTCGCGCACTCGGCTCGACCGATGAGCCCCTCGCGCTTGCAATCCTCGAAGCGTTCCGGGCGCTGGCGGGAGGAGAAGCCGTCGAGCGCGTGCGTTTCGCGGCCGAGCGGGGATGTTCATGGAAAGTGCGCGCTGCGGCGGCCAGCCTTCTTCCAATTCTGGAGGACCGACGAAGGACGGAGCTGGCGTCCTGCACTCTCTTGCGGTCGGCTGAATCCGGCGACTTACTGCGTCCCGCGGTGGACGACCCCGCGCGGTGGCTGCGCCCCGCCGACCGCGCGGCATGATCACGCGGAATCCGAATTGACTACCTGCAGGAGGGCCTTAAGGTAGCCCAGGGCATAGGCGCGGCCCCGGTGGCCATAGATCGAGTCATTGACGAAGCGAGGTACGTGGTCGTCGATAATGAAACCGCGGAATCCGACTTCGTGAAGCTTGCGTAGGACAGCCAGAATATCGCTGTTTCCCTCGTCTATGAAGCACTCGCAGAAGTCTTCCGCGCACCCTTGAACGTCCCGCATGTGTACGTAGAAGATTCGCCCATCGCGTCCGAAGAACTCGATGGCATCCAGGACTCCCTCGCCGCCGCGCATCTCGCTCCAGCAGCCGTGGCAGAAGTCCAGGCCGTGCATCGGGCTCGGGTGCGATTCCATAGCGGTTCGGAATCCGTCGAAAGAACCGAATATGCGCGCTACGCCGCCCAGCGTGGGAACCGGTGGGTCGTCTGGGTGAAGCGCCATCCGCACACCGGCTTCCTCACAAACCGGCAGTATCCGCTCCAGGTACCATCGGTGGTTCTCCCACATCTCCTCGGCGCAGTACGTTCGGTCTTCCGTGTTCGGCAAGGCAGCCGCAAGGGAAAGGTTGAAGCTGTTGGAGACGGCCCCTCCGCGAATGGCGAGACTCTTCTCGGTTCGCCAGACTCCGTTGGGCATCCAGTTGTAACCCAGAATCGGAATCCCGGCGCGGCCCATGTTTCGAACGGTGTACTGCATATTCTCGAGCTGCCGCTCGCGCCCGGGCATCCCGAGCATAATTTCCTTGACGAACCTGACCGGGACGTTTTCGATACAGATCAGGCGCACGCCGAATAAATCCGCTCGCTCGACGAGCCGGGCCAGTTCCTCATACTCCCAGCGTTCATCGCCGGGCAGCTTCGGCGTGTTCATAAGTATTTCGGACAGGCCACACTGGCGGGTAAAGAGCAGGTGTTCCTCGGTAAGCTCGTTTACCTGCCCCACCGCGAGCCGCATTCCCTCCGCACAGGGATCTTCCATCGTTTTGTCATCCTTCTCTTAATCTTAATCTTAATCTTAATCTTAATCGCCCTTACCCTGGTCTGGAAACTACGATTAGGATTAAGATTAAGATTAAGATTAAGATGAGGGAGCGAAAATGCCGGACTCAGCGCGATTACCGATTGCCTTGACATCCTATGGGCTGCCGCATGCGACGGGATTCATCCCGACTCTCGACGGGCAGCATTGCTCAACACCGGTGACCCCATTCGAGTTGATGGACGCCGCGGTGGAAATGGGGTTGGCAGGCGTGGATATGCCATTGCCGGTGGGCATTCCGACGATGCAGTTTCGCGAGGCGCTGGAGGAACGGAATCTGCGTATCGTCACGGAGTATCTGTGCTTATTGGATGTGGAGCCGACCCAGCTGCGGCAATACTTGGAAGATTCCGCCGCAGTCGGCGCGAAGGTCGCGCGCGTGCTGATCAGCCGGATTCTGTGCGGGGATCGCCGAAATCTTCCGGAGGGGTGGGAGGGCCGGCTGGCAGGGGCGGCGGCACGGCTCCGCGAGGCGCTCCCGGCAGCGGAGAGTCTCGGGATGGCGCTCGTAGTGGAGAACCATCAGGACGCAACATCCGATGACCTTCTTCGACTTTATGAGCTGTCGGGCAGCAGCCCGGCCTACGGAATCTGCCTGGACACGGGTAATCCACTCTCAGTAGGTGAGGGACCGGTCGAGACAGCGCGCAAGCTGGCCCCACTCATCAAGCACCTGCACCTGAAGGACTACACGATCCACTTCGCTCCGGAGGGCTACCGGCTGGTGCGATGCGCGGCGGGAGATGGGTGTATCGACTTCCCCGCCATACTGGAGGCCGTGAAAGGCAACGGATTCGACGACCTGCTGCCTGGCTGCGAAATTGCCGCACAACCAACTCGCACGATTCCGCTGCTAGAGGAGACCTGGTGGCAGTGCTATCCTGACACACACCCGTCCTCCCTCATCCAGGCCCTTCGAATCCTCTGGAAGCACGGCCGCCCCATGGACGAGCCCTACTCCAGCGCCTGGGAGCGAGGCGCCGATTCCGCCGCCGTCTGCGAGGAAGAGTGGATGGTCGTTCGGAAAAGCATCGAATACTTTCGTGCTCTCTACAGTCGTCAGTAAGACCCGCGTGAATATTGAAAGGACAAGTCCCTGATGAGTCGATTTGCGTTGATGGCGCTTGGAGTAATGTGCCTGGCCTCTGTAATCTCCGTTTGCGGCGAAGAGCAAACGCCATCCGGTCCGAAGCCGCCCACGCTATTCGTTGCCCCACAGGGAAATGATACGGCTGCCGGCACGCGGGAAGCGCCGCTTCGGACGATTCAGGCGGCCATCGCGAAGGCGATGCCGCCACAGACTATCGCCATTGCGGCTGGCGTCTACTCGGAATTAGTGACCCTACGCGCGGGCGTCTCCCTCATCGGTGGATTCGACGCTTCATCGTGGGCCCGAAGTCCCGGCCTGGTCACCGAGATCATTAACGCAACGGCTCGCGATGGCCGCGTTGTGGCAGTACAAGCGAGCGGAGTCGCGGAGCCGACATTCCTCGAGGACCTCACCATTCGAGCGGCCGAATCGACTGGGGCGGGCGCATCAACGTACGGTCTTCACGCGCTCAACAGTCCTGGGCTGGTACTTCGCCGAGTTGTCATCACCGCGGGAAGCGGCGGTGCGGGGGCAAATGGCTCTGTGGGGAAACCCGGATCGCCCGGAGTTCCCGGCGCTGGAGGCACTAACGGCAGGTGCGATGATAACCCGCCCGGTCAGGGTGGGGCCGGCGGAAGCGCAGTCGGCGCCAGCGCGGGCGGAGCCGGCGGTGCTGGAGGCGCTGAGGGTACCAATCCCGGAATCGCGGGCCAACCGGGCCGTGGCGGAGCGCCAGGGGGCGCGGGCGGGCAAGGCGGCAAGCCGGGGCGTGCGGGCGCCTCCGGAACCAGCGGACCGGCGGGCGCGACCGGAAGAGACGGCCAAAACGGTGGCGAAGCGACAATGGTGTCGAACTTCTGGAGCGGCGGATCGGGCTTGAACGGCCTACTGGGGGGCGCCGGGCAGGGCGGCGGGGGTGGAGGCGGCGGTGGGGGCGAGGGCGGCATATTCGTGAATACGGGCGCGGGCAACGGCGGTGGAGGTGGCGGGGCGGGCGGTTCCGCTGGAAGCGCTGGTTCGGGAGGCGGAGCCGGAGGCGGGTCCTTTGGAGTATTCCTGATAGCATCGACGGGAATTCAGTTCCATGACTGCACCATTTCGTCCGCGAACGGCGGGAGAGGCGGAAACGGAGGAAGCGGCGGACCGGGCGGTATAGGTGGCGCAGGCGGACCGGGCGCAACAGCTTGCACAACCGAGATCGGCGCCGGCGGCAGCGGTGGCAATGGTGGACCTGGAGGCGCTGGCGGCAGCAGCGGCGCAGGCTCCGGCGGGGATTCCTATGCCGTATATGTTGTCAGCACGAATCCGCGAATGTTCAACAACACCCTCACTGCCGGCCGAGGCGGCCCCCCCGGCATCAGCCGAACCGGTACAGCCGTTCGTGGCAGCGCCGGCCGTATAAATTAATGCGTGCGGAAAATGCCTATAGGACATCTATTCCGCTAGACGCCGATGAGAGAATCCGCAAGCGCTTCGATCACGGCGGGCCGCGTGAAGCAGAATACTTTCTCAACGGTGAGCGCGTTGGATTTCGTGAGTTCTTCCCGACCGGCGAGCTGATGCGGGAGAAGACATTCAAGCATGGCGTTCGCCACGGTATGGACTACCAGTGGGACGATCCTGGCGTGCTACTTTCGGCCGAACCATACGAGGATGGACTACCCCACAGCAC
The DNA here is from genome assembly GCA_046715155.1 of Chthonomonadales bacterium. Classification (GTDB taxonomy): domain Bacteria; phylum Armatimonadota; class Chthonomonadetes; order Chthonomonadales; family CAJBBX01; genus JBKJZI01. Next base: position 11,214 of record JBKJZI010000354.1, on the reverse strand, counting down.
TGCCTGTCAGTGGGCACATGACGGCCGGCTGATCGGCACATACACGCTTGAGCGTGGCACCGGAATCGACCTCTGGCGCCAGGATTGGAGCGACCGTACTGTTACCTTGGCTGAAGTCCACTACATGAAAGACGGGAGACCACACGGCTATGAGTGGTGGATCGACTACGATCAAAAGGGCGTCCATTCAGAGCAACACTGGCAAGAAGGGCGCTTGCACGGAATCGAGCGCCAGTGGAACCATGAAGGCAAGCTCACTCGTGGCTATCCGAAATACTGGGTACGCAATGAACAGGTTGACAAGAGAAAGTACTTGCGCGCTGCCGCGAAAGACCCCACACTGCCGCCGTTCCGATCGCAAGACAACTCACCGCCCCGTGAGTTCCCGCCGGAGATAAAAGTGCACCTCCATCCGAATCCGCCTGTGATGGAGTGAACGCCCGAGTACTGGATTCGAAATGTGGACGATTCGCAAGATTGGTACAATGAATAAAAGTATGCGGAATCCATCGGTTGAGCTGACAGGATTGGAGGGGAATTGAAATGGTGACTATCACATTTCCTGATCGAGACACGGAGAGGCGGGCTTTAGCTTTTTTGATCGGTCGTTTTTCGGGCCGTGTGCTGAAGTCCGGCGAACACCTGGTGCCGGAAGCTGCCCTGGAAGAGCTGACAGACCAGGATATCGAGTTCACCGTTAAAGGGAAAACGACTTATGAGGAGCAGGTGGCGGCGGTACGAGGTTCTGCTTCCTCTTAGATTCAACGATGGGCGCGAAATAGCCCCGGAATGGATCGCTGAGGCGGTTCTCGAAATTGTGCAGCAGTTTGGCGCAGCGAGCTATGAAACACAGCCGATTGAAGGTCATTGGAAGCAAGGTAGCGTCTCTTATCGTGATGATCTCGTGCGCGTAATCGTGGACTCGCCGGACACTGAATCCGCACGAAAGTGGATCCGAGATTTCAAGCAGCGGTGGAGGTTACGCTTAGAGCAGTTGGAGTTGTGGGTGGTGAGCTACCAAATAGACGTGGAGTAGGGTTGGAACCCATTGAGCTTCATAAGTCGAGGAATCTATAGCCGGTGCGGTCGACGGAGATTCCGGCGACTGTGGTTTCTATGCATACGGCAATGGACCGAGGATAGCTCAGGTCTCGAAGCGGAATCGCCAGCTCGATGCCTTCGTGGCCAGCGGCGGAATCCAACTCGGACGGGGTGGCGCGGAAAGGCGGCCTTATCGTCGCTAGATAAGACCCCCCGGCGCCCTGGCCATTCGCAAAGTGGCGGATTCGAATCCGGAACTCGGAGGACGGCTTGGGAGACTTGGCGCAGGCGATTCGGAAATAGAGGTTTTCGGTATCTCGGCACGTTGAGAAAGAGCGAATGTCCGCTCCGGCCTGGAAGTCCCTAAGCAGGCTGTCACGCACCGGATCGAGCTCCTGGGCTCCGATTCCGCGCCAATCGGCAAACTGACCATCCACGCTGATTCCCGATAGCGGGGCGCGATCCACCTGGCCCTCGTCAATCTCGCCGAATAACTCATTGCGCCGGGCGAATGAGAGCAGGAAACGCTTCATCATCGCTGTCTGTGTGCCGTAGCTAAGGATAGTTCGTTCCTTTAGGTCGATCTGCGACGCGGTCAACGGGCGTCGAGTCCAAGACGTGTCCAGGCCCGCCAGCTCGAGGGGAGGCACCAGCGAGTCTTCTTTATCGATTCCCTGGGGAACGGGCCAATCGCCCCTGTGGATTAGGTAGTATCGGAGCCTCGCGTGCTTCGCCCATCCCGATCCATCTGCCCGGAGCTGCCTAAGAGCGAGGGTGACGAATGCGCTCGCCGCGCAGTGGTCCGGATGGTCATCCGATGGGTGCGTAACATAAATGTCGGTTGGCCGCTCATCGCGCAGAATCCGTTTGATGTCATCTAGAAGGCTTTGCCCGCAGTAGGTGGCTCCCGGACTATACGCGACCTCGTACGGAGACTTCGTGACCCCCGTGTAGCGAGACGTAAACGGCCTTTCCGGCGACCAATGATCGTTCCAGAGCGGCATCAGCCCGCGGTCTGGATAGCCGAGGAAAACGATGTCGTCCTTATGGAGACCAATCTTTCGAAGCGCGGAACGCGCTTCCTCCTGGCGGAGTCCGGCGAATTTGATATAGTCCTCCGGCCCCACTCGCAGCTTGCGGTACTGCCGCTCGACCGCCACCCGGAATCCGTCGCCATTGGTCATCATGACGACCTTCGCACGCGCGCCCGCCCTGACCGCCTGATTGAGCAGGCCCGCACATCCGAGCGTCTCATCGTCACAGTGGGGCGCGAAAACGATCAACCGCTGATGAGATCGTGGGGCAGGAGCAGCGGATAGAGGCGTGTTCGGGCGCGCGCCGTTCCCCGTGTGAATTCGGTAGAGAAACGTCGCGCTCGCCGCGCCAAAGTAAATGCACGGCAGAAGCAATCCCACGAAGGCAGTTCGACGGATCAGTTTGCGACTCAATCGCAGCCTCTAAGAGTTCTTCCCGTCGAGAGGAATAAGAGTGAGTGGTGAGTGGTGATTGGTGGTTCGTGGTGAATACTCACCACTCACCACTCACTTACTCACTCAACAGCCCGGAGCGAGTGGGATTCGAACCCACGAAGAAGGTTTTTGCCCCCTTACACGATTTCCAGTCGTGCTCCTTAGACCAACTCGGACATCGCTCCACAATACAGGAACAAACGCTCTAGTATATCAACGGACTGACTCCCCGGTCAAGTTTCGCTCAATCCGTCAATCCGTCAATTCGTTCAGGTCGATTTGTCTGATCTGTCCGATCCGTCCGATCTGCCCGACTCCACGTCCGAACGTCTGAACGCCTACACCCGTCGCGCTGCCGCAAGTCGCGGATTCCGACCGTGCATGATGCGGCGAATCAGATAATAAACGGGCAGGGCCAACACGGAGTGGTAGGCCGTTTCCTTCATGACGCCGATGGCCCAGGCTGCCGGATTCGGCTGCGGGGCGAAGAGATAGAAAAGCCCGTCTACCAATGGCGTACCGACTAATACGGTCACGAAGGCGAAGGGAGCGTTGTCGCGAAAGACGCGGAACTCGAGCGAACCCACGGCAGCGCCGCCGATTAGGCGCGTTGCGAGGAGGGTGCCAAAGAATAGGGGCGAGTATGACGCTTCAAGCAATCCGGCGAATAGGCCGAGCCCGGCGCCAAGCCCCGGTCCAACGTTCAAACCACAAATCAGGAGGGCCACGAGGCATAGATTCGGACGTGCGCCGAACAGCGCCAGATTGTCGGCGAGGGCTGCGTGAAGGATGAATGCGGCGAGGATCACGCCAAACAGGTACTCGGAGCGGCGCGGTTCTGTCACTTGAGTACGAAGACCTCTTCCAGCTTGCTGATATCTACCGAGGGCCTGATGGTTACCGTCCGCGAGGAGCCGGAGCCGGGGCGGGAGACAGAATCTACCTTTCCGATTACGAGCCCTGGCGGGAAAATGCCCTGCTCCCCGGCGAGGCCGGAGGTGATTACTATGTCGCCCATCTTCACCTCTGCTTCGGGCGACAGGTACATCATCGTCATGGTACCCTTGCCCGTCCCGCGGCAGACGCCAATGGCGCGCGATTCCCGCCGTTGAATCCGGCACCCGATGGAGGACTGCAGCGAGCTGGCCAGGAGAATGCCGGAGCTCGTCGGCGCCAGGTCATACGCAACTCCGACCACACCGTTAGGTGACACGACCACGCTGTACTTGCGGATTCCGTCCTTCGTGCCGCGCGCGATCACCAGCGAATCAGACCCCTGAGGGCGCAGAGAGATGATGTCGGCCGATATCTTCTTGGGAGGGGATTCTGAAAATCCCAACAGCAACCGGAGGCGGTTCGCGGTGATTTCGGCCTCACGGAGTCGGTTGACCTCTTCCTGAAGGCGGGCGTTCTCATCTCGCAGCGTGCGGTTCTCGGCGTCCACTCCCCGCCCGCGCAAGACCCAGCTCACCTGCCCCGAGATCCACTCCCAGGTGTTGGACACGGCATTGACTAGGGGTACCGTGATCGTGCGCACCGCTGCGGTAACAGGGTCCATGCGGTCGCGGTCCACTGCACGGTTGTGGATGAAGCTGAGGAGGATCGCGATTCCGAGGAGGATCAGAACCGCGCTATAACGCCGCCCGCGCCGGGCCGTGGCCCTCTGGGCAGAGCTGACTCCGATTAGCGACGACCTGGAAGAGCGAGCCAATTCGTCCTATCAGTCCTATCCGTCTTACAAGTTCGTAGGGACGCTATGAATAGCGTCCCTACGATTATACGCTAACCAGATTCACGTCACCCAAATGCCTGAACGCCTGAACGCTCGAATCAGCTGCTCTTCAGGACCTTTCGGAGCTGCGGGTTGCTGTGGATCTCGTCCAGCACGCGGCCCGTTCCGACAACCACGCATGAGAGTGGGTCTGTCGCGATGTGGACCGGCATATTGGTCTCGCGTTCCAGCAGCCGGTCGAGCCCTTCGAGCAGCGCGCCTCCGCCGGCCAGGACGATACCACGCTCCATAATGTCGGCCGAAAGCTCCGGCGGGCAGGTCTCGAGAGTGACTTTAACTGCTTCGATAATCGCGCATACCGGGTCGTGGATGGCCTCGCGTATCTCAGCCGAGGTAATAGTGGTTGATCTGGGCAATCCCGTAATGAGGTCGCGTCCGCGGATCTCAAGGGTGCGGTCGTTGCCATTCGGGAAGGCGGACCCGATCTCGACCTTGGTCATCTCGGCGGTGCGGTCGCCGATGAAGAGGTTATAGGTCCTTCGTACGTAGTTGGTGATCGCTTCGTCCATCTCATCGCCCGCAATCCGAATGGAGCGGCTGGTTACGATTCCGCCCAGGGAGATCACGGCGACTTCGGATGTCCCGCCCCCAATGTCCACGATCATAGAGCCAGTGGGCTCGGTGACCGGAAGCCCGGCGCCGATTGCGGCGGCCATGGGCTCTTCAATCAGGTACGCTTCTTTAGCGCCCGCCTTTTTGGCAGCTTCCTTGACGGCGCGTTCTTCGACTTCGGTGATACCGGATGGAATCCCGACGACCACCATGGGCGCAACCCAACTGCGGCGCTGCACTTTATTGATGAAGTACCGAAGCATCCGCTCAGTCTGCTCAAAGTCGGCGATGACGCCGTCTTTAAGCGGGCGGATAGCGACGATGTTCCCAGGGGTACGCCCCAACATCCGCTTCGCATCCTCCCCAACCGCCAAAATCTTGCGGTTTTCCTTTTCGATAGCCACAACCGACGGCTCACGCAAGAGGATTCCGCGGCCGCGGACGTGTACGAGCGTATTGGCGGTTCCGAGGTCGATCCCGAGGTCGCGGGAAAACCGACCCAGGACGCTTCGGAGGATATTCATGCGTTGATCCTGTTCGTAGGAAGTTGAAGAGACGAGGGAGCGCGGCGGAGCTTCCAGACCTGCCTGGTGATGATTGCCATTGGATGAAGAATTTAGCCGCGCCATTATAGCACAATCCTCGTAATAGTATCGGGAGAAACCCGGCGGCCCTTCAGGGAAGGCTTCCGGGATAGGGTGTTTGGTGCCGGCGTTTGATGTTGGGTAGGTTACCCATCATAAAACACGATTACGCTTCACAAGTTCTTGTTCCACAAATCCGTGCGATGTGAGCGATAAAAACACAGCAATATTAACGGGGCGACTCGTAGTTTTAGAGACACAACGATGGCGAATGAGCTAGAGCGGGCGGAGGACCAACGGAATCGAGAGCCAGTGGAGAAGAAGACCTTCTCGCTGACGGCGCGCAATGCTCGGCTGGACGCGCGAGACGTTCAGCTCGGCGATATGATCTCCCTGGACGAGATCCGGTTGATGGCGGGCGCGATATCATATCGCTCAGGACCGGATGGGGTCATCAAGATTGAAGTCCTCGAAGCAACACTTATAGTGACGGAATCCGCGTTCAACGGTTTTTTGGAAAAGAGTACCGATGAGCCGTTCAGCGAGCTTCAGGCAGCGATGCTGAACGGCAAGATGCGTATATCAGGCCGTTACCGTATGCTTCTGCCGATTCCGTTCACGGTGACCGCTGTACCGGAAATTGAAGGCGGCGCCAGATTACGCCTGGACTCCAAGCATATGAGTCTGGTGGGGGCGCCCCTTCCCGGCTTCGGCGTGGAAATGATCGGCGAGAAGATTAACGCACAGCTCGCCAGGGCGTTCGACGCCAACAACCTTCCGATTCCCGTCCGTCTAACAAAACTGACCGTCGAGACAGGGCGACTTATCCTAAACGCGACAACCTCCCTGGAAATTGTAGGCAAATAGCACCCCTCAATCCGCCTTACGAACAGAAGTGAAGTAAGTCCATCAAGCTCCTACTTGTTCCGGCGAGTTTCCCATCCCTTTTTCGCGGCGGCGCTGCGATCGGATGATGATTTGCTGCTGCCGCTCTTGCGCCCGCCTTTACGCGCCGATACATTCGAAACGGCCTTAGCGCGGCCCGATCCTGATTTCTTTCCGCCGCCTGTCAGTTTGTTTACGGTAGCCCAGGCTCGGCCTTCCGCCTCATCCTCGGATATCCCACGGTCCTTATAGCTTTCCTCGATATGCTCGGCTTGCCTTTTCTGCTTGTCTGTGTACGCCGATTTGTCTCCGCGCGGCATGGTACCAATCTCCTTCCTATTCGTGGATTGAAGTTCCACCTCTATTGGTTGGTCGTGGGTTCGCCGTACCGGTCGAATTCAGAGATTGATGGGGGCGGTTCACCTCTGGGGGCCTTGTGTCGCCGGCAGACTCGCATACGAGATTCCGCACTCGTTGAGACCCGATGCGCCACCATAACGGGGCAATAGTCGCCGGCGAACTGGCCTGAATCCGCGCATACCAGCGCTTCTACTGGGGGATCGTTTGTAACGGCCGGTGTCTCTTTCGGAATGAAACGCTCTGTTGGATAGTTCGCGTACACCAGGTCGCCCGTCTGAACACCAGGCGGCGGAATCATGTACTGGTTATATGTTGCCGTCTCCACGGAATCGGCCGCTGCCTGATCCAGCGTAGACCCGGTTACCACATCCGAATCCGCGATCTTTTCCTCGATCGGGTTGACCTGGTAGTCGAGGACTGGTATTTCCCAGCGTCTGGCATGTTTCTGATTTATCTTCTTCTGCAGGCCCGAGGCTACATGCATGAACCTTGCCCACACGGGGGCCGCGATTCGCCCGCCGGTGCCGCCGTGCATCACCTTGAATTTAACGGTCCCCCTGGCGGTCTTATAAGGAGCGGCGGTCCATACCGCAGTGACGAGGTCCGGCGTGTATCCGACGAACCACGCGTCCCGGTAGTCGCTGGTCGTACCTGTCTTACCAAAGGCGTTTGGAACACGCGAAGCCGCGTGGCCCGATCCGGTGCGCACGGCCTCACGGAGCGCGAAGTTCATTTCATTCAGTGTGTCCGGGGAGAGGAACGGCTGCACGTATCGTTCACTGACATTGTCCTGAAGAATGACCTGTCCGCGTGTATCCTTGACCTGAAGGATTCCGGTTGGCAGATATCGCTCTCCGCCGGCTGCGAAGATACCGTATGCCGAACAGAGCTCTATGGGGCGCACCGAGCCCGCGCCGAGAGTCAATGACGGCCAGGCCGGCAGTTCAGACGTAATTCCCATCGCCTTCGCGTAATCAATGATCCGGTCCAGCCCGGTCTGAAGTCCCACATTCACCGCGATGGTATTGATGGAAAACCGGATCGCGTCCAGGACTGTTCGATCTTTATTGGCATAACCGCCGCTGTAGTTGTGGACCGTCCAGGTCTTGCGGTCATCCAGCGCCAGTTGGAGTTTTTCGTCCCGGACCTGGGAAGTTACGCTCACGATGCCGGATTCAAAGGCGGCCGCATAAACTACCGGTTTGAACGCGGAGCCCGGCTGCCGGAGTCCCTGAGTTACCGCATTGAACTGGTTCTTTACGTAATCCCGGCCGCGCACCATCGCCCGCACGTGCCCGTTATGTGGGTCGATGCTTATCAGCGCCGCCTCGGTCGCTCCGTACCCAAGTCTGCCACGAACTGCCGACTCAGCGGCCTCCTGCATTCGCCAATTGAGCGTGGTCACGACCCGAAGGCCACTATAAAGACCGTCCACCCCATACTTCTCGGTTAAATCGCGCACCACCCAATCCACGAAGTAGGGAGCCCGGTAAATGCGATTATTGGTCTTGCGCTCAGCAAGTTGAATCTCCTCGGTGCGAGCCTTTTCAAACTCCGACCGGTTTATCTTTCCCGTCTCGATCATGCGCGACAGCACGACGTCTCGACGGCGCTCGGCGGCGTCCAGTCCATTGTAGGGTGAATAGGCATGCGGGCGCTGTGGAAGGCCGGCCAAGAGCGCGGATTCCGCAAGGGTCAACTTAGAGGCGCCTTTACCGAAGTACGTTTGGGCGGCTGCCTCAATGCCATATGCGCCGCTCCCGTAGTAGACCTGATTGAGATAGAGCTCGAGGATCTCGTTCTTATCCAGCGCCTGCTCGATGCGGACGGCGGTCATTGCCTCCCGCAGCTTGCGACGAAGCGTCTTTTCCCGGCTCACCTGGAATGCCGCAACGTTGCGCGCCAACTGCTGGGTAATGGTGCTGCCGCCCTGACCAGTGGAATCCGCGCGAGTGAGATTCGCCCACGCCGCCCGCAGGATGCCTCTCGGATCGACACCCTTGTGCTGGAAGAAGCGGGAATCTTCCACGGCAATGGTAGCGTCAATGAGATCGCGCGAAATATCGCGAAGCTTGACCACTTTTCGATTTTGCATTTGCAGCCTGGCCAGCAGGATTCCGTCGCTTGAATAGATCTTGGTCGCCTCGGCCGGCTGATAGCTTGCAATCTGCGCAATGGTCGGCAGAGTGGCGCGGAGTCGAATGATCGTGAGCGTCAGCGCGATGGCTGCCAATGCCGCGCCTGCCAGGATACCCAGGAGGATGGTCAGCAGAATGGTGCGCGTTTTCTTGTTCTTCCAGTCGATGTTCAGCGCCCGGCGTTTTGGCGCCCGCCAGGGAAAAGCGATCGGGTAGGTTGCCATTGTCGGACTCCGAGGGCGCAAGAAAACGCCCGGCGCGAATTCTCCTCACCGGACGTTCCTGGTCCCACCGCCAACCAGCCTGTCTTAGCCTGGCGCGGTGCGAGTTAAACAGTGCGTCGCGACTATCGTGGCCCCGACATCAACCAAGACGACGTGCGTGGCAGTCTTTGTTCCAATGCCGGGAAGGCTTGTGTGGCAGGATTCGGTAGATAACCCGGTTAAGTGAAACTGCGATTCTCCCGCTGGATACACGCGGGACACACGGAGGGATACCAATGGTAGTTATCGAGGGTAAAGGAACGATCAGCGTCACCGAACCCGGACGAGATAGAGGGACATACTTTGAGGATGTCGAGATAACAGTCTATGGAGGGATTGTGCACTTTATCGCGCACGAGAAGCATCATACCGCGTCTTCCAACATGTGCCTCATAGGATGGGACGCGCCCCCAAAGATTCGGGAGGGCAAGGGCGAATAGCCTGACGGTTAATGCCCGCCGGTCATAATCGCGGCGGCAGGGCCGACGATGGTCCCTGGTCCGCCGGTGAGCGGCGGCGGCGTTCGAGCGCTTCCTTTATCCGCCGCTCATTCAATTGGATTACTGCGAATTTAGGATCGAAGCGGATCTCTACCGGCCCGTTAGGCCGTTTATGCCGCAGTTCAGCCAATTTGCGCATGGGCGCGGTGATATAGGTTTCGTAGATATCCACGTTAAAACGTCGCCCGAAGACAGCGCGCGCTTCCGATTCCGCTTGCACCGATACCCGCGCCATATCCCAGCGAGGTATGGCGGGCGCGAACATCGCCTTGAGTGTATTGTCATCCAGAAACTTGAGGCCCACCGCGTGATCGTGTTTCCGGAATCGGTCCTGGAACATGCGGGCAAAGCGGTTGTGGCGCGCATCATCGAAGCGGCCCCGGTCCCCTACTCCAACCTCTCTACTTATCTCGGACGGACGGGGCGCCCAGTCATGGAAATCGCCAATTCCGTCACCTTTCAGCTCGCGCGGGAACAGGAAGTACGCCATCGGCGCAAGGACGAAGACCCCAAATACTGGCAGCGCTACACGAGCCCGCATCAAAAACCTCCGCTGCTTCGGCATAGGTTCTATGGTCTAGGGTATCTGACGTTCTCCTACCCTTTACCCTAAACCCTAGACCCTGTAATTCTCACTCGTCGGAATCGTCATCCTCGTGTATGCGGCTGTGAGCGGCTTCGAATTCGTCATGCTGCGCGGGGCCGCCGGCAGCGAGGAGGAGCGCGGTATATCCATGTTTTTCATCGGCGCCATTGACATCGGCGCCGCGCTCCATGAGGGCTTTAACGATTTCAAGCTGCCCCTTCCACGCCGCACGCATAAGGGCAGTGTTTCCACGGGTGTCCCTTAGGTGGACATTCGCCTCCCAATCGAGCAAAAGCCTGACCGTCTCAAGATAGCCGGCGTCGGCCGCGATCATGAGGGCGCTGCGTCCGAACTCGTCCTGAGCGTTGATGTCTGCCCCACGCTGTAGTAGGAGGCGGACGATTTCCGTATAGTCCACTTCCGACGGTTCTTCCCGACGATTATCGCTGTCCATTATCCTTGATACTCCTCGCCCGCTCCATACCGGTGAACGATCCGAGCGATATCTCCTCTAGCTCCCGAAGCGATTTCCGGCTCCGCGGCAACGACTTCCCAGCGGGCCAGGCCGTTTTCGCTTTGAGATACTCTCTGGCAGACTTGAAGCCAGCCAGGATTGAGCGCCGTTGCGGAATCGATCTCGAACGGTAGCCCTTTGCGAATCATGGTCGCCTCCAGATCATAACCGTTCGGCATTCGGGACATGGCCTGGGCTCCTTGTGACTCGAAATGCGACTGGACCTCCACCAACGCTTCAGACCGGAGCTGCTCGTTAGAGAACTTGTATCCCCACTCCCGCTCGCGGCTGGTTTGCGACTGGATAGAGAATAGTTCATCGAAGCGTGCCGGGTTTTCCTCCCATGCGCGCGTAACCAGTAGGGCGATGTAAAGCGTGTTCTCCGTGGCGAATCGTTGTGGATTGCGGATTGTGGATTGCGGATTGCGGATTGCCGATCGCGGTAGATAGAAGCAGGAGATGCTCATCCGTAAGTCGGCACGCGAGCGACGAATCTTTGGAGACAGGAGCGACGCCACGCGGTTTCAGGG
>JBKJZI010000353.1:0-8879 GCA_046715155.1 Chthonomonadales bacterium | reverse complement strand
GAGTTTTGGAGTGTGGGGCCAAAACTCAATCACTCCAGAACTCCGTCCGCGCCGTCGACTCCGCACCCCATACTCCGAATCCGCCTTCAACGCCCACACGTCTTCCTTCAAGTAAAACCACCACGGATTCCCGCCACAATTATTAGGATGCGTCCGCCGCCGCAGCCGGTACCCCATCAGCGCCCCGCTCTTCCGCAGTGCCGTCACCCGTGCCCGGCTCACCGCCAGTTCCCGCGCCACCTGCGACGAGCTGAAATACTCACCGTGGTCCTTATCGATCCCACGCGGCTCCCGGCTATCCGTCTCCGCCAGGCCCGCCCAAAGCCGGAACTCCTCCCGGTTCGTCATCACCCCTTCGAATCGCTCATCCTCGACCACTTCTTCCTTGATTCCCAGTCGCCGGTTCCGCCGACGAATTCGCTCCGGGTTTGAGGCATACCGCGACACCTGGTTGGAACTGAGCCAAACCTTGCTCCCCCGCTTCCCTGGATCCTCCTGCCATCCGAACAGCCTACCCGCCGCCACCAGGTCGCTCACCCGCTGCGGCCAAACCCCTAGTATCCCCGCCGCCTCCTGCATCGAAATGAGACGGTCCCCCGGCGGAGCCTCAATATTCGTCCTTATGTACGGCCGCCGCAGATCGTGCTTCCATTCCGCCGGACTTTTCCGCCGTCGCGCCTCCCGCAGCAAACGCTCCGCCGCCAACTTCTCCACCTGTTCCCGCGAAAACAGCGACCGCCGATTCGGACCCCGGCCCACCACGATCCTTGCCAGCCTCCCGCGCAGCGCCATTGCATGCACCGTCATCGGGCTCAACTCCAGAATCTCCGCCGCGTGTTTAACCGTCAGGACCCGCTTCTCGTCCCGCAGTTCCTCCCGCCAATCCCGCTCCATTGCGTAATCGTAATTCCCCCGACCGTGAAGCTCCCGCCACGCGCGGATCTTCTCCTCCTCTTCCTGCACGCCCATGTACCCATAAGGCTCGCAAACTCGAAACGCCTCGTCACTTACCAGCGGCTCCCCGTCGCGACGAAAGGGCCGCATCTTCGGCCGCCACCGCCGCCGGCTCGCCCACCGGACCTCCGCATACCAGTCCTCCTCCACCCGCCGCTCCACGTCCGCCCGACTCACCACCCGCGGCCGCGTATCTGCAAAACGAATAATCCCGTCTCGCATCCACCGGTAAAGCGTGTTCGCATGAACCCCCAAAAACCCCCGAGCCTCCTCCTGCGTCATCCACTCCCCACCCGTCCTTTTCCCGCTCCCCAAATTGCAATTGTCAATTTGCAATCCGCAATCTGCAATGTCCTCCGCTGTTTCCGAGCATTGTTCATTGTTCATTGCTAATTGTTCATTGCTAATTCCCTCCCCAGCTCCCGCCCCCCGACTCCCGACTCCCGGTAGCAGTAGCACCCAATTCCCCCCATCCGCCCCCGTCTGCTCAGAATCAATGTAATCCCAACTAATCATCTCCCCCGCCGCCAGCCCCAGCAGCTTCGAAGCCTCCTCCTGCGGCATCCACCCCATCTCCCGAAGCTCCTCCGGACTCTTGAACAACCCACCCTTCGCCATCCCCAAGACCCTCCCCAATCCGCAATCCGCAATCCGAGATCCGCAATAAGAAACGCCCGTCTACCATTATAGCAGACGGGCGCACAGACATCAAGTGACTATTTCTAGGACAGGCTTACAGCCAACTCCAATGAGCCTCCTTCTTTGAATCGAGCGTCCATCCAGTAAGTCCTCCGAAAGAGGCCCGCACCACCTTTCCAAGACGCTTCGCTTCCGTATCGAAATGAGGGTGTCTCAGGACGCGCCGAACATACGAGGCTGCTTGCGGGAGTGCCACTTCGAGGACAAAGACCGAATAGTGGGCGTGCAATAGACCGCGATCATACCAGCCGCGGTCACGCGTAAAGAACGTCGGACGGCGCAGCCGTATTAGGAGTGGAACGATCTCATCATCATCCATCCCGGTGCGGCCGACGTCGGGGCCTATGTGGCGGAAGGGAATCCCCCAGGTCTTCAGCAGCTCGCGCTGATCGTGAACGAAGTTCTCGTCCACCACGATCACGCGGGGACACTCTCCCGCTTGGATTCCTCCGCTTGGTCCCTGAAGGCCTGGCTGGCAAGACTCACGGCTTCGGCAATAGCTTCTCGAGTGATGCTGTTATGCCACTGGCGGATGATCTCGTCCCAGTCCATCCCCTCGGCAACCATATCGATGACATCGCTCACGAACACGCGAGTGCCTATAAACGTCGGCGTGCCGTGACAGATCTTCGGGTCCGCCACGATATACTTCCCAAGCTCTCTGCGCTCCATAGCTCCCATTATACAACCCCCGATTCCGCCGTCCCCATTTTGCAATTGTCAATTTGCAATTTGCAATGTCGTCCGCCGTCCCCATTTTGCATTTTGCATTGCTAACTTTGCATTTTACATTGGAATCGGAATGCACATACCATCCCCTCGTTCACCGTCTACGCAGTTCGAGTTCGCGGAGCAGATCCCCCGGCGCCTCCGGCAGAGTGCTCAGCCGCGGAATCCGGTAGTTCGCTGCCCCCCTGCTGCAGCACTCCTTCGGGTCCTCCGACGCGCCAGTCTTTATCACCCGATACCGACCGGCTTCACCCCGCACGACGATCCACGCGAAGTTGATATCGTCCCAGTCATAAACCACCTTCAGCGACCTGCCCGGCTCAATTCGCTCTTCCGTTCGGCTGAAAAGCGGCACTGCCGGAATGCCCTTGTAGAGGAATCGCGGGTGAAGCACCGCCAGCCCGCCGGACTGCAGCACGCCGCCGCAGGTGACATACACCCGCTCCCCGCTCTCGTTCTTGATCCTCACCTCCGTCAGGAACATGAGCAGCATCGGGTTGCACAAGATCAAGAGCGCGAGGATGGACAGGCAGCCACACCCGCCGCATCCACATGTTGCCAGGCACGACCGCTTGGAGGACGCGCGTGAACCCACTTCTGCCGGCGGGATGACGGAGTGATCCATATTAGCAATTCGAGCCCAGGTTATCCAGACACTGCGCGGAACGACAGGAATTGTTTATGCGGCAGAGGCGTGCGGAGCTTCCAGATAACCTTCATCGGCTTCTCCGATTCGTGCTCCACGTAATCAACCGGCCCGCAGCAGAAATAGGGTGCCGTTCTTCCGTCGTGATTCCGCGCTTCCCGCACGAACAGTAGAATCGTCGAGTCCAGCGATTGTTGGCGGGTGTATCGCCGCCCGACGGGAGAATCCGCGCTCGTGGAGTTTTGAGATTCCCAGTGGAAGAGATCCGGGCTGATGGGATAGTCGTTGTAGCGGGTGGTGGGCGAATACTCGGTTTCGGTCTTCCGAAGCGTGACGAAGAAAACGTCGCAGCGGTCTTCTTGAAAGTAGTGCACGCCCTGCCGCATGGACGAAGGATTCTTCCATCCAAAGGCGGTCATCACTTCATCCTGACTATACGTTCCGTGGCTCAATATCGGAATATGCTCGAGGCGCGGTATCCCTAACGGAACCGGACCCGGCGGGGCTAGATGGGAAAGTTCCGTAAGAAGTTCGGTAAGCTCGGTACGTAAGGGATCGTGTTGCCAGATCTCTTGGAGGGTCCCTTCTAATTCGCCGAGTGTCAAATCCGAGGTAAGCGTATAGGCCAGCATGTACAACTCCCGCTGACTTCGCACGTCCATCGAATCCAACCGTGGAAGTGACGGATTCCGGAGGCGCTCAGCAAGCCGAAGCAGCCGTCCCTCGTCGTCAATGTGAAGCAATCGGTGCAGCCCCTTAGAGTAGGCGGCTTCGACTGATGCAGCCGGATTCAGTAAAACACCCGCCATCCTCTTTAACGTTGAATAGGTGCGATCACGGCGGTAGAGATCGCCCAGCTCGATTCCAGTCTCGCGCACAAACATCGCCAATGCATAGTCGGGGCGGCCGCCGGACAGTGAACGATACTCGGAAACAAGTTCCTGCGTTCTGGTCGGCAGAGACGAGCGTACATTCTCCAAGACCCGTTCTTTGGTCACCCTGTCGAGTTGGATGTGACAGCCCGAGGGCAGCGACGTAAATCCCTCTGCGATTTGCTTTTCCAGCGCCGTACGCGAGAGACCCGTCATTGCTCGGAAGCGCCTATCGAATCGGAAACTCCGGTGCTGCTGGCCCACAAAGTCCAGGACGGTTGCACACGGTTTGCCCTCGGCCAGACGGAGTCCGCGTCCAAGCTGTTGGAGGAACACGGTGGCGCTTTCCGTTGGTCGAAGGAAAAGCAGCGTATCGGCCTCCGGTATGTCAACTCCTTCATTGAACAGGTCGACGGTGAAGAGTACGTTCAGCTCACGGCTCCTCAGGCGCCTCATGGCAGTCCGGCGCTCCTCTTCCGAGGAATTACTGGTCAACGCAGCACAGGTGACTCCGAAGCGCTGGAATTGCTCCGCCATAAACTCGGCGTGTCGGATGCTTACGCAGAACCCCAGCGCCCTCATCGCCCGCCAGTCGGTAACGATCTTCTCCACCCAGCGCAGAACGAGGGCGGCCCCATCCCTTCCTTGCCCCAGGTACGCTTTCTCCAGCTCCTCAGGCGAGTACCTCCCCCGATTCCACCGAAGTCCGGACAGATCCAGCGTGTCCGCTATTCCAAAATACTGAAAAGGGCAAAGAAGCTGATCTTCGAGCGCGTCCCATAATCGCATTTCGTAAGTAACACGGTTGTCGAAGAACTCCATTACGTTCTTGCCGTCCGTCCGTTCCGGCGTCGCGGTGAGTCCGACAAGTATATGAGGCGACAGGTGATTGAGCAGCCGGCGATAGGTCGGGGCTTCCGCGTGATGAAATTCGTCTACGATCACGATGTCGTAGCGGCGAGGGTCGATTCGCTCCAGCGATTCCTCATGCAGCGATTGAATCGATGCGAAGACATTCGATCCATCGATTGGTCGGTCGCCTGCCACCCAGAGCTCTCCGAAAGAACCATCTCGGAGTACCGTGCGGAACACGTTAACAGACTGCCGGAGTATTTCGGCCCGGTGGGCAACGAATAGGAGACTCGGCTGTCCTCCGTCCCCGCAGAGCCGCTTGTAATCGAGTGCAGCAACCACCGTCTTCCCAGTGCCCGTAGCGGCTACGATCAGATTCCGGTAATGACCGCGTGCCCTGTCTGCCTGAAGCGCTTCGAGGATGTCGATTTGATGCGGTCGCGGGGTGACGTCAAGGAAGAAATCTTCGGTAGGCGACAGTGCCTGGCCACCGCAGACTCGAAGCGCCTTCTCGACACGGTCGCCGTCACGCGCCGGGTCATAACTCTCAAAGGAAGCATCGCCCCAATATCGTTCGAAAGTGCTAGCGAATCTGTCTAGAATGTGGGGAGTTTCGCCGCGAGAAAGCCGCACGTTCCACTCCAAACCGTCCATAAGAGCGGAATGCGAGAGGTTGGAGGACCCGATCATGGCGGTGTCGTGTCCCGAAAACCGCCGAAACATCCACGCCTTCGCGTGCAACTTGGTATTGGCCGGCGGCCGTTCATATGCAATCTTGATCTGCACTCCCCAGCTGGCAAGCGCATCCAGAGCTCTCCGCTGCGTCGCTCCCATGTAAGTGGTGGTGATTAGTCGCATCCCGGAGCGTTCGCATAGCTCGCGAATCTCCGCCTCGAGAATGCGTACACCGGTGAAATTCACAAACGCGCAAATCAGGTCCACTGAATCCGACGATGCGATCTCGCGTTTAACGACCGAAGCTACGCTTAGGAGTTGATCGTCGTTAACAAGCAGCGCACTCGTTCCAAGCGGAATGACTGGCCGGGGCAATCGTGAATCTTTGGCTCCTCGGCGCCGAATCTCCGTCAAAAGCCTGACATCCTCATCCACAAGCCAATGTTTAGCTTCGTTTTCGGTTGCAGCTTCCAGGGCTGCATTACAAGCTCGCGCCTGGATCTTGAGCTTCTCGTCGCCCTCCGATTCAATCAATCTAAGAAGCTCTCGAAGCACCGCGGATGAGTGTCTAGCAAAGTACTCGTGGGCTTCTCCCGGGTCCGGTGATACGAATGATGCCTCGACCTCAGCCGGAAGACTCTCCAACCTCTCACGAAGTCCGCCGGTAACGAGCGTGTCATAAATCCCGGCTACTAAATCGTCCCTCAAAACACCCTCCGAGGATTGCGTGTCAACCAGCCGCCTTAGTCACTGGTGAATCCGGTTAATCCCGTCCAGAATACCTCCCGTCGTTCTCCGCGTCCGTGAAGACGGTAGGTAGGGCGATGCCGCAAGGCGATCCGATGATGGCTGGCGCAAGGTTGGCCCTATATGAGGCTGTAGATGAAGATTAATTCCGGATTTGAACCCGGCGGGGACGATTCATCTGTAGAAGCGCGGCAGTAGCCCTCCCGGTCGGACTTAGCCCGGACACGATCCCCCCGACAACATCAAAATGCTCGGACCAAAGCTGTCGGCGCGGATCGTAAAGTGGTACGAGCTCTCCACTCTCGGGGTCAAGCGCCGCCAGATTCGGTCCCTTAAACCGGTTGCAGTGCCCACAGGCGAGCGCGAGGTTGTTGAGGTCGTCTAGTCCACCATGCTGCCGGGGAATGATGTGTTCAACATGAAATCGGAAAACGGGGTCGGAATCCTGATGGATTCCGCAGTACTCGCAGCGATTGCCCGCCCGTTCGACGACGAGTCGTCGCGTGGCGGCGTCCATCAACCGCCATTGTGGGAAAGGACCGATTCTGCGCGGGGCTGAAGCGCCGCGATCACATTGGCGAAAGCCAGGTACTCATCATACTCGGCCAGCTCTACCGCCGTGATCGTTCCTTCGGTGTTTTTGTCCGCGAGCTCATCCACCCGCGCTTGTAGCTCCGGCCCGGCGCGAAGCGCCAGCAGCCACCGCGCAACATCCGGCGTCATCAGCTCTGCCGCCGGCTGTATTGCCTCATCCAGAATCGATTGTGTCGCCGCGCTCATGTCAGCATTATATCATCATCAACGCCTAACATCCCCCGCCGACCTCTGCGGTTCTGTATGTCGGTGAAGACCGACACTCGGCCGCTGGACCACCCTGCGAGGAATTCATTCCGTTCGTCCACCCGCCGCGCCCGAGCCCGCATTCGCCCGCAGCCCCGGATTCACCCACCGCAAGCCGACCAATCCGCTAAATCCGACGAATCCGAGTTCAAACAAAATGGGCACTTCCGGGTACAATAAACCGTACTGTATTGGTACTGATTAGCGGAATCGATATGACTCTCAACTCTCAACTCTCAACTCTCAACTAAAATGATCCGCCTCAACAAACTGACCGACTACGGAATCGTCCTCATGACCTACGTCGCCCGCCACCCGGAAGGCCGGATTCACAACGTCCCGGACCTGGCCAAAGAAGCCCACCTCCCGCTCCCCACCGTCAGCAAAATACTCAAGATACTCGCCAAAGGCGGCCTCCTCAGCTCCCACCGCGGAGTCAAAGGCGGCTACGAGCTCTCCAAACCCGCCGGCGAGATAACCCTCTCCGAGATCGTCACCGCCCTCGACGGCCCCATCGCCATCACCGAGTGCTCCACCCACGGAATCCGCCGCTGCGAGCTAGAGCTCCTCTGCCCCGCCAGGAGCAACCTCCAAATGATCAACGGCGCCGTCATGAAAGCCCTCGAGGACATCACCCTCGCCCAAATGACCCGCCCCCTGAGAACCAGCGTAATCCGCCTGCACGGAGTCGAACCCAAAGAGGCAGTCACATGGCGATAAAGAAAACTCTGGATTCCGTGCTCTTCGACGGCTTCGATAATAAAGACCCAAAACCCAAAACCCAAAACGCCAAATCGGATTCACCCGATCGGTCCGACTCGCCGCCCCCAAAACTCCATCACTCCAACACTCCCATACTCCACTTCACGGATTCCGCCCTTAGGCATCTAAATCACTTGCGCGATAAAAAGGGCGACCCAAACCTCGGAATCCGCGTCGGCGTAAAAGGCGGAGGCTGCTCCGGCCTATCCTATTTCCTGAAATTCGAAGAGTCCCCCAGGGACAACGATGTCGTAATGGAGCTCGACGGATCGGAGCCCAACACTCCAACACTCCAACACTCCATCACTCCTCTCCGCGCCTGGGTAGATCCAAAAAGCGCAAGATTCATAGCCGGAACGGTTGTCGATTTCAGCCTTTCAAATTTTCTAGAGGGTGGATTCAAATTCACCAACCCCAACGCCGCCAAATCCTGCGGCTGCGGCACATCGTTTACACCAAAGGGGAAGGAGTAATGGAGTACTGGAGTACTGGAGTATTGGGCGCCCATCACTCCACCACTCCACCACTCCATCACTCCAAGACATAACAATGAGCAGCACAGATATTCTCGAACAACGCGTCGCCCAGGAATACGAATGGGGCTTCATCACGGACATCGAGTCCGACACCGCGCCCCCCGGCCTCAATGAGGACATCATCCGCCTCATCTCTTCCAAGAAAGCCGAGCCGGAGTGGCTGCTCGAGTTCCGCCTCAAGTCCTACCGCAAGTGGCTCACCATGACCGAGCCCAAGTGGCCGCACGTCAAATACGGCCCCATCGACTACCAGGCCTCCATCTACTACTCCGCTCCCAAGCAGAAGAAGGTCCTGAACAGCCTGGACGAGGTAGACCCGGAGCTCCTCCGCACCTTCGAAAAACTCGGAATCCCCCTCACCGAGCAAAAGATACTCTCCGGCGTAGCCGTGGACGCCGTCTTCGATTCCGTCTCCGTCGCCACCACCTTCAAGGCCAAGCTCGGCGAGCTCGGAATCATCTTCTGCTCCTTCTCCGAGGCCGTCCACAACCACCCGGACCTGGTCAAGCAGTACCTCGGCTCCGTGGTCCCGTATTCGGACAACTTCTTCGCCACCCTCAACTCCGC
>JBKJZI010000352.1:0-7789 GCA_046715155.1 Chthonomonadales bacterium | reverse complement strand
TCTCCCGTAGGTCAACGCCCGAACGCTGGAAGACGACCAGATTCCGCGCGGCCGGCTCCCCTCCGGAATGGCGATGAGGGCCGACGGCAAGCGCCTCTATGTCGCGAGCTCGGATGACGACACCGTTCGAATCGTGGACCTTACAAGACAAGTGGAGACCGGCAAAATCGACCTCAGGCCCCCGGACGACCGCGGATTCGGCCAGATTCCGACCGCTTGCGCGCTTTCAGCCGACGAGCAAACTCTCTATGTCTCCTGCGGCGGAGCGAATGCAGTGGCGGTAGTCAACGTTACTAGTGAACCTCAAGTGCGAGGTTATGTTCCGACGGGGTGGTATCCGATCGCGCTGGCGGCGAGAGACGGACGACTGGTCGTAGCTAGTTCCAAAGGAATCGGCTCTCGCCCAGAGCGGCCGGCCAGAGGATTCGGCGTCCACGCAAGCGTCGGTACGGTCCTGTTCGTGAAGGTCGACGAGATTCGGGACCTCGCGCGTATGACCCGACAGGTCGCTGAAAACAACCGTTGGGGCCGCGAGCTGCCGGCCCGCCGATCATATAAGCCGGTACCTATTCCGGAGAGGGTGGGGGAGCCTTCCGTATTCAAGCACGTCGTCTATATCATCAAGGAGAACCACACCTACGACCTTGACCTGGGCGACATGCCGGAGGGCAACGGCGACCCGAAGCTCACCCTCTTCGGCGAGCAGGTAACGCCCAACGGACATGCCATGGCCCGTGAATTCGTGCTCCTCGACAACACCTACACCAGCGGCACCAACTCCGCCGACGGCCACCAGTGGGTCGCCTCCTCCATTGCGAACGGCTACATCGAGCAGAACTACAACGCCCACATCCGCAGCTACCCCTACGACGGCGGCGACCCACTCGCCTACTCCCCGGCCGGCTTCCTCTGGACCTCCGCCAGCGCCCGAGGCAAGTCCCTCCGAATCTACGGCGAGTTCGTCAACAAACCCAAGATCGTCGATACCGCCTCCAACCGGCCGGCGACCTGGTCCAACCTCTGGCAGGACTACAAAAGCGGCGAGAACCGATTCCGAATCACGGCGGAAACCGATCTGGCTGCCCTGCGGCCCTTCCTTCATCCAAACTTCATCGGATTCCCCTCCGTCGTTTCCGACCAATGGCGTGCCGACCAGTTCCTTAAAGACCTCGACCGCTTCGAACGCGAAGGCTCAATGCCTTCGCTCTGTATGATGCTGTTGCCAAATGACCACACGGCCGGTACGCGGTTCGGGATGCCAACTCCGCGGGCAGCGGTCGCGGACGGAGACCTGGCTCTGGGGCGCATCGTGGACCGATTGTCGCACTCCCGATTCTGGAAGGAGATGCTGATCCTGGTGATCATGGACGACTCCCAGCTCGGGCTCGACCACGTCGACGGCCACCGCACCGTCGCCTACATCGCCTCGCCCTACACCCGCCGGAAGATCGTGATGAGCCAGATGTACAACCACACGTCGTTCGCCCGCACGATCGGCCTGGCGCTCGGTCTCTCGGCGATGAACCGCTTCGACCGCTCCGCCACCTCGTTGGCTGCCTGCTTCACCGACCGGCCGGATTATACTCCCTTCACCCACCGCCCGAACCGGATTCCGCTCGACGAGATGAATCCGCGCCCGACCTCCCTCCGCGGCGAAGCAAGGCGCTTGGCCGAAGCCTCGGATAAGCTCGACTGGTCCGACATCGACCGCGCCGACGCCGCCACCGTCTCCCGCGCCGTCTGGCACGCCACCACCAACGGCAAACCCTTCCCATGGCGTCACTTCAGCGCGAATCCGGAAGGCGACGAGTAGAGGGCCTGATTTACGAGGAATTGTGCAGGAACTGAGGAATCTCTGAAGGCAGAGGAGGAATTCGCGATGAGCTCAAGAGGACGCAAGACCATCGAAGTAAGCGACGACGTGTTTCGGCAGATCTACGAATCCCCGGCATCGCTGCCCGGGAAGAAGAAGTGGGTAACCAAAGACGAGGATGTTCGAGCCATTGAGAAACTGCTCGGGATGAAGCCCCGGACCATCGGCGCCCCGCTCTGGCTGAGCGGAGACTCCCAGCGCTGCCGCAAATGCAAAAGAGAGACGAGTTGGCTGGACATTGTTTCGTCCGCCCTCAAGAGAGTTCATGGCAAGGAGATGATTGCGGAAGTCATCCTCGGCGACCGGAAGTTCGTCAACGTCGAGGTCCCTCACGCAATCGAAGACCTGTTCTGCCATCAGTGTGGCGCGTCCATCCCGGACTTGAGGAGCTTCAAGTGCCATAACTGGGCGTATGCCCGAGAAGCTCTCGTCAAGGTCATCCAGGAAATGCGCCGCGGACCTGGCTGACATATGAATGAACCTCGTGTCTCGATGCGCGTCAGCGAGCGCCTTGCCGACTGGAAGTCTCGCAACGAGAAGCTGGTAACCCGTTTGTTGCAGGCAGTCGAGGGACTCGACGAGGAGACACTCAATCGCTCCTCGGTTTCCGGCGTTTGGAGCCCGGCACAGGTGGTCGAGCACATGGTACTCGCACACCGGCCCTACCTGGAGACTATGACCAATGCCTTACCACGCGCTCTGGCCGATGGAGGCAACTCAACCATAAGCCATAGCTTTTTCGGCCGGTTGATCATGAAGGGAATTGGTCCAGGCGGGAAGGCGCCTGTACTGAAGTCCCTGAATCCTCGCGAAGCAACCATACCTCTGAGCATTTTAGAAGAGTGGCAAGAGCAGCAGTCGCGAGTTCTCGTTTTGATCGAACAGGCCGCTGGAAAATACCTCTCCCGCACGGCAGTCCGGAGTCCATTCTTCCGCTTTATCCGAATGAACCTGGCCGACTGCTTCGAGATCCTTACATCTCATACGGAGGGCCACGTCGCCCAGATTGAAGAGCGCCGCTGTAGTCCAAAGGACGTCCGGCCGTAGGCCCTCCAGTCGAGACGAATACCGTCGCGATTCAGAGTTAGATACGCGCGAGAATGCCGACTCGCCGACTGACCCGGAAGCCGTAACCATTCGAAACCGATGAATGCCAGAATCGTCTACCCACCTGATACGACTTCTGTTGTGGATTCCCCGGAGAAGCGGTCGACCGTTCCGTGGCTTTGGCGCATAGCGGTGATTGCTTTCGTCGTCATAGCAGTCATTGTCGCGCTCCAGTTCTGGTCGCGCCAACCGTCGTTCCGCCGATTCATCAGCCAGCCACTTCCTGATGGTTCTCGATACACGTTCCTCTATCCGGCTCATTTGAAGGTGGTGAACGAAAATGGGAAAGGTGCTTCGCCAAACGTTACGCACAATGCGAATGTTACCAACCGTGTCACAGACGATCCGATAATCGATCGATTCCGTAGATGGGTTGGCCTTGCGGCGCCGTCGCCAGCGGAGCTTGTAACGGTGGTCGTTTTTCCGGTCAAAGGGGGCAAGGTTCGCGACAGCCGCAGCAGCGAGGAATTTGCTCGCGGCATTGAGCGGCGGCGCAATGAGTACCTCGTCGACGCTCGAACCGGCTGCCAGTTCTCCCTCTACTTTAGTTGTCCGATCAGGGCAAGGCGCGCTTTGAATCCCAAAAGGCCGAAGTAGGCCGAAGTCTCCAGGTCATTCACCCTGGCGCGAACCCGCCTTCGCCGTAAACCCTCCCTCAGTAATCAATAACCCCGATCCCTGAAGCAAGAGACGAATTCAATCCCGTTCTGCCAATAACCTCCGGACGAGCGCCGCTCACCTCCGTTCGTCCGGAGGACGACTGCGCGTAGACGCGGATTTGAATCCGCGGTCGGCATGACCCTGGAATCGGTGTAGCCCCTCTGAACCGTACAAGCCAATGTAGGAACTATTCATTTGCTTGTTCACGGAATCCGGCCTGAGAGGAGAGGACTATGAAGCGGAATCAATTCGGCGTGGCAGTTGCGATCGCCTTGCTAGCGGCAGGGATTATTTGGGTGGTGTATCGGGGGACGGCGAGAGCGCAGGCGGCGGGCGAAACGGGGCCAGTTCGCAAGGACCTCGAGCTGACCGTCTACCCGCAGGATTTCGGGATGGTGCGCGAGGTTCGGCCGCTGCAGCTCTCGAAGGGGGACAACAGCCTGCAGATTCAAGAAGTGAGCCGGCTGATGGATCCTCGCTCGGTGCTGCTGGGCTGGCAGGGCCCGGCCGGGGCCGAGGTGGTCGCTCACTCCTATGACCTCGGCGTATCGGGCGGGCAGGGGCTGCTCAAACGCTACCTCGGCAAGCAGGTAGAGATCGTCCGTTACGGCGACAACGGCCTGGAGGCGGAGCGCAAGACGGGCCGGCTGATGGTCAACGCAGAGGGCAGCACGGTGATTCAGGACGACGGCAAGTTCTACGTGAATCCGCCCGGGACCATCGTCGCGCCGGTGCAGAAGGAAATCGTAACCATTCCGCAGCTCACCGTCCAGGCCCACGCGCCCGCCGCCGGCCCCGCGGACCTCTCCTTCACCTACCTCACTCGCGGCCTCTACTGGAGCGCCGACTACGTAGCGACGCTCGACCCGAAGTCCGACCGCATGTCGCTGGAATGCTGGGCCACCGTCACCAACCGCACCGGCGCCGACTACCCGGACGCCCGCGTTGCTTTGATGGCTAGTTCGCCGAATCGTGCGGCTCAGATCCCAGCCTTCAGTGCTCCCGAGGCACAGTTGCGTTTTCCCGTTGACGAGGCGGGGGAAGGTGGGCGTGTAATCTCGTTCGCTGCGCCGCGAAGAATAGCCCATACGGCGGAATCATCTGGAGAGGGACATCAGTACCGGATCGCGGCGCCGACGGATGTGATACAGGAGCAAATGAATCGGCTGTTGATGCTTTCCAGTGAGCGGGTGAAAGTGAAAAAGGATTACAACGCGCGGCTGCCGGCGCTCTACTCCTACTCCGACTACTACTGGCAGGGTCCAACACCGCGGCGCGGCGCGGTGACGCTGGCCATCTCATTCCGGAATCAGAAAGCATTCGGCCTCGGGGAGCCGCTGCCGAACGGGTCGATGCGACTATACGAGCCGGACAGGCACGGCTCACTCCGATACGGGGGCGCGGACGGAATCCCCGACACCGCGCGCGACGGCAAGGTCCAGCTCACCCTGGCAAATTCCTTCGACCTCTACACCGAGCGCCGCGTCGTCAAGAGCGAAAAGGTCGGCAAGCGCAAAGTCCGCCGCGAGATCGAAGTGATCGTGCACAACGAGAAGCCCGGCGACCAGACCGTCCGGGTTGTCCAGGGTTTCGGCAGCGGCTGGAAAATGATTGCAGAATCCCACAAGCACGCCCGCACCGACGCCTACTCAGCCCAATGGATGGTCCCGGTCAAGGCTGGAGCGGAATCCAAGCTGCAGTTCACCGTTGAGATGAGGCAGTAGGACACCCCCTAACCCCCTGGGGAATCCGAGCCTACAACTATTCAAAACTTCCGAGGGAGTAACGAACGTAACGATTTCGGATTCCCGCTTGAGGGCGTTAGGGGGTAGGCAAGAACTCCAATACCTCGTCCACATCATCCTCCGGTGCGGGCGCCCAACCGTGCGGCTGAATCGCGCCGTATAGCGCGCTAGGATGTCCGCCGCGATACGCCCAGCCCTGGTCGCCGTAGCTCCAGTGCCAGTATTCGCTGGGATAGTTTGTTAGCCCAGAGCTGGATAGCGCCTCAGCAAGAATAGTCCGATGCCGGCGAGCAGACTCCGAAAGGCTTGGAGCATCGAACGGGAAACCGTGTGGGTCCAGCCGGTCATAGGGGCTGTTCTGGTCGAGCATCTTGCCTGATCCGTCCGCCAATACGAGGTCCACGGCGCCGCCTGTCGTATGGGGTGGGGGAACGCGCGGGTCCAGCGGCGCGGTGAAACGGTTGACCGTCCGCCGCAGCTTCGTGTCCGACCAGTCCGGGTGGTCCTTCGCGAACATCTCCCAAACGGTCCGGTACATCCGGCGCTGGATGTAGGGCGGGCGCCAGCCCTCGATGATCGCAAGTCGAAATCCAACCGGCAGCGCCTGCGCCGCCAGGCAGAGCTTCTCCGCAACCGTCTTTCGCACGACCGTCTCGCGCCGATAGTGGAATCGAGGTCGGTCCAAAACAAGTAACGGACAAAGAGCGAGAAAGTCGACGAGCTCCTCGCCGGATTCACGAATAGGAATGTACCGAAGCGACGACACCGGCTCGGCTTCTGAATACTTTCGATTTATCACTGTTGCTTAGTTAGGCGAGGCAAGCGTATTCGGAGCCACCTGTCCGAAGGACATCGCCGAATTTTCTGCCGTCGGTTTCATACCGACGATTCCGCACCTAGGATGTGGCCTTTAGCCGCAGGCCGCGCGGAATGATCAACCGGTCAAGCAGCTCGAAGAGAAGCTGCACCGCGACGGCGAGCACCGCCGCCGGAATCGCCCCTTGCAGAATGGTGGGGGCATGGTTTACGTCTAGTCCGCTGATGATCGGTTCGCCCAGCCCGCCCTGGCCGATCAGCGCCGCGAGAGTGGCCGTACCGACGTTGATGACCGCGCTCGTTTTGATTCCTGCGAGGATGGTGCGGGAAGCCATCGGCAAATAGACCGCCGTGAGTTGTGCCCATGGCGATAGTCCCAGGGCGATGGCGGATTCGCGGATCGGCCGCGGAATCTCCTGGAGACCGGTGGCGGTATTGCGGATGACCGGCAGCAGGCTGTAGAGGAAGAGCGCGAAGATGGCCGTACGCGCGCTGATTCCGAAGAACGCGACCGGCACCAGCAGCGCCAGGAGGGCAAGGGACGGAATCGTCTGGATCACACCCGCGATTCCGAGGATCATCTGGCTAAGGAGCCCCGGCCGGCTGGCGACGATACCGAGGGGCAATCCAACGATGATGGCCAGTAAAAGCGACCAACCCACGAGCCAGAGATGCTGGAGGGTGAGGCGCCATATCTTTGCCGGCACGGATTCTGCCTGCGGAGGTGCGCTCCGGTCAGCCCCGAAGTAGAGTGCGGCCGCAGCGGCATAGTCTTTGGTCCGTTTGGCCTCGGCGTTTAACCGGATCATGCCGCTTTCGTCGATCGTGCCTTCCAGCTTGCGAAGGGCCGCAATCGCGCGAGGATCCGTCTCCTTCCGGTATAGGAACACCGCCTTGTACTGGGGGAAGAATCCGAGATCGTCCTCGATCACCGTAAGTCCGTAATCCGCAATCTCAGCGTCGGTCGAGTAAGTGTCCTTCAAGTCCACGCTTCCCGACCTTATGGCGGAGTAACCCAGCGTATGGTTAATGCCCTTCACCTCGCGCATGTTTAAGCCGTAGCGGCGGCTCAACGGAGTCCATCCGTCCTTGCGCGAAAGAAACTCATGAGTCATGCCGGCGACGAGATTGGGATGATTCCGAAGGTCGCTGATGCGCCGGACTCCGAGCTGCCTGGCCTTATCCTCCCGCATCACCAGCGCGTAGGTATTATTGAATCCGAGCTCGCCGGTCATCAACACCCCGTCCTGCCCGAGCCGCGTCCGCATCGCCTCGACATCTAGCCCAGGTGCCTTTAGTATCTCCTCGCCTATGGTGCCCGTGTACTCCGGATACGTCGTGATTGCGCCGGTCTTCAACGCCTGCCAAAGGATGATCGTCCCTCCCATTCCCTGCTTGTGCTCGACCTCCACCCCCGCGTCCGAAATGAGCTTCTTCGCGATCTCCCCGAGCACATAGGACTCCGTGAACTTCTTGCTCCCGACAACCACGGGGTCCGCCAGCGCACGGGAACCGAAGGTCGCCAGTAACGTGAACGCCAGCAGACAACCGAACCTCCCCCAACCCCCTCCTTCGCAAGGAGGGGGCT
>JBKJZI010000351.1:0-7752 GCA_046715155.1 Chthonomonadales bacterium | reverse complement strand
CAATTGACGAAGCTCTGCAACCAGATCGCGATCGTAAGCAACCTTGTGGCGGCCGCGGAGGCGGTGGCGTTCGCGCGAAAGGCGGGACTTGACCCCATGGTGATGGTAGAGGCGGTTGGGGCAGGCGCGGCAAGCTCCTGGGTGATTCAAGTCCTTGGCCCCAAAATGGTGACGCACGACTTCGCGCCCGGCTTTATGGTTAAACTGCAGCAGAAGGACATGAGACTGGTAATGGAAGCCGCATCTGAACTCAGTATTTCACTTCCGGGCGCGGCTCTGGCGCATCAGCTTTTCGCCGCTGTCGAAGCAGAGGGTAATGGCGACCTCGGCACGCAGGCGCTCGTCACGGTGCTCGAGAAGCTGGCGAACATTTCGTCCAACTGACTCTGCGATAGCCCACAAGCAGCGGCTCAACGACCTCTACCTGGAGCCCTTTAAGCTGCACTACGTACTAAAACCCCCGTAATCTACGACTCTTCCCGTATTTCGTACAGTGAGCGTCAAATCGGCCTGCGACGATAATCCCTGTGAGGATAATCCGCTTCCGATAACGACGGGCCCCCGAGCGATCGGGCTTCACCTCTACTTCGGCGGATGGATTTGCCTCTCAAACCGGACTTCCGTGCAAACGGGCTCCGGACAAATCATCCTTCGCAATCGACAAGGGCAAATCCGGCGAAAGTCGGAGACGCAAAGACGACGGCCTACGTTCATTGCGGATTGCGGATTGCGGAATGCGGATTGGCTGAGTTCAATCCAAAGTCCAAAATCCAAAATCCGAAATGGATACGGTAGCGTGTCCACCGAACTGCGCGATTCCGGAGGAGATTGAAATGAATCAAGCAGGAAGAGGCTGCCACCCTAAGCCTCCCCCTTCAGGCGATGCAGGCGATGATTCGCCGGCATTCGCTTTCCCACAGGTTGATCACCTTTCTTGTGACGTCATCCCCGCGGTGATGCGATCCGCTGACTGGCGCGCCCTACCTTCTCTGGTTTCTTCCACGGCGCCTACGGCTGTGAAACGGCCCGAGCAATTGGTGGTTCTGGAATCCGACAGATCGCGGCTTGTAATTGAGCCGACCGAATTCGTCCTTCCTGATCTCACATCTAGCCCGCCTGCGCAGCCTCCAGTCGAGGCAAACGCAACTTGGGGGTAGAAGCGATCTCCGCCCTACGTCGCAAGCGCGTTTGATAAAGACCCATCGCTAGGATTGAACGACCTCTCCACCAGTCCAAATGTAAAGGAGAGATCGCAATGGTGCCGGCACACCGCAGTGCCCGTGGCATTCTCACAGCGGATAGCGAACCTCCGCTGCAACGACAATAGCAAACCGGCCGTAAGGCCGGGACGCAAAGCCGAAAGGCCGAAAGGCTGAATAACGATAACGAACTCTGCGGAATTCGTATTTCGTAATTCGTAATTCGGTCGGTTGGGCTACCGAAAGCATTCTTGGAGGATATGAATTGAACAGATCAGTTAATGGGAGGGCTCTACCGCCCGACTATCTTTACTTCTGGAACCGGCCGTTCGGCCGAGGAACGTGCGCTTTCTTAAGCGCAATCGCCCTCGCCGGGCTCGGCATGCCGGTCATCCAGAGACCGGCCAGCTCACAGCAAGACCTGCTGGGACACGATGCCGCTCGATCCAAGAACCAGGACAACGCGACCTGGGGAATGAGGAAACCTGGCCGCGGCGAGCGCGACTACGAACTCAACAATGCCATTTGGGGCAATCGCGGCAAAACAGGCAAATCCTATGAGCTGGCGAGTGTGCCCGATGAAGTCAGGGGCAAGATCGACCGCTTCCTCGGCAAAAAGTATGCTGAGAATCCGGATGGTATGGTCGACGTGATCGTGAAACTGGACGGTCCGACCAACGGGGCGCGTGAAGCGTCGCTAAGTGGGATTGGCGCGAAACTGGGCAAGCGACTGCGAGGCATCGACGCCCTAGCCATGACAATAACGCCCAGGATGCTGGACACGATCGCCAAGATGAAGTGGGCGAAACACGTCTCGGAAGATGTCAGCGTAGTAAAGTTCGATGAGTTCACCATGAAGTCGAGCCTCGCCGACGTTGCCTTCTCCAGCACTGGGGCTACCGGCAAAAACGTCGCTGTGGCCGTGCTCGACAGTGGAATCAAAAAGCGCCCGGACCTTTACGCGGCTGGCACATTCACGAGTAGGGTCATTGCCGACGTGAGTTTGGTACCAGGCGATCCGAATACGTCCGATCCTTGCGGTCACGGGACGCACGTCGCCGGAATCATCGCCGGTAACGGAAGGTCCTCCACGGGCGCAGTGTTCACAAAGACGTTTTACGGAATCGCCCGTGAAGCCAACATAGTCAACGTCCGCGTTCTCGACAATCTAGGCGGTGGCAAGGTGTCCACGGTCATCCAGGGCATTGACTGGGTAATCGCCAACAAGGACGCGTACAACATACGTGTCATGAATATGTCGCTCGGCCACCCAGTGGGTGAGTCCTACAAAACGGACCCCCTATGCCTGGCTGTCGAGCGAGCATGGAAGGCCGGCATCGTAGTTGTAACCGCCGCGGGCAACAGCGGCCGAATCAACTCCGCTCCGACTGCGGGAATGGACAACGAAGGCTACGGCGCTGCTTACGGCTCCATCGAGTCGCCCGGCAACAGCCCGTACGTAATCACCGTGGGAGCGACCAAAGATATCAACGGGAGCCGTGCCGGCGACCTGATCTCTACGTATTCGAGCCGAGGGCCGTCGCGGCTGGACTTCGTAATGAAGCCCGATCTCGTAGCTCCCGGAAACCGAATCGTTTCGCTCAGGTGCCCGGGAAGCACTGTCGATGTGCAGTATGGCAGCACGAACACCATCCCGTTCAGTTACTATACGATCATCGGGGCGCCCCTCGATACGTTGGAGTACTTCCGGCTCTCCGGCACTTCGATGGCCGCGCCGGTCGTTGCGGGCGCCGCGGCCCTGCTGATTCAGCGCGACCCCACCCTGACCCCAGACACGGTCAAGGCCAGGTTGATGATTACGGCGGACAAGTGGCTGGACAAGGACGGACGCTACGACGTTTGCTCCTATGGCGCCGGCTATCTGAACATCGCCCGGGCAATGGAATCTGCGGCGGTAGCGACGCAGTACGCCATAAGCCCGACGCTAGTCCGCGATGCCGCTGGTTACGTCCATGTGAATCTCGACAATATCACCTGGGGCTCCAATGTAATCTGGGGCATGACCGGGGTCGGGAGCCTGAATGTGATCTGGGGCGAGTACATCGCACCAACCACGGACAACATCATCTGGGGCAGCAACATCATCTGGGGCTCGGCCGTCTGGAATGACAACATCATCTGGGGAAGCAACTCAGACGCCGACATCCGCGCATACAACGTCTTCGGAGAAGACTAACGCCGGCCAGGCTCCTCAAGCTCCCTCTCTCTTCTCCCTGAAATAGGGGGATTAGAGTGTGAGGTCAGTAGATAAGCCGGACGCCCCTTCCAGACGCCGTTCAACTCGACGGTGGGCGCGCGCGGCGCCCTTCTGCTTTGCGAATCCACTTATCAGGATTATTGTTGAGTACTGGTCATTATACGGAATAAGCATTTCAAGCGGACAGATCACGGGAAGGGCCACGCCGTCAACCTGATTCCTCGGATTCTGCCCGATTTTCCTACATGGAGATCATGACGGCATGCTAAGCCTGCCGAAAAGAGCCCAGCTCTATATCGTTAACATCTATCTCCTTGGGATAGCTACGGCGCTCTCCGCGTACTACTACCGCGGACCTTCGACCGAAGCCAGTCCCTGGGAGCTCGTTGCGTACATCGCCCTGGCGGCGCTCGCGGGGACTCGTAAGGTAAGGCTCATCCGGAGCAAGGCGGAATCCGACGTCGGATCGATGTCCGTTGGATCTGCCATCACATTCGCCGCCCTTTTCCGGTTCGGGCCGACGGCAGGCCTTGGGATTGGCTGTATCAGCACCTTCTCCGGCTGTATCTACCCCAAGCGCCAGCCCTTCCACCAGTTGACATTCAACGTGGCAACGACCGGGATGGCTGCGTGGGCCGCCGGAATCACGTTCGTTACGCTGAATCAGGGCAAGCTCTCACTGGACCCCATCTATTCGTTCCACGCCGTCGCCGCGGCCAGCCTTGTGTACTTCGCTATCAATACCGGCAGTGTCGCCGTCATCATCGCGCTTTGCACGGGGCAGAGGTTGGGCACGCTCTGGAAGCAGACGTTTCTTTGGACGGGTCCGAGCTATTTTGCCGGGGCCTCCGTCAGCGCCATCGCCATCATCCTTTCGGGCAATCACCTGGCGGCAATTCTGCTTTTTGGCGGACCTGTGGCCTATTTGAGTTACCAGTCTTATGCCGTTTATACGGCGCGGCAGGAAGAGAAGCAGGAGCACATCGAAAGCCTGGCGGACCTTTACCTGGCGACGATCAAGAGCCTTGCGCTAGCAATCGACGCAAAAGATCAGTACACGCACCAGCACATTATTCGTGTACAGCGATACGCGGAGGCCACCGCGATGCGGCTAGGCCTGAACGGACCGGACCTCGACGGGCTCCGAACGGGCGCTCTCTTACACGACATCGGGAAGCTAGGAGTGCCGGAATACGTGCTCTTGAAGCCGGGCCGACTCACGGACGAAGAGTTTGCCAAGATCAAGAAACACCCCGAAATCGGAGCCGCGATCCTGGACCCGGTGGAGTTTCCCTGGCCCGTACTTCCCGTTGTACGATCCCACCACGAGCGGTGGGATGGTACCGGTTACCCGGATGGTCTGCGGGGGAAAGACATTCCGTTCACAGCCCGTATCCTCGCGGTCGGTGACGTTTATGACGCCTTGACTTCAAACCGGTCCTACCGAAACGCCTTAAGCCACGAAAAAGCCATCGAGATCGTAACGGAGGGTTCCGGAACGCACTTCGATCCTCAGGTGGTTGAAGCGTTCCTGGAGATCATTGAGGAAACAATCCACCAGATGGCCGCAGAGGGTCACGGTCCTCTTGTAATCCAGAAATCTAACAATCCTCCGGTCACCAGCAAGGCGGACGAGGCTGCGCGAGACATCCAACGAGCCTCTTCTGAGCTGTGGGCGCTCTATGAAGTCGCCCAGACGCTCTCGTCAAGCGTCGGCCTGGATGAAACGCTGGAGATTCTCGCCCGAAAACTGCATGCGATCTTGCCTGGAACGGCCTGTTTATTCTTATTGCGCACGGATGAGGATGTCCTGGAAGTCCGCGTGGCGGTTGGCGTGAACAGCGAAAGCCTGAAGGGCAGCCGTACCTGGACGGATAACAGTATTTCCCGAACGGTTGCTTTGACGAAGGAGACCTACATTGGCGAGTATGATCCAAGCGACCTCATGCTCGCCATGTCGCAGCCGACGGCCTGGACTCCGTTGAATTCCGCTCTCATCGTCCCGATCGTCCACCAGGGCGAGGTGTTGGGGACAATTAATCTGTATCATGCCGAGAAGGACGCCTTCGGAACGCACGACCAGCACCTTCTGGAGACCATCTCCGAGCGCGCCGCCCTTGCTTTATACAACGGACTGCTGTTCGACAGAACTCACAGCGACGCGGTCACAGACCCGCTGACCGGACTCTTCAACATCCGTTACCTCACCCGCTATGTGGACGAACGATGCGCGCACGGCAATTCCGACCGTTCTCGCATGTCGCTCGGCGGCCGCCGCGGGGAGCATCTCATCAACGAAGAGCCCCGCCGGACTACGGACCGCTTTGCGCTACTCTGTTTGGACCTCGACAGCTTTAAGCCAATCAATGACAACTTCGGCCACCAGAAGGGCGACGAGGTCCTCAGAGACTTGAGCAGTATTCTGCGGAATGCGGTTCGCGAGCAGGATGTGGTCGCACGATACGGTGGGGACGAATTCCTGATCGTGCTGCAGGACGCGACGCGCGACGAGGCAAAAGAGCTCGCAGATCGACTGCAGATTGCGATTGACAACTACGATCCCGGCCTTCTGCACCCACAAATCGGCGCCCTGCGGCTAGGGGTTAGCGTGGGTTATGCATGCTACCCAACCGACGGGGAAGATTGCGCGAGCCTCCTCTCGTCGGCCGACGCAAACATGTACTCAGACAAGACCCTCCGCAAGCTCGGGCGCCTGGCTGACCGCGGAGCGGCGACTGACAGGGTTCCTCCTATTTCCTCAGAACCGGAGATCATTCCGGTTTAATTCTCCAGCACTGTCGAGATTCCGACAATTCCGGGCTCCGCTGCGCAGTCGGGTTCCTTCTTTTTCTGTGCATCCTCCATTCTAAGCTCGCCTTCAGCCGTACTCTTTCGAGGCTGGTTTAAAAAACTAGTATTTTATCCAGCTAAAGAATGGGGTGCAAACGGAGGATACGGCGAGGAAGCGAGTAATATAGGGGTGCACGATAGGCAATTGCCGGTACCTCCCAGTCCGGCGATAGCCCGCAATGCGATTGCTATCAGCCTGAAGACACCGTCTCGACGCGGTAACACACCGTAGGGAAGATACGCTTCAGGGGAACCGCGAACTGTTCCTCTTGTTGCCGACGGACAGCAGGGCTCGCTGCGACCGAAAAGGCAAACCCCGAGTAATCGAGGGACGCAAAGCTGCAGAAGCTGGGAACGGCATTTTGGATTGTGGATTGCGGATTTGGATTGGGCAGGTTGCTTAATCCAAAATCCAAAATCGGAATTCGAGAATCCTCCTTGCTTGGCTGGGCTGCCGAACTGCTTGATCCCCGCCCGGGATTCCGATTCCCGGCGCACTCCGCGTGACCGTTTGCCTCTAATTCGTCTTCCAACGAAAATTCGACCCGGATCGGCATCCTTAAGTCACAGTCGCAAATATGCCCGTCCGACCGCTTACCAACTCTCGAAAGGTGGGAAGCGAAATCCAGCAGGCTGAAGCGAGATCCAAGAGCAGCACGTTCGAACCGGTCTCATCACTGCAGGAGAGCAAAGTCGAACACGGCCCCGAAAGTTGCAATCGGTCCCGTGAACCATTGAACTCCAGCAAGTAATGCCCGCGTGTATGCAAACACGCACCTGTCGCCGGGTACCAAACCTGGACTCTGTTATCCTTCGCAATCGAAAACGGCAAACCGCTCGAAAGAACGGGACGCAAAGCGCGGGCCTAAGGGCAATGACCAATTGCCAACGACCAATGACCAATGATGGGCCAGTCCCTCATTGGACATTGTGAATTGGACATTGAACATTTCTAAGGCCGCCGGGCTACCGAACTGCGACGATTACGAAGGAGAGAGTATGTGCGCACTTAACAAGTTGTTGCGCCGAAGAAAAGCGGGTCCCGTAGCCCTCGCGCTCACCGTGATCCTGCTTCTCGCCTTCCAAGGAAGCGCCCAAGCGGGCGCCGGGTCCGAAAAGCTCGATTCGTTTCTTAGGAAGAAAGCCAGTACCGCATCTGCAACGGATTGGACATCCGTAATCGTCCAGACTCCGGAAGGATCCTCACAGTCGGAATTCCGGAAGAAACTTACCGCCATTGGCGCGGTGAATCTCCGCCGACTTCCCCTAGTTGGTTCCTACGCCGTTCGCGTACCTAACGGCAAACTCGAAGAAATCGCCGAGATCGCCAGTGTTGGCCGCATTTCCGAAGATCTCCTGGTCCTGAAGACTGACGAGTTCACGGTTGGTTCATCGGGAGCCGGCCTCGTATTCGATCAGGTGGGACTGGACGGCGAGGGTATCGGAGTTGCGGTAGTCGACAGCGGCATCCGCGTTCGTAAGGAC
>JBKJZI010000350.1:0-18904 GCA_046715155.1 Chthonomonadales bacterium | reverse complement strand
GCCTAAGGTTCCGGTATGACAACGGCCGTAAAGGCATGGCAACCATCCTCGAAGAGTCCGGGTCGGGCTGCGCCTGGCTCGACTATGACGGCGACGGATGGCTGGACCTCTACCTCATGAACGGCCGCGATCTCTATAAGACCGACGACCGACGACCGACGAGGGACGACGGAAATCCGCAATCCTTAATCAGGGTTCCCACCACCCCCACAGGTCCAAGGGAGTGGGGCAATCCGCAATCGGAATCCGGCAGCAGTACGAACGCTCTCTACCGCAACAACCGCGACGGCACTTTCACCAATGTCACCGAATCCTCCGGGGCTCTGGGGACAGGCTATGGGCTGGGAGTCGCGGTCGGCGACTTCGACAATGACGGCGACCCCGATCTTTACCTATGCCAGTGGGGCCGAAACTGTCTTTACCGCAATGACGGCGACGGGAGCTTTACGGAGGTCACGGACCTTGCGCGCGTGGACGGGATGGATTTCGGATTCCCGTTCCATACCGGCGCCGCCTGGCTCGACTACGACCGTGACGGCGACCTGGACCTCTTCGCCTCCTCTTACGTAAGGTTTCGCCATGACGGGCTCCGCTATTGCATGGGGCCGGACGACGTGCTGACCAACTGCCCGCCGCAGGCATACGAGGGGACGCCGAGCATCCTGTACCGCAACGACCGCGGCGTGTTCAAGAACGTGACGCGCGAGGCTGGCGTCTACGTCCCCGGCGGCAAGGCCCTTTCGGCGGTCACCTGCGACTTCAACGACGACGGCTGGGTGGACCTGTTCGTGGGCAATGACGGCGAGGAAGCCTGGCTCTTTCGGAATGAGCGGAACGGCCGCTTCAAGAACGTGGCGGTGGAGGCCGGGGTTGCCTTCGCCCAAGACGGCGCGACGATGGCCGCGATGGGCATCGACTTCGGCGACTACCGCAATGAGGGCAGGCCGGGGCTGCTGCTGGCGGACTTCTCGCGGCGGCCCGACCACCTCTGGAGAAACAGCGGGCGCGGCTTCTTCCTCGAGGAATCTGCGCCGTCACGGGTCGGGGAGATGGGCTTCGATCTGCTCGGGTTCGGCGCCGGCTTCTTCGACTATGACCACGACGGGCGGCTCGACATCTTTATCGCGAACGGGCACGTCTACCCGGAGGTGGTCCAGACGAAATCCGGGGAGACCTACCTTCAGCCAAGCCAGCTCTTTCGCAACCGAGGGGACGGCATCTTCGAGGACGCGAGCTCTCGCGCGGGGCCGGGCTTCCGGCTTGCCCACGCGGGACGGGGCGCCGCTTTCGGCGATTACGACAACGACGGGGACGTAGACATCCTGGTCAACAACAACGACGGTCCGCCCGTGCTGCTCAACAACGGGCGCGCGCCGGGCGGATTCATAGGATTCCGGCTCATCGGCGCGCAATCTAACCGCGACGCCGTGGGAGCGCGAGTACGGCTGGAGGCGGGCGGCCTGCGGCAGACGCGCGACGTAAAGAACGCCGGCAGCTATCTCTCCTCGGGCGACACGCGCCTGCACTTCGGGCTGGGCGCGGCCGTGCGGGTCGAATCCGTCGGGATCCGATGGCCCTCGGGCCTTCGCCAGAGCGCCGGCCCCCTAACCGCCGGCAAGTACTATACGATGCGCGAAGGCCGCGCGCCAGAGGTTTTACCATGAATCGTCCTCATCCTCGTCCTCGTAATCGTACTCGCGATCGTAATCGTAATCAAACTCGGTCGTTCCGACCGTTCCAGATCGGCGCCTTGGCCGTCTTGTCTGTTTTGGCGGGTTGCGGCCGGCCCGGCGCCGCGGCGGTGAGTGAACCGAGCCCTCCAGAGCCGGCGCCGGCCATTTTCCGGGACGTTTCCCGCGAAGCCGGAATCGATTTCATGCTGGGGCACGGCGGGCGAAGCCCGCTCACCATCCTCGAGACCCTCGGCCACGGCGCCGGCTTTTTCGATTACGACGGGGACGACCGGCTGGACATTGTACTCCTCGGGCCGAACAAAATCGCCCTCTACCACAACGAAGGCGGCGGTAAGTTCCGCGACGCCACGGAAGGCTCCGGGCTGCGCCAGAAGGGATACTGGCAGGGCTGCGCGACCGGCGACTACGACAACGACGGGCGGATGGATCTCTACGTTAGCGGCTACCGGACCAACGCTCTGTACCACAATGAGAGCGGCGGCCGATTCCGCGACGTGACCCGCGAGGCGGGCGTATCGAGCAAGCTCTGGGGCGCAAGCGCCAGCTTCGTGGACGTGGACCACGACGGCAGGCTGGACCTCTTCGTCACCAATTACGTGCAGTTCTTCCCGACCAGCACCCAGTTCTGCAACTTTAACGGGCAGCGATCCACCTGCGGGCCGACCCACTATGATCCCGAGAAGCCCCGCCTCTACCGCAACCTCGGCGGAGGCCGCTTCGCGGACGAAACCAAGCAGCGCGGAGTCCTTTCCGCCAACGGCAACGCGCTCGGCTCGGCCATCGCCGACTACAACGGCGACGGCTGGATCGACATCGCCGTCGCCAACGATCAGCTCCCCGGCGACATGCTTCGCAACGACGGCAAAGGGTCCTTCGACAACGCCGGCCTCGAGAGCGGGACCGCCTACGACGCGGGCGGACAGGCCCACGCCGGCATGGGGATCGACTGGGCTGACTTCGACGCCGACGGGTCGCTGGAGATGCTCGTAACCACATATCAGCACCAGCCTACGAGCATCTACTTCCGCACCGCCCCGGGCCTCTATTCCGACATGGCGCAGACCGTCGGCATCGGGCAGGCGACCCTCAACTACGTCGGATTCGGAGCGCGGTTTCTGGACTACGACAACGACGGACTGCCCGACGTCCTGATCGCCAACGGCCACGCCGTAGACAATATCGACAAGCTGGACCAGAGCACCAGCTACTTCCAGCCGGCGCAGCTATTTCGCAACATGGGCGACCGCAGGGCGGAAGAAGTGACGGCCCGGGCGGGGCCGGACTTCCAGCGCAAGATCGTCGGGCGCGGGCTGGCGACCGGCGACTATGATAACGACGGCCGCGTGGACGCCCTGATCGTGGATGTGGAGGGGCGGCCCCTGCTCCTCCGCAACGAGGCCGAATCCGGCAACCGGCGGCTGAGCCTGCGGCTGATAGGCTCCAAGAGCAACCGCGACGGAATCGGCGCGGAGATAACGCTGGAATACGGCGGGCGCAAGCTGCGGAAAGTCGTCTCCACGGACGGGAGCTTCATGTCAGCGAACGACCCACGCGCTCACTTCGGACTCGGAACGGCAGCGAAGGCGGACCGGGTCACGGTTCGGTGGCCGAGCGGGAAGCGGACCGTCCATAAAGACCTGCCGGCCGGGGCCTTCCTCGCCATCCACGAAGAGAGCGGATCGATCCGGCCGGAGACGCCCAGGTGAAGCCCAAGCCTCCAAGCGGGCGCCGGTATGGACGGATTCTGGCCTGGATAGGTGCGCTCCTCATCAGCGTCTGCGTGGCCGCCGCAATTGCCGTTTGGTCAGTTCGTAGCAGCGAGCAGCGCTTCCATGCGCGGCTACAGACGCTGCCGGTCGCCGAGCTGGAGAAGCTCTCCCTCGATCGCAATTGGGACCCGATGGTCTTTTACTGGCTCGGAGCGGCCTACACCTCCCAAGGCGACCACCGCGCGGCGGTGAATGCGCTCAAGCGCTCGGTCGGCCTGAATCCGGGATCCACTTCGGCGCGCGCGGCCCTCGGACTCGCCCTGGCCCGGAACGACCAGCCGCGCGAGGCGGAGGAGATGCTGCTCTCTGCGCTGCAGCTCGACGGGCGCAACCACTTCGCCCATTTCTCGCTCGCTAATTTGTACGGAAGGCACAAACGATGGGAGCAGGCCGCCCGCCATTTAAAGGCCGTGATGGACCTGAACCCTTCGCACCGCGAGGCGCAGTACCTCATGGCGGTCTGCTACGGCGAGCTTTTCCAGGAAGACCGCAAGATGGAGGTTTTGGAGCGGCTCGTCAAGCAGGCGCCGGACGACGTGCGGGTCCTGAAATCGCTGGGCTACGTCTACATCTTCTTCGGCAAGTTTGCGGAAGCGGAGGCGGCCTACCGGCGGATCATGGATATCGCCCCGGACGACCTGGAGGCGCGATACCTCTACGGGCGGGCGCTTGCAGAGCAGGCCAACACGCCCGAGAAGTTCGCCGCGGCGGAGAAAGAGCTGGCGTCGGTCGCCGCGAAGGTGCCGGCGAATCCGGGCGTGCATCTGGCGCTGGGAATCCTCCACTTCCGCCGCAATGAGCCCGCGAAGGCGGTGCCCGAATTCGAGCGAGCCGTTAAGCTCGGCATTACGGAGCACAAGACCTGGCTCTACCTCGGGCAGGCCTACATTCGCGTCGGCCGCCAGGCGGATGGTCGGAAGATGCTGGATGAATTCCAGTACCAGGCAGGGCTGAGCCGCACGGTGAGCCAGATGGAGAACCGCCTCCTTAACGCGAAGGACGACTCCCCCGAGCGGATTCGCGAGAACCGCCAGGCCCGCCTCCGCCTCGCGAAGCTCTACCTGCAATCGGGCAATCACCAGCGCGCCCGCAACCACATCCGGCTCTTGCTGGAACGGAATCCCCGCGACGCCGAAGCCCTCGCCTTTGCCCGGCGAACCGAATCATCAATCAGTACCGCCGGCCGCCGGGCGCGTCCCGCCGACTCAATGCCTCGCCAATAGAAGAGGGCGGCCTGTAAGGGGCCGCCCTCAGGGATTCCGTGACTGGGAGATTACGGGATCTGGCTGCCCGGAATGTCCACCGGCACCCTGCCGCAGTCGGAACGATTGTCCAGGACAATGCCGCCCGGCACGGGGTTCCATGCGGCCCAGAGCGAGCCGTCCGTCCGGCTCCAGTCGTAGCCGGGGAACTTGTAGATTCCGGCCATCGGGTTAGCGGTCAACGTTTTGCCTCCCGAGGAAACGCCTGCGCTTGTTCCGGGCACGTAGGGCGTAGCCTTCGCGTGGCCGTCCGCGTAGAGGAAGTTGGCCATTCGGTTGTGCCGCCACGCCGTCTCGCTCTCCGCGTCGTTGACGGCGCACCAGTTCCAGGCGGGACGCGGGTCCGCGCCCCAGGCGTCGATAGCCGCCGCGCAGTTGTCTCGCTCGGTCATAAAGATCGTGCGGACAGGCTCCGGAACGTTCGGCTGCTTGTTGGCCGGCGAGTTGGGGCACCAGTTGCCGCCGATATTGCCGGGATAGGACATGGACCGGGTGGCCGTGCCGCCCACACCGAAGCGGAACTGGCCGGTCCCGGGCGTGTTATCGCTGGGGCAGCCGGTGATCTGCCCGTTCTTCACGTAAGGCTGGATCAGGCGGTCCCAAGAGAGGTCGAAGTTCTGGCTGTCCCGGCAGGGCGCGGGCGCGCCCCAGGGATCTCCCGCGATGGTGCCCCCCGTCCCATTGTTGGTCGCGCAGATGTGCCAGGGCGTGTACATCTCATCGTAGTCCTGAGAGTACATCAGCAGGCCCAACCCCACCTGCTTGAAGTTGGAGAGGCACGAGGTTTTGCGCGCCGCCTCGCGAGCCTGCGCGAACACGGGAAACAGAATCGCCGCGAGGATTGCAATAATGGCGATCACGACGAGTAGCTCAATGAGCGTGAACCCTTTTCTGACCACGGATGGCTCCTTTCGTGAGGAATCACTTGCTGAGTGGCGCCTCGGCTGTGGGCGTCCTGCCGGGAATGTTCATGCCAGGCGGAGGGCCCGTCATTGGCCCCTGCCCCGGCTTACCGGCCATCGCGCCGGGATAGGCCGGCTTGTCGGTCGCCGCGCGGAAAAGGAAGAGCGCCGCGATAGCTGCGATCGCTACGATGGCGACGACGACGGCTGCCGGGCTTATCTCCCGCTTCAATGGATCACCTCCTCTCGACCAGGTGGGCTTTGAGCGCCGAAGAATCGGCGAATGGGGAAACAAGCGAACGGGCGCGTGGGAGGTTGGCGCCCCAGGAAGGAGCGCGGAGGTCACAGCCGGACATCGGAGAAGTGACAAGCATAAAAACACCCCTGCGTGGCGTTTACTTGCCTGTGTTATCGAAGCCCAAAAACTCTTATTGCCCGTTGTTACGGCAGGGTGTTCGCCTGCGAGATGACGAATCCTGCCCGTGTTCCGCCATTATAGTGATATTACGCGGGAATTGCAAGCGTCGGTCGGGTCTAGAGTCTAGGGATTAGGGCTCGGTCTTTACCCTAAACCTTAGACCCTGATCCTCTGGAGGTCGCATGGCTCAACAGAGTCCGCAGGAGGCGGTGACGGGGACGGTGGAGGGGCCGGGGATCGAGGCGCCGATTCTTGTTCGGCCGGAAGAGTCCTGCGCCTTCGTGATCTTCGGCGCTAGCGGTGACCTTACGACGCGCAAGCTAGTGCCGGCGATATACAATCTCGCGGCGCAGAATCTGCTGCCTAAGGGTTTTGCCATCATCGGATTCGCCATCACAGAATGGTCCGATGCGCAGTTCCGAAAGAAGATGTTGGAAGCGGTCAAGGAATCCCCGGAAGTGGGGCGTTTTCGGCCGTCCGTATGGGAGAAGTTCGCCAGCTCTCTCCACTACATCACCGCCGACTTCGAGAGCCCGAAGGGTTATGAGCGGCTGACGCAGCTGTTGAAGGAGCTGGATTCGGCGTGCGGGTGCGCCGGGAACCGCCTGTTTTACCTGGCAACCGCCCCAAGTTTCTTCGACGACATCGTGCGGAACCTCGGCCGGCACGGGTTCGTGGCGAAGGATGGGCAGCAACGCGGATGGACGCGCGTGATCGTCGAGAAGCCTTTCGGACAGGACCTGGAATCGGCGCGCAAGCTGAACGCGATGACCCACCGCGTGTTTCGCGAAGAGCAGATCTACCGCATCGATCACTACCTGGGCAAGGACACGGTCCAGAATATCCTGGCCTTCCGGTTCGCGAACTCCATCATCGAGCCCATCTGGAACCGCCACTACATCGACCACGTGCAGGTCACGGCCGCGGAGTCAATCGGAATCGGCCACCGCGGGAAGTACTTCGAGGAAGCCGGCACGCTGCGCGATATGTTCCAGAACCATCTCATGCAGCTCCTATCGCTCGTTGCCATGGAGCCGCCGGTGCGCAACGACCCGGAATCCGTCCGCGATCACAAGACCGACGTGCTGAAAGCGGTGGTACCGTTTGACCCGGAACAGCTCGGGGACGTCGCCGTGCGGGGCCAGTATGGTGCGGGTGTCGTGGACGGCGAGCCGGTAATCGGGTACCGCCAGGAAGAGGACGTCGCCCCCGATTCCACGACTGAGACGTACGCGGCGCTTCGGCTGCAGATCGATAACTGGCGGTGGGCGGACGTGCCGTTCTTCATTCGCTCGGGCAAGAGACTCCCGAAGAAGCTCACGGAGATCATTGTCCAGTTCAAGCGCGCCCCGCATATGTTTTTTCCCCGGTCCGCTTATAACCAGATCGAGCCTAACCAGCTCGTGATCCGAATCCAGCCCGATGAGGGAATCTCGCTCCGGCTGGGGGCGAAAATGCCGGGCCCGGAAATGTACGTGCAGCAGGTGATGATGAACTTCTCCTACTCGGGCGCCTTCGGCGAATACCCGGCCACCGCTTACGAGACGCTGCTGCTGGACGCGATGCAGGGCGACCCCACGCTCTTCAACCGCAACGACTCCGTCGAGCTGGCCTGGGAGGTCCTGTCTCCCATTCTCGATACCTGGGCGGCGACGCGCTCCTTCACCCACTTCCCCAACTACGCCGCCGGAACCTGGGGGCCGGAATCCGCAGACGCGCTGTTGGCGAGAGATGGGCGGGTTTGGAAGAACGGGTGACGGCCGATTGCGGATTGCGGATTGCGGATTGCGGAATGGGGGAGGCGTGATTTGGCGGACTCCTTGCTTAATTGAGAGTTGAGAGTTGAGAGTCGGATTCCGAGCTAGGTTGTGTGAGCGCAGCCTTCTGGTTTACCGGGGTGATTCCGGTTTGGTCGCGATGCGTGAGCGGGATGCCGGGCGAGGGGCGCAGGCAATGGAATTACCGCGCTGGCACTACTAAGTCCACCTTCGTGGACTGGTGGCTTGCCCGCCGGATGGTTGATGCTGGTCCAATATGTGGACGGTTGTTCGATGCTGTTTACTGCGAGCGAGTGGGTATCACTCTGTTTCAACCGCTGCCCCTTGATTAGATCGCGTTTACTCTCGCACCCGTCGGGGAGCGATGTTCTTTTAACTGATCAATAGGTTTGGTGCGAATTGGGGGGTGGGTACCCGTGTACGCTGCGATTGGGCTTCCTCGGCGGGCGATGGGTGGGCCTGATTTGCCGAGGGTCGGCCAGGGTGGGCACCAAAGTCTCGGAATGAATTCCTGACCTGGGTGGCCTGGCGGCCGAGTGTCGATCTTCATCGACACGGTTTATGGACCAGTTCCAAGGCTGGTCGTTTTGAAGGCTGCGCTTGGCCGCGTTTCTGAGCGCGGCGGGGGCCTGTTTCGAGAGTTAGTCCGGGTTTATTGGGCGGAAGCGGACTGTGCGCGCTCTCTCTACTGGGAGGCGATCCATGGTTCGGCGGCGGGCTAATGGCCGTGGGCCCGCGGCGAGATGGATTCCGTTGGTCTTCCCGCCAATTGCGTTTGCCTCTCGATCCTCTCTGGTTTAGCCACTCCTCGGCTCCCTGGGGGCTGTGGTGCGCCGCCGGCGCTCTACTCCGTTGGTTCGAGGCGGCATCTGGCCTGAGAAGCGCGCCTTTTCGGAAGCTTGCCGGGAAACGCCAGGGCCATGGAACGCAAGAGATCCTGGCTTGCTCGGATTCCGGAGAATCTAACTGCGGAGGGCGCGGAGATTCGCGGAGAAGTACTCTTTGGTTAGATTCCGGATGTTTTGGTTGTTGGTTATGTGAAACGGCCGGCGCTCCGAATGGGGAGGGCGGGCCGCGGGTGGGGAGGGTGATCGAGTGATCTAGTTAGCAAGTGATCGAGTTGGTCAGGTCATGGTTTTGATTCCGGGTTGGTTGATGGTGGGATTCCGGCCCTGGGTTGGGGGCGGATTCCGGGGTTGGGATTGGCGCGAAAATGGTGGATGGATGGGCGACGAAAAATGACTCTCCTTCACCTATTAGAGTAGAGCTTTCGTAGGTACAATATATACGCTACTCTGATGAAGGAGGATCAATTCTCATGCGCGCTTTCGTCTATGGCCGGGTTTCCACGCGTGAACAGAGCCAAGAGGACCACTATTCGTTAGAAAACCAGGAGCAGCGATGCAGGGACTATGCCGCCATGAAGAAGTGGCAGATCCTCAAGGCCCGAAAGGACATTGCAAGCGGCAAGAACGACTCTCGGGACGGATTCCAGGAACTGCTTTCCGACATAGGTTCCGGGTTGATCGATGTGGTGCTG
Organism: Chthonomonadales bacterium; assembly: GCA_046715155.1. GTDB lineage: Bacteria > Armatimonadota > Chthonomonadetes > Chthonomonadales > CAJBBX01 > JBKJZI01. Next base: position 9,541 of record JBKJZI010000350.1, on the reverse strand, counting down.
GTCTATCGACTGGACCGTCTCTCCCGGAACGTCCGAGACATCTACCACTTCTTGGATGTGATCAAAGAGCAGAACGTTGCCTTTGTTTCCGTGACGGAAGGCTTCGATACGACGACGGCAATGGGTAGAGCGATGTTGGGAGTAGCAGCGGTCTTTGCTCAGCTCACCCGCGAGATGATCTCCGAGAACACTAAAGACGGAATGCTCCGGCGGGCGGAGGCCGGGCTATATAATGGGAATCCGCTACAGCTCACGGGCTATGATTACTCCAAAGAGACCGGACTGGTGATCAATCCATCTGAAGCGGATGTAATTCGGGACATCTTCGAGCGCTACACCGAAGACAAGTGGGGTCAATCCAAGATAGCGCATTCCTTGAACCTGCGCGGTGTCTTGTCACGCAATGGAGTGCAATGGGCCGACAATAGGATCGGATTTGTCCTTCGCAACCGAATCTACATGGGAGATGTGAGGGTCAAGGACGGATGGATCAAAGGACAGCATGAAGCCGTTGTCTCCGAGGCGATATTTGAAGCCGCCCAAGGAATCCTTCGTGGCAGGGCTCCGCTTCCGAACCGTGCCAAGCAATCGCCGCACCTTTTATCGGGGATAGCTCGCTGCATCGACTGTGGGAGAAGGCTTCGCATCCACTTCATCACGCCCAAGGACAATGGCCGGTATAAGAATGGCCCGCCCACGTACCGGTTCTATGGTCATGGCCGCTCGCCTAAAGTCGGAGACGAAGCCTGCAAGGGTCTGATGAAGAATGCGGATGCACTTGAAGCCGCGGTGATCGAGCGTATTCAGGGTGTTGCTAGCTCAGGGCAGATGGAACGTCTCGTGCTTGAAGAGGTGAAGGGTAGGGTGAGCAATGGGATCAAGCCGCTCATCAAGGAGAGAGATCAGCTTCTGATCGAGCTGGATTCATTAGGTGATTCGTTCAGCAAGTGGGCTGACAGGTTGGATTCCGGAAAGATCGATGAGGACCAGTTTACGCTCCAAAACAAGCGCTTACTAGATCGGAAGCAAGAACTTCAGAGCAAGCTCTCAGAACTGGAGCAGGCGATCGGGGAAGAAAAAGCGGTGGGAGTTACGCTTGCCGACGTAAAGCGGGCGTTGAAGGACTTTCCAAAGGTGTGGGATGCGCTCGCGCTCGAAGAGAAACGGGAAATGCTCAGGCTATTGGTCGAGCGCTTGGATGTTGGCAAGACCACCGCAGACCTAAAGCTCTTATTCATTGACCCAGTGAAGGTGCCCATGTTGCTGAAACGCGGTAGGAAAGCGAAACCCAACGCTAGGTTACAACCCGCTTCGGTTAGCGTTGGGTTAGCCGCTTTGAGCAGCCAGTTGAGCGCCTGAATCAAGCAGGTGTTCACAGATTCGGGGGAAGTCCATGGTGTGTCGGGACGATGGATCGGCGGCGCACCCCGCCACGCTATACAGCAACTTCCAAGACCTGCTCATCCGCCACGGTCTGCCCCGCGTAGCGCTGCACGACCTCAGGCACTCCCATGCAACGCACCTTCTTGAGGCAGGGGTACATCCGAAAGTAGTGAGTGAGCGTTTAGGGCAAAGTGATCCGGCGATTACCTTGCGCGTTTACTCGCACGTCTTGGGCCACATCCAACTGGAGGCAGCAGATAGAACTGACACAGGGTTGCGCGAGGCACTCGCGCGAAGGGCGGTTCAGCCCCCAGAAACGAACGAGCCGGCTTCATAAGGCGCCGGCTCTTTTCTTGTGATAGCGGGCGGTGGCTGCGTTTGGGATTAAGCGTCCAGTTCGCCGCTCGCTGGTTCGAGTCCTGTCGCCGCTCTTTCTTGGCCGCTCGGTCGCTATGACCGAGCGGCCTTCCCCTTGTGTCCCCCATCGCGGCGTGCATCCGCGCGACAGTAAGTTTCTTAACGGTGTCTCTGCCGCCGCTGCTCGATACCGGACTGTTGAGCAGCAGGAAGAACCTATCGTTGTTGGGAATACGGATGGATATCGTCGCTCAATCGGTATCCACTTGTGAACCTGCCAACCGGAACAGTAACTTTCCTCTTCACCGACATCGAGGGCTCTACTCGTCTCTGGGAGGAGCACCCTGAGTCTATGCGCGTTGCTCTCGCGCGCCACGACGACATCGCCTCCTCCGTGATCGGCGGCCGCCGCCCGCCCGCTTCATGACGAGAGCCTGGCGATCTTCCGCGAACTGGGCGACCGGCGGAGCTTTGCCGAGTCGCTGGAAGGGATTGCTGCTTCCCGCGCGGCACCGGGAGATGCGGTCGGGGCCGCCCAACGAGAGGCCCCGCTATGAGCGTCAGGTATCCGCCGCCCGCTCCGCGGTGGACGGTGACGCCGCCTTCGACGCAGCCTGGCAGGAGGGCCGCGCGATGACGCTGGAAGAGGCGATGGAGATCGCGCTGCACGTAACCAAGGGGTGAACGATCTATCCGCCTACCGGCACGCGGGAGTCCGGCAATCAGACGAAGTACGCAGCAGCAAACCGCCCTTTCGAGCCCCGAACTGCAGCCGAATCCGGTCCGGGTGGTTCGAACTTAACATCGTAGGGGCTCTTACGGTCTGAAAGCGACCCAGAAGGCACGATATCGTGCCTTCTGGGTCGCTTTTGTTGCTTTAGTCCCCCGACAAGGTGTTGCGTTTGACGAAAGTCGCATTCACACTGACCATCGTCCAGAAACTGTGTGCGAACTCAGGTGGCGAATGCAATTGCAATACGAGGGACTTTCTTGTGTCAATCTCCTCGTTTGACTAGAACTTGGGCGATCTAGTAGGTTATTCATCCTTTATGTGCGAATTGTAAAGCAGGAATTTTCTTCGCTGATATCCGTCATGCCCATTTACCTCGACTGCGCCGCTACCACTCCCATCGACCCTCGCGTTCGGGATGCCGTGCTTCGTTACATGGATGAAGAGTTCGGTAACGCCGGCAGCCGCACGCACCTGTATGGCGAACGCGCTCGCCGCGCTGTCGAACGTGCGCGCGACCAGGTTTCCGAAGTCGTACTCGCCTCTCGTGGGGAGGTGATTTTTACCAGCGGAGCCACGGAGAGTAACAACCTGGCAATCCTGGGCCTCGAAGAGTTCGGACGACGGTCCGGCTCGATGCACATCGTCAGTACAGCGATCGAGCACCGGGCCGTTCTCGAGCCGCTGGAGGCGCTCACGCGGCGCGGTTTCGAGGTGACGCTGCTGAAACCGGAGCAGGGTGGATGGGTGGATGCAGCGGCAGTTGTCAACGCCGTGCGCGCTGATACGCTGCTGATCTCCGTGATGCAGGTGAACAATGAGACGGGAATTCGCCAGCCTGTGGAGGAGATCGCCACTCTCTTGGCTGGCCATTCCGCATTCCTGCATGTCGACGCGGCGCAAGGATTCGGAAAAGACCTTGAACCCCTTCGCGCCCAGCGAATCGACCTCATCAGCATAAGCGGTCACAAGATCCATGCTCCCAAAGGGGTTGGGGCGCTCGTCGCGCGTCGGCGCAACGGAAGCCGCCCGCCTCTTCAACCGCTTATGTATGGAGGCGGCCAAGAACTCGGGCTTCGGCCCGGGACGCTGCCAGTACATTTAATCGTGGGCCTGGGCCTAGCGGCTGAGTTGGCCGTCCAAGAGGCGGCGTATCGGGTAGATCTTTGTATGGGCTTCAAGAAACGTTTGATTTCCGCCATTGCCCCCCTGGATCCGGTGATACACGGGGGCCAGGATCGCGCGCTCGTCGGCATGATGAACTTCTCCGTTCCCGGAATTGACGGGGAGGAAGCGCTGGACGAGTTGCGTGATATCGTCGCCGCCTCCAACGGCTCAGCCTGCACTACGAGTTCGATGGTTTGCAGCCACGTGCTGGAGGCGATGGGAATCAATTCAGACATTGCAGCGGGTGCAATTCGGTTATCCTGGTGTCATCATACAGAAGACCCCGATTGGGGTACCGTCGTTGCGCGTCTGCGGGAGTTAGCCGCATATTGAACTGTCTGAACGCATTTTGCCAAGTGACGGTCCGCCCCGCGGCAGAAGTTGTGTGCCGGAGCCAGGAGCGTCGGCTTCGTGACCGATGAGACCGAGATTCGATACCGCCGCGCGCGGTTCACTACCCGGCTGCCGACCGACCGCGTCTACTCCGCCGCCCACTACTGGATGGAGCAGGTCGAGCCCGGCACTTGGAGGGTAGGATACACGCGCTTCGCAACACGCATGCTGGGCGAGTTCGTAGAAATGGCGTTCGGAGTAGAACCTGGGGACGGAATCGAGATTGGGCAGGTGATCGGGTGGGTGGAAGGGTTCAAGGCGGTCTCTGACGTATATAACGTGATCGGCGGCGCGTTTGCGGGAGGCAATCCCGAACTGCGAGACGATATTACCCTCATCGAAACCGACTGCTACGGTCGAGGCTGGCTCTATGCGGCAAAGGGTACCCCGGAGCCGAAGCACTTGAGTGCGCAAGAGTACGCCGGGCTGCTGGACGGTACGATCGACGCCATGCTCGCACAGGACGCGGACAAATATGCCTGACGCACGCTACATCATGATCGGCGGCTTTCTCGGGGCCGGCAAGACGACCGCCATTCTGCGGATTGCTGAGCATTTCTCCGGAGAAGGACTTCGCGTGGGGCTCATCACCAACGACCAGAGCGTCGGGCTCGTGGATACCGCCTTGCTCAGCGCGCATGGATTTCCCGTGGAGGAGATCACCGGCGGCTGCTTCTGCTGTCGGTTCAATTCCCTGGTCGCAGCCGCAGACCGGCTGACGGCCAATGCGGCGCCGGACATTTTCATCGCTGAACCGGTGGGAAGCTGCACCGATCTAAAAGCAACTGTGGATTATCCTCTCCGGCGGATGTACGGCGAGCGCTACACGGTGGCGCCGTTCAGTGTCCTTGTGGATCCCGTCCGTGCTCGCAGGATTCTTGGGCTCGCGCCGGGGGGAAACTTCTCGGAGAAGGTTCTCTACGTCTACCGGAAGCAGCTCGAAGAGGCCGACGTGATTGTGATCAACAAGACCGACCTACTGGCTCCGGGCGAGATTGACGGCCTCGAGTCCGCACTGCGGGCGGAATACCCCCGCGCGGAAGTGCAGCGGACATGTGCCCGTACGGGTGCGGGCATTTCGCGTTGGATCGATAGAATCGGCGCAGCGCCGGCTCAAACGGTCCGTTCCATGGACGTCGATTACCAGGTCTATGCCGAGGGCGAGGCCCTTCTCGGCTGGCTCAACTGCACCGTGGAAATTTTTGCCGAGGACGCGTTCGACGGAAACAGCTTGCTGCTCTCCCTGGCTCTGGACCTGCAGGAACGACTGAAGGTCGAGCGGGCGGAGATCGCCCATTTGAAGATGACTCTCACGCCCGATGAGGGCACCGACATCGCGGTGGTCAACGCTGTGCGTAACGATACGCCCGCGGAGCCGTCACATAGATTGCAGGACACGCTGCAGGCCGGACAGCTCATCCTGAATCTCCGCGCTGAGGCTCACCCGGATATTCTCCGCTCCGCTGTGGTAGATGCGCTTGGGGCCGCAGTGGCAGCGACGGCGATACGAACCCGTATCGAACATATGGAGCACTTCCAGCCTGCTCCGCCTACTCCAACTCACCGCCTGGCTGCGGTGTAGGACAAAATGAGCATGACCATGTCCGACAGTCCGCGAATTCTCTACTGCCACTGCGCATACGCCAATGTGGTCCCGAAGGACGTTAAGGAGGCCGTCCTCCTGCGCCTTACGGAATCGGGCACGGCGTTTGACGCCGTACCCGACCTTTGCGAAATGTCGGCGCAGAAGGATCCGGCGCTGAATGACCTCATGTGTGGCGGCGATGTGAGGATCGCCGCGTGCTATCCTCGCGCTGTTAAGTGGCTCTTTGCCGGGGCTGGAATTACGCTCGACGAGTCGCGCGTAACGGTTCACAATATGCGACAGGAATCGGCAGATGAAGTCGTGGGGGCCCTGCTGGGCGTTGCTCGGGCGCCTGACGGCACGGCCGCGCCATGAATATGAACCCCGTCACGCCGCGGATCGTACTCTATGAAGGCGCGGGCAGCGAGGCGTTCTCCAGCGCAGCTCGGTATGAGATCATGCGCGCGCTGCTGGAAAAAGGATTCCGCGTCACGCGCGTCTGCGCCGGCGGGCAGGTGGGCGCCCACGACGACAGCCCGCTGCTGGTGTTGGGACAGTTTTCATCGGGAGCCGCTGCTGCCGTCAGCGAGGGCGTGCAGGCGTCCATCGACGTCCGAAACGTGAGCGGACTCGGTCCCGAGGAGATCGTCGCGCTAATCGATCCTTTCTGCGGACCGGTCGAGCAGGCTGCCGGACAGGCGGATGCGCCGGCCCCCAAGCACTGGAAACCGTGGTTTCCAGTGATTGATTATGACCGCTGCACGAACTGCATGCAGTGCCTCAGCTTCTGCCTCTTCGACGTCTACGGTGTCTCGACGGAAAAGAAGATACAGGTTCAGAACCAGGCCAATTGTAAGACGGACTGTCCTGCCTGCTCGCGCGTTTGTCCGGAAGTGGCCATACTCTTCCCCAAGTACAAGGCGGGACCTATCAACGGTGCCGAGGTAAACTCGGAGGATCTGCGTCGCGAGGCCATGAAGGTTGATATATCGTCTCTCCTGGGCGGCGACATCTACGCGCTGCTTCGGGACAGGAGCGCCAAGGCCCAGTCCAGGTTTTCCGTGGAGCGGGATGAGGAGCGCGCCCTGAAAGAGAGGCAGCGCTGTTTGACGAAGCTGCAGGAGGCGCTGGACATTCCGGACGAAGCGCTGGCGTCACTTCCATCCATGGCGCAGATTCAGGCAAAAGCCGAGAAGGCCCTCGCCCTATCGAGAGAGGCCGTGGAGAGCTGAATGGTCGTTCAGTTTGCCAGACGAATGCTTACCGAGCCGGACCCTCGGCTGCTCTGGAAGTTCGGATACAACTTCGGCTACAAAGGCATGCGTTCCGTCAATATGTTCAAGAAGCGGCTGAAGCAGGGTATTCATTTTCCGCCGTTCCTCTTTATTTCCATCATCAACAGCTGCCAGCTCAAATGCCAGGGCTGCTGGGTGGACGTGAAGGCTCCGCGCCAGATGATCCCGCTCGATGAGATGAACCGCATTATCACAGACGCGAAAAAGCATGGTAACAGCTTTTTTGGGATATTGGGCGGCGAGCCGTTTCTGCACCCGCAGCTTCTCGATATTCTGGCGGCGCACCCGGACTGCTACTTCCAGATTTTCACCAACGGCCAGTTTATCACGCATGACGTGGCGAAAGAACTCCGGCGCATCGGCAACGCTTCGCCCCTCATCAGCATCGAGGGGAGCCAACTGATCAGCGACCAGCGACGGGGCAGCATTCGCGTGCTGGACAAGACGCTGGAAGGCCTGGAGAATGCCCGCCAAAACCGCCTGATCGTGGGAGTGGCGACGAGCGTCTGCCAGAGCAATTTCGAGATGCTGAGCGAGGACTGGCTGAAGCGTCTGATCAAGATGGGCGCACACTACGCCTGGTTCCATACCTACCGCGTGGTAGGCCCCGATCCCAGCGCGGAGCTGGCGCTCAGCCCGGAGCAGGTGCTGCAGGTGCGCCGGTTCGTCGTGGAGATGCGCAAGAAGCACCCAATCGCGATCGTGGATGCATATTGGGATGACAAGGGCCAGGCGCTCTGCCCGATGGCGACCGGCGTCAGCCATCACATCGGGCCGGGCGGGCACATCGAGCCCTGTCCGATCATCCAGTTCGCGAAGGAGACTATTCGCGACAGCGAAAGCCTCTATGATACAATGACCGGGTCGGCGTTTCTGCGCGACTTCCGCGAGACAGCGGCGCGCACGACGCGAGGCTGCATCGTGTTGGAGCGCCCCGACCTTGTCCGCGACCTGGTTCTTAAGCATGGCGCCACGGATACGACGCAGCGACAAGCCGCTCTCGCCGAGATGAAGGCTCTCACATCACGTACGAGCCAGCACAATGCCGGAAATGAGATACCGGAAGAGCATTGGGCTTACCGGTTCGCCAAGAAGCACTGGTTCTTCGGATTCAACGCTTACTCTTAGAGCCGAGTAAGAACACATAGAAAAGTCCCGCGAATGGACACACAACGCATGCTGCGACTTCCCGTCATCAACGTGCCCCGGGCGGTACCGCTGGAACACCAGCGCAAACCGCAGGATAACATCCCGCAAACGCGGTCTCAGCGCGAGGCCGTGAAACAGGCTGCCCGGGCGTACGTCGACCGCGTAAAACCGGTCACTCCCCTTTCCATGGAGGAGATGCGGGCCCACGCCGAAACCATTCTCCGGGAAGAAGAGATCGATCCCAGGTATGTGGATTATGTGGGTGTCGTGCTGAATAACGAGGCGTGGAGTGAAACGCTCGCCACGATCCCGTATGAGCGGCGCCTGCTGCTCCTTCCGAAGTGCCTGCGCGTGGAAGAGCGCTGCCCCGCTCCTTTCGACGAGTTTGGGCTGCTCTGCAAGCAGTGCGGCCTCTGCTCCATCCAGGATCTGCAGGGCGAGGCGGAACGTCTGGGTTACGCCGTGCTGGTGGCGGAGGGGTCCACGCTTGTTATGGCGCTCATCCAAACCGGTAAGATCGACGCCATCGTGGGGGTGAGTTGCCTGAATGTCCTGGAGCGTGCGTTCCCCTATATGGAGGCCGCTGCCATTCCCGGCGTGGCCATTCCGTTGCTGCAGGACGACTGCAAAAACACGGCCGTCGACATGGATTGGATCTGGGATGTGCTGCACCTCACGTCCGATGATCGTACGTTTCGACTGGACCTGGATGGCCTGCGAACCGAAGTGGAATCCTGGTTCGAGGCTTCCCCGCTAGATGACATTTTGGGACCCGCCGACAGCGAGACGGAGCAGATCGCGCGCGAATGGCTGACCCGGGCCGGAAAGCGCTGGCGGCCCTTCCTGACCGTCTGTGCATACAAAGCGCTCGCCGGCGACCAGGAAACCCCGCTTACGGACGACATGCGCAAGATCGCCGTCGCGGTGGAATGCTTCCACAAGGCCTCACTCCTTCACGACGACATCGAAGACAACGACGCCCGAAGGTACGGCGAGCGGACGCTTCACGAAGAGCGCGGTGTCGCGGTGGCGCTGAATGTGGGCGACTTGCTTTTGGGCGAAGGCTACCGGTTGCTCGCGGAATGCGACGCGCCCCCGGAGGTCCGATCCGAAATGCTGAAAATTGCCAGCGCCGGCCATCGCACGCTCTGTCTTGGCCAGGGTGCGGAGCTATCCTGGGCGAGTGACCCGCACCCGCTTACGTCCAACGAAGTCCTGGCCATCTTCCGCCAGAAAACAGGGCCTGCCTTCGAGGTCGCCTTGCGCCTCGGAGCCGTCTACGCAGGGGCCGAACCGGAAGTGACGGACGTCCTGCGCCGCTACAGCGAGGCGCTGGGGATCGCTTACCAGATCCGGGACGACCTGGACGATTTCGACAGCGGCGACGCGGACAGCACGGACGACGTGACGGCGCTGCGCCCCTGCCTGCCGCTTGCTCTCGCATTCGAGCGTACAAAAGGGGAGAAGCGGGTTCTGCTGGAA
>JBKJZI010000349.1:0-5588 GCA_046715155.1 Chthonomonadales bacterium | reverse complement strand
AAATACACCCTTTTGTATTGTTTTTTTGTTTTTTTGGTTTTTGGGGGATAAATACTCAATCACACCAATACTCCATCACTTCATGGTTATGGCTGGACTTTGAACTGCAGTATTCCCGGCTGAACCTTCAGGACGTTGTGCAGGGCCGGATTTGGCGGAGCGGTTACCGGCATCGTCTCGATCCTGAACGTGATCTCAGCCTTGTCGTTTTCGGATCCGCGCGCAACCATGGTTCCCCTACCGTTGAGGTCACCGGAGATCGTCGCAGTCCGCGGGTCGTACGTCAGACGGACTTCCTTCACGCCCTTCGCCGGCCCAATGTCGGCCTGGTCGCTCTTGGTGAAGAGGTCGTCGTCCCAAAGCTGAAGCCGCATTCCGACGTTCTGCCCCACTGGCACGGCCTTTATGAAGGTGATGGGAGCGTACGGCGGCGGGAATGTGAACGTGTCTTTACCGTTGACAATGCATGACCGGAACTTTTGACCGCCGATGTACGCGTCCATGAAATAGTCCGCGTCCGAGCCGGGATCGATGTCAAACGTTTCGTCGAGCTGATGTAGACGGGTGACACGAACGATCACGAAGGTCGTGGCGCCAGCGAACGAGGAGCTGGAAGGAACGTCGGCCGGTTCGTTGGTCACGGGAGACTTCACAAGCTCGGTCGCCAGAGTCTCGAATTTGCGGCGGAAAAAGGTCTTGGAGTGCCCGTCGAAGTAGCGGATCCCGGCCTTCCCGATATCCACGAAGTTGGACTTTACGCCCTCGTTGCCGTTCCAATGGCCCACGTGCCATGAGAGCTCGAAAGCGCCCTTCTGGTCATGATCCAGGTCCGATCCGTGGGTATTGGCGAACTGCCTAAGCCGCGCCCATACCGCTTCATCACCGATCCAGCTGCGCATTGCCTGAATCCACTGGCGCGAGGCGATGTAAGCAGTCGTATAGGCCTGCTCGAAATAGGGCCGGTTGACGCTGTCCTTGTTCATTCCCAGAGTATTGCCGCTGCCGGAAGCCGGCGTGTCCCAACCGCCGTGGCCCACTTTCACCGATCCCGCGCGATGGTCGCGGATTTCTACTTCACGATTCCGATGGTCCCGGACGATCGTGCCGTCGGGCCGGGTAAAGATCCGCGGCGGCCGGACGCTGGTCGTCGGCGGGCGAGCGCCAGGGGTAGAGGTGGTGGTGGAAAACTCTGAGCCCGGAATCTTCTGGCTGAAGATGTCTTCTTTCGCGCGCTCCGCCTCAGGAACGTCGAAGATGGTGGGATGCGTGCCAAACGTCCGCCGGGCGGCCCACCCGGGACCGGACCCGCCGAGCGCTCGGCGATCGCCTTTGGGCTCGACCCAATTGGAGTGGGTGTAGAAATCTTGCACTCCGTGAAGCGTAGCTCCCATGATCGCGAGCATGCCTTCGAGGTCGTTTCGGCGAGCGCAGTCGCGCAGAAGCTCTCGCGTCTTCCGAGCAAGACGATACCACTCTGTCTGGGCCTGCGCGTAGTTGTTTATCGGATTGCTGGAGTCGAAGTGGAGCTTCTCCGCCGCATCCACGAGCGCCTGCGGCCAGTTTTCCTTTCGGAACAGCGTCAACAGGTTTGTGAAGATGCCGGTCCCGCTGTTCCAGGACTGGTGGCCGCTGAACGCGTTGCGGTCATCCTGCTCATATAGGTCACAGAACCAGTTGGAGATTTGGATGATCCGTATAGGAACGTCTCCAAATCCTTCGGATGTCAAGGCGTCGCGGGTCATGTCGAAGTGCGGGCCCGTGTCGAAAGCGCGTGCCGGAACGGACGTGACCATGAAAGCGGCCACCGCGGCAGGGGCAAGGGCAAGTCGAAATCGAAACTTCATAAGGCAATACTCCTTACAGTGAGGTCGTCAGACGTGGACGCTCATGGCGCCGGAGCTGTCCCTCGAGGGTTGGAATCCGATTCACGCGGATCAGCAGCCAGTTCCTTTGACACGCCCGGATAAGAATATGTGGGAATAGGAGTGTTGCCCGGTGGATTGACTCAGACTGTGAACTGTGGCAGCTCCATTTCCATCGCCATGTATAACGCATCCCGACGCACTTGCCCTTTCTCCTATGGACAAGGCTACTGGCATTGGGTTTCAGTTCAACGCGTGCGTTCTCCAGTTGGATGTGTTCGCCATCAAAGTGGGCGGTATTGAAATCGCGACCAAAACTCGAACCTACAGGTGTGTCCAACAAAAGCCGCGGAATTAATCCACGTACGTGAACTCATTGGACATAAGTAGGACCTGGGCTAGCTGCTCCCACCGGGTCAAGGTGGACTTTTGAGGGGTGGTGGAGATTAGCTGGAGGCTGGCTACGTCTGAGCCGGGGGCGCTGATGAAGGTGAGTGCTGCCTGGATCTCCGAGGTTGACGGATTCCGGCCGTAGACGAGGCGGTGAAGAATGCGGATTGCGGATTGCGGAGTGCGGATTTCTTGCGCGATTTCCGGACGGTTTGCCAGGGCTTTCGCCTGCTCTACCACGAACGGGCTGTTCATCATGAAGAGCGCTTGCTGCGGTACGGTCGTTCGCGCTCGCGTCGGCGTGCTGAGGTCGGGGCTGGCGAAGTCGAAGGTGCGGAAGAAGCCGGGCAGGTTCTGCCGCTCGATGAATCCGTATACTGATCGCCTCGTCGCCTTGGCATCCACGATGTCTACTGACGGTCCCGCCATCTTCAGGTCTATTCGGCCCGAGACGGCGAGCATCGAATCGCGCATCGCCTCCAAATCCATCCGTCGCCGATTCATGCGAGAGATGAGTCTGTTTTCCGGGTCCGCGTTAAACCGCGCGGAATCACAGGCGCTGCTCTGCTGGTAGGCGGCCGAGCTCATGATTAGTCGGTGGATGTGCTTGATGGACCAGGGCGTCGGGTCGTTGGGTCGTTGGGTCGTTGGGTCGTTGGGCTTGACCGTACTCTGTACCCTGTACCCTGTACCCCGTACCCTGGGATTCGTTAATTCCGCCGCCAGCCAGTCCAGGAGTTCCGGATGTGTCGGCGGCTCGCCGCGGGTGCCGAGGTCGCTGGGAGTGCGGACGATCCCCTGGCCGAAGTGGTGCATCCAGATGCGGTTTACCATCACCCGAGCCGTGAGCGGATTCTTGGGATCGACGATTGCTTTGGCGAGGTCCAGCCGTCCGCTGCCCTCCGTAAAAGGCGTTCTGTTAGTGCCGGCGAGGATGAGTAGAAACTGGCGTGGGACTGCCGGGCCGTGGTTATTTGGGTTGCCGCGGACGAATACGCGCGGATTCACCGGCGTTTCCCGGTCCTCCATCGCCATCCCGAACTCGGGCGCGGTCGGCATGGTTCTCTTGAGCTCCGCCATCGTTTCTCGGAGGGGCTTTAGCCGGTCACGTGCCGGCTGCTCGAAAGCCTCCTCGAGCTTCGACCGCTTCTTCGGATCGTCCGGAAGCGTTCCGACCCTGAATCCCTGCAGGATGTCCTTGGTCTCCTTGGTGAGAGCGTCCGGCGTGTCCTTGAGGATCTGGCGAAGGCGGCGGATCTGTGCCTGGATCAGGTCCTTCTCTTCCTTTTCCGCGGCTCGCAGCTTCGCGGTATGGGCCTCATACGGCTCGGAGATGACTTTCGGGGAGATTCCGGGAGGCGGATTTGCTTCCATCGAGCTTGCGAAAACCCCATACAGCGAGTAGTAGTCAGCGGTCGGGATCGGGTCGTATTTGTGGTCGTGGCAGCGGGCGCATCCGACGGTCAGGCCCTGGAATCCGCGCGTCACCAGGGCGATCCGGGCGTCGATAATGTCCGGCTGCTGGTTCAGAAACCGGCGGCCGACGGTAAGGTATCCCATGGCCGCCAACGGCCGGCGGTCTTCGCCGAGCGGCAGTCTGTCCGCCGCGATCTGTTCCATTACGAATCGGTCGTACGGCAAATCATCATTGAACGCACGGATTACGTAGTCCCGGAATGTGTAGGCATTGGGGAAGTTGCGGTCTTCGGTGAAGACGTATCCCTTCGTGTCGGAATAACGGGCAACATCCATCCAGTAGCGCGCCCAACGCTCGCCATAACGCGGCGATTCCAGCAGTTTGTCGACGATCTTCACAAAGGCATTCGGGGAAGCATCCGCGACAAAAGCGTCGATCTCATCCGCAGTGGGCGGCAGCCCGGTCAGGTCGATATACGCTCGGCGGATCAGGGTGCGCTTATCAGCCGGCGGATTCGGCGGAATCCTCTTCTTCTCCAACTGGGCCAAATGGAATGCGTCGATGGGATTCTGGATTTTCGATTTCAGATTCTGGATTCTGGGGATAGAAGGCTTGCGGACAGGCTTGAACGACCAGTGATTCCTGAGGGAATCAGGGATGACGTAATCGCCGGATTTGCCGGTTTGAATTGCGTTGGCCGCGGTCTGTCCGGGCCAGGGGGCGCCCATCCTCACCCATTCGGTGAGGGCCTCGATCTCGTCAGGCTTGAGCTTGCCTGTGGGCGGCATTTTGATCTTGCCGTTGTAGCGAATGGCCTGAATCAGAGGGCTGTTGTCCGGATGTCCGAGTACCACGACGGGGCCAGCGCTATTGCCCTTCAGCATCCCGGCGAGAGAATCGAGCCGCATTCCGCCCATCTGTTTGGCCGGCCCGTGACAGCCGAAACAGTTGTTGAACAGCAGCGGCCGAACCTTCTTTTCGAAGAACTCGATCGCGTGCGCGTCCGGCGCCTTCGGAGCATCCTGTGCGCTCTGGGCGAATTGCGAAAATCCGGCGAGCAAGGCCGTTGAAACGACGGCACCGGTGATGAGGGTTGCGCGATTCACGTTGAAGCTCCGCGCCGACGGGCCTTTAGTTGCGCCCGCAGCTTGCCTTTATTCTACCAAACGACGCCCCTTCGCAGGCAATGTGGCTGATCAAGGCGACGTAATTGTCGGAATACTTTTCTCCATTGGAACATGAAGATACGGCCGACCGTCCTAGTCTGCGAAACAGAGTGAATCCGGCAGATATGGGTTATCCGAGGGCCGCGCGAGTAGCGGCCCCGTTAACTCGCTGACCGGAACACCTTCGCTTTCCGGGACGAAAGGAAGAGAATCCTATGAATCTGCGAGCACGTTTCTGTATGATTGGCTCCGCGCTGGCGCTGAGCCTCATCGGATCCGCGGGCGCCGTCGGAGCGCAGGCAACCACGGACATCGTCTGGACGCCGTACGACTATGACACTGCGCGCGTCCGGGCCATCCAGGCCATTAATGACGCGGACTTCAGCAAGCATGACATCGCGTCGGTCCTCGGTCTTCTTCGCGACCTGCGCGATTCCGAGATGAACTATCGCATGTCCACGGTGATCACGTCCGATGACCTGATGGCGTACAGCGGTACCGCGCACGCCAGCCATGAGACTCGCGTGAACGACGCGCGCCAGGCCTTTATGACCCAGCGGGACAGCATCTGGGCTACCATTACGGAACGACTCGGGGCCAGCAAGGCAGACGCCCTGCGCAACCTCGTAGAGTTTCGGCCGGCGATGGTTACCACCACCACTTACTACGATTCCCCCAGAATCCGCCGGATCGACGAGATCCTGACCTGGTGGGACAACAAGAACTCGGGCAAAACAGTGGTAACAACCACTA